>DATADD010000089.1:0-42886 GCA_036258675.1 Actinomycetota bacterium | reverse complement strand
GGCAAGTCGGTCATCGTCATCGAGCACCACCAGGCGGTCATGGCGCACGCCGACTGGATCATCGACCTCGGCCCCGGCGCCGGCCACGACGGCGGCCGGATCGTCTTCGAGGGCACACCCGCCGACCTCGTCGCCGCCCGCTCCACGCTCACCGGCGAGCACCTCGCGGCCTACGTCGGCACCTGACCCAGCAGGCGCCTCCATCGCGTCGATCGCGGCTCCTGCGCCGTGGGGGCGCCCAGCACCCACCGGCGCCACGCGGCGCTCGCGGACACCCGTACGCTCGCCGCGCGACGCTCGAGGGGAGAGGAGCCGTACATGAAGGCAGTGACATGGCAGGGCAAGCGACAGGTGCGCGTCGAGGACGTCGCCGATCCCGAGATGAGGGAGCCGAACGACGCGATCGTTCGCGTAACGTCGACGGGCATCTGCGGGTCGGACCTTCACCTCTACGAAGTCATGAGTCCGTTCCTGGACAAGGGGGACGTCCTCGGCCACGAGCCCATGGGCATCGTGGAAGAGGTCGGGCAGGAGATAACGAATCTGAGCCCGGGCGACCGGGTCGTGATCCCGTTCAACATCGCGTGCGGCAGCTGCTTCATGTGCGGGCAGGGGTTGCAGTCGCAGTGCGAGACGACCCAGGTCCGAGATCATGCGATGGGCGCAGCCCTGCTGGGCTACACCAAGCTCTACGGTCAGGTGCCCGGCGGCCAGGCGGAGTACCTGCGGGTCCCGCACGCCGACTACGGCCCCATCAAGGTGCCCGAGGGGCCGCCCGACGACCGCTTCGTCTACCTCTCAGACGTCCTGCCGACCGCGTGGCAGGCGGTCGAGTACGCCGCGACGCCTCGGGGGGGAAGCGTCGCGGTCCTCGGCCTGGGGCCGATCGGCGACATGTCCGCCCGCCTCGCCCTCCAGCGCGGCGCGGGGAGGGTCTTTGGGCTGGACATCGTTCCCGAGCGCCTCGAGCGAGCGCGCCGCTTCGGGATCGAGGCGTTCGACCCCAGCAAGGACGACGACATCGTCGAGACGATCCGCGATGCCACCGGCGGACGGGGACCCGACGCCGTCATCGACGCGGTCGGGATGGAGGCGCACGGCTCGCCGGCGGGGAAGGTCGCCCACCAGCTCGTGAGCCTCATGCCGGACGCCCTTGCGGCCAAGATGATGGAGCGAATGGGCATCGACCGCCTTTCCGCTCTGCATCTCGCGATCGAGCTCGTACGCCGAGGCGGCACGATCTCGCTCGCGGGGGTCTACGGCGGGGAGACCGACCCGCTGCCGATGCTGACCCTGTTCGACAAGCAGATCCAGCTTCGTATGGGACAGGCCAACGTCAAGCGCTGGGTCGACTACATCCTGCCGCTGCTGACCGACGCGGACCCACTCGGGGTCGACGGGTTCGCGACGCACCACCTGCCCCTGGCCGACGCCTCCCACGGCTACGAGATCTTTCAGAAGAAGGAGGACGGAGCGGTGAAGATCCTGCTGCATCCCTGAGTGCCCTCATCGCGGGGAGCAGTTTTCGCGCTCTCGACCGCCGCCTGGACCCGGTCCGGACGGCGGAGCTGCCGGCGACAGCCGAGGAACCCCGGGAGCCGGTACGTAGGACTACGTAGTTTCCCGCCACCCCAGCTGGGCGATGAAGATGGTGCCAGGGAGCAGGCAGACCTCTTACCCCCCCACCCCGTCGGTAGGAAGGCGACCCGTCCCTACTCCCTGGCACCTCTCCTGCGCCGCTCGGCCGCCCTCGACACGCCGTGCGGACGGCGTTGCCCTGCGTGGGCTCTCAGCGTCCCCGGCGCGTGTAGGCGACGTCCTTTCCCTTGCTGTCGCGAAGGTCGATCCCGAGGCCCTCGTCGAGCCCGATGCCCTGGCGAGAGCGCTCTCGCTCAGCGTTGAACAGCGCGCCCAGCAAGACCGCGTTATTGGACAGAAAGAGCCACAGGAGCAGCACGACGACCGCGCCGATGCTCCCGTAGGTCTCGTTGTAGGAGCCGAAGAACGAGAGGTAGAGGGCGAACCCGATCGATGCGGCGATCCACACGACCACAGCGATCAGGGCGCCCACGAGCAGTGATCGGAACGGCGGCTGGCGCACGTTCGGCGCGCCGTAGTAGAGGAGCGCGAAGGCGACCGCCACGAGCGCGACCAACACGGGCCACTTGGCCACGGACCACACCGTCACCGCCGTGCCCTCGAGCCCGACGGCACGGCCTATCGCTTCCGCGACCGACCCAGTGACGACGAGGGAAACCGCCGCGCACGCCGACACGACCGTCATGAGGACGGTGAGCCCCAGCCTCACCGGGAGCTTACGGAAGAAGCGCCGCTCCTTGGGCACCTCCCATATCTCGTTCGACGCGCGCATGAACGCGGCGACGTATCCCGAGGCCGACCACAGCGCTCCGACGAGACCCACCCCGAGCAGGGCTCCGGCCCCGCCCTTGTTGCTCACGACTCCCCGGACCGGCGCCTCGATCGTCTGAGCCGCCCTCGAAGAGCCGAGCTCGCGCGCGATGTCGATGATCTTCTGTGTCGTCTCCGGGTGCTGGCCGAAAACGCCCACGAGCGCCACCACGACGATCAGCGCGGGGAACAGCGACAGCAGCGAGTAGTACGTGAGTCCCGCCGCCCTGTCGGTCATGTTCTCGCCGAAGTACCTCGAGATCGTGCGTCCGATGGCACCCATGGTTGGCCCCTCGTGTCGGCTGTGACGCTGGACCACCGGTTTCTACCGCACCGCACCGTTCGCGCGCGCCTTTCAGTCCGGGCCCCGTGGCGAGCCCGGTGCGCGCACCGCCTCGTAGAGCATCACGGGGTCGGCCACCCCCCTGAGGCGCGCCTCGGCCACGGGATGGAAGGCGACGCCGGGCACGGGGCCGCACGTCAGCACGGCGTCCGTCACGAGGGTTTGCATGGGTTGCGCCTGCGTCACGACCCGGGACGCGACGTTGACCGTGCGGCCGTAGTAGTCGCCGTCCTGGAGGATCACCGGGCCGGCGTGGATGCCGACGTATGGGGGTGGGAGACCGGCGCCCTCGGAGCGCTCCACCATCTCGAGGGCCGCCAACACGGCCGCACCCGGGTCCTGGAAGTGGAGCATGACGCCGTCTCCCAGCCACTTGACGGCCTCGCCGCCGTGGCTTGCAGCGGTCGCCTGGACGACCCGCGCGAGCGATGCTGCCAGCGCCGCAGCGACATCGTCGCCCTCCTGCTCGGTCAGGCGCGTGAAGCCGGCGAGGTCCAAGAAGATGATCGCCTCCGCGCGCGAGCGTTGCCGAGCCGCTCCGACCACATCCTCCACATGCTCGACGAGGTCGGCGAGAGCGTAGTGCTCCTGATGTCGGTAATAGATCGACAGCACGAGCTTCTCCACCACCGGCATGAGCTCGTTGCTCATGCCGGTGGCGACCGCGCGCATCTCGTTCTCGTCCATGCCCGAGGCCAGCAGCCGCTGCTCCACCTGCGCGTGGTAGAAGCGCGCCTCCGCCTGCGCCACGCGGCGGAGGTTCTCGCCGTAGACCCTGAAGGCGCGCACGACCGCGTCTTCGTCGACGCCGAGCTGCGCACCCACAGCGAGCACGTCGACGATGGGGCCCGCGTCCGCGCGGGTCCGGTCGTCCGGGAGGGGCCGGGCGAAGCCGAGAGCGTCGTGAACGCGCGCGAGCAGCTCGAAGGACACGCCGCGCCGGTCGCATAGGCCGCCATAGGTCTCGTCCCGCAGCTCCGCACCGGACCACCTCAGGAGATCGAAGAAGGCGAGCGAGAGCCTTCCCTCCGCCAGGGCATGCCCGATGTCCTGGAGCGATAGTCCGAGCCCGGCGCAGGCGAGCGCAAGGCGCGCCCTCCACACGTCGCCGTCGCTGAAGGGGTGAGCGCCGTCCTGCGGGCGCAGGATGCCGAGGCGAACGAGCTCCCGCACCTCGCCCTCGGTCGCCCGCGCCTGCTCCCTCAACTCCCGTTCGTTCAGCCCGTTATCCACCGTTGCTGCCTACCGCAACAGCTACCGGAGGGCCGGCGCCTACACGCGCCCGAGAAGCCGGCGCGCCGCGAAGAGATGGAAGCGCGTCGCGTACACGAGGTCGTCGGTATGCACGCGTTCGTCTCTGTTGTGGAACCCACTGAAGTACACGTCCGAGGGGGTCGCGCGCCATGGCCAGAAGCCGTACGCGGCGGTGCCGAACCTCTCCCTCATGAAGTGGGAGTCGCAGAAGCCCGCGGAGACCGTCGGCAGCAGCGTCGCCCCCGGGTCGTGCTCGTCGAGGAAGCGCTGGCAGACGCCGAACAGCTCGGTACCGAGGGGCGCCACCGTGCCCCCAAGGGGGGGCTCGAGGAACTCGATCTCGTAAGGGATGTCGTCGCCCAACGCGTCCCTGAGCTCGCTCTCGAGGTCGTCCGGCTGCGTCCCGGGAAGAACGCGGCAATCGCACTCGACCGAGGCGCGCGCGGGCATGACGTTGCGGGCGCCGGAGCCCCTCAGGCGCGTGGGCGCGATCGTCGACGAGAACAAGGCCGGGAGCTCGTCCCGGAAGGTGGGGTGGAGGTCGCTGGCTCGCTCGATGGCGTCGTCGAGGCCACCGTCGAACGGGCCCACGAGCACTTCGAGGAGGCGGCGCGTCTCGGGCAGCTCCGTGCGCCGGCAGCGATGCCGTGCGAGGCGCTGGATGAGGACCGCGAGGCGCGGGACCGCGTTGGCTCCGGCCGTCGGCGTAGAGGCGTGCCCGGCTTCGCCAACCGCGGTGACGAGGACGGGCAGCGTCGCCTTCTCACCCGTGTTGATGGGCACGACGACGCGCCCGTCGGCCAGCTCGAGACGGGCTCCGCCACCCTCGTCGAGGGCGAAATCGCAGCCGATGGCAGGCCGGACGTCGCGCAGCCACTTGATGCCGACCGACTCCGTGCCGTCCTCCTCGTCCGCCTGCGCGATATAGACGAGGTCGCCGCGCGGCCGGAACCCCGAGCGCCCTAGCACGGCCATGGCCACCGCCCGGGTCGCGGTCTCGTTCTTCATGTCGACCGCGCCCCTGCCCCACACGAAGCCGTTCTCGTCGAGGTGGCCGGCGAACGGAGGGTGGGTCCAGTCCGCGGCCTCGGCCGGGACGACGTCGGTGTGGCCCATGAACGCGAGGGAGGGCCCTTCCCCCGTGCCAGGGATGCGCGCGATCAGGTTGGCGCGCTCGGGGTCGCGAGCAACGAGCTCGCAATCGACGCCGGCGGCGGTGAGGTAATCGCGCAGCAGCACGGCCGCCGGGGTCTCGCGCCCCGGCGGGTTTGAGGTATCGGCCCGTATGAGGTCGCGCAGCAGCGACGTCGCCTCCGCGCGCAGCGCGGCGTCGTCCGGGTCCCTCACCGCACGCTCAACCCCGCGCCACCCCGAGGAGGCGTTCGACCGGACCGAGGTCGAAGGGGGCGTTGGTGCCCACGATGAGGTGCTGCGCGCCCGCCCGCAGTAAACCGTCGATGTCGGCGTTGTCGGGGTGGTTGACGGTGAAGGTGCGCTCGATCTCGCCGGGGTCCCGGCCCACCTTCGAGCACCATTGGTCCAGCACGTCGTTCTTGTGCCGGACGGCGGCGGGGTCCGTGCCGAACCCGTTCCACATGTCGGCGTGCTCGGCGACGATGCGAAGCGTGACCTTCTCTCCTCCGCCCCCGATCAGGATGGGCAGCGGCCCCACCGGAGGCGGGTTGAGCGCGCCCAGTCGGGCCTTGATCCGAGGGAGCGCGTCGCTCAGTGCGCGCAACCTGCTCCCCGCGGTTCCGAACCCGAAGCCGTACTCGGCGTAGTCGCGCTGGAACCAGCCCGCCCCTATGCCGAGCACGGCTCGGCCCCCGCTGATGTGGTCGACGGTGCGTGCCATGTCGGCGAGCAGCTCGGGATTGCGGTAGGAGTTGCACGTCACCAGCAGCCCGACGGCCGCGCGCCTCGTCTCGGACGCCATCGCCGCCAACACCGTCCAGCCCTCGAAGTGCAGCCCGCCGGGGTCCCCGAAGAGGGGGAAGAAGTGGTCCCAGCCGAAGATGGAATCGACGCCCAGCTCGTCGGCCGCCTTCCAGGCGCGCCTGAGATCGTCCATCGTGGTGTGTTGCGGACGCAGCTGGACGCCGACCTTGAAGCGAGCCACCCAACCTCCAGTGACGGGGGCGCGACCCTAAGCGAGCCGCGCGCGGCTTAGGACCTGCGGCGGATCTCGATCCTGCCTTCGGCGACGCGCGCGTCGAAGGCGGGCTGGGGCGAGCGCGCCGGTCCTCGCACGACGCGACCGTCGTCGAGACCGAAGACGCTGCCATGCCACGGACAAGTGACAGTTCCGTCCTCCATCTTGCCCTCGTGCAGAGGGCCTCCGAGGTGTGTGCACCGGTCGGCGAGCGCGCAGAGCCGCCCTCGATGGCGCGCGACCATGATCGAGGCTCCCTGCGCCTCGACCTTTCTGGCCTCGCCCTCGCCGACCTCCGAGTCGTCCAGGACGGGCGTCCACTCGTTCGGTCCCGCCTCGTACGCGGTGTGGTCGACGCCGATCCCCATGTCGAGCGAGAGGTGCCCGCCGAGGTAGGCCCCGAGGCTCGCCACGCCCATGCCGGCGAGACCGAGAACCTTGCCGGCCCCGTCGGACCCCCGCCGGCGGGCCATGTACGAGCCCCCGAAGAGCCCGAGGGCGATCGTGTTCAGGGCGGCGTGCACGACGCCCACGCGGCGCTCGGGACCGTAGGTGTCGGAGTAGTCGGACAGGCCCGATGCCGCGGTCGGCAGCGAGGCGAGGATCCCGAGGCCGACGAGACGGCGCGCCGCGGCGCGCGTCTCCTCCCCGCCGAAGAGATCCAACATCGTCGCCGAGGTCCAGGTCCCGATCGGGACGTCGGTGAGGAGCGGGTGCAGCGAGTGCCCCAGCCACGTGCCGCTCAGGAGGTCCTTCACGGGCCCCGCCGACAGCACCTTGGACACTGCGTCGGCCACCTTGTTGGCGGCGGGGTCGAGGTTCTCCTCGGCCTCTATACGCTGCGCGCGTTCGTAGAGCACGTTCACGGCGTCACCCCAGTTCTGCTCGCGGTCGGACGCCCGTTATACCCGGGCGCGAGCGATCATGGCGATCCCGGTTCGGTTCCCTCGGTGGCCCCCGTCCACCGGTCTCGAGAGGTCAGCGGCGGAGGCGCTCCCCGACCCGCGAGAGGTCGATCGCGCTCGCGCCGAGGGCCCTCAGCGCATCGATCCCGAGGCGCAAGAGCGCGAGCCGCGCGGAGCGGGGAAGGTCGCGCGAGCGGACGCGCCCTCGGTTCGCCTCGCGCCAGTCGCCGGGGCTGCGGTCGGCGACCGCCTCCGCCATGAAGTCGAGGTCGGCGCCGGGCGCGCCCGTACCGCGCAGTCCCTGCGCGAGCCAGGTCTGCACGCTCGCGTAGCCGAGGAGGAAGTCGCTCCGCCTGACGTCGCGGTCGAGGAAACCTCCGAAGTCCCCCATGAAGTCCCCGGCGAGGAGCCCGGGGACGTCGTCGCCGTCGTCCGAGGCGAGGACCAGCGGAGAGATCACGTCTACGTGGACCCTCTCCTTGCCCGCGAGGCCCGCCACGCGCGCGATGGAGGCGAGCAGGAGCTCTCCGAGCGAGACGTCCCGCGGCGCGCCCCCGGCGCCCCCGCTCTCCCCGCCGACACTCTCGAGGAAGGTCCGCAGCGAGTCCTCCGCCCCGGCCCCGAGGTGCGGCTCGAGCGCCTGCGCGAGGAGGTCGCGCTCGCGCAGGCGCTCGTTCGAGCCCTCGACGCGCACCGCGTCGTCGTAGACGGACTGGGCCGGCAGGATCTCGAGGGCGCGCCGGAGGCCCTCGAGCCACTTCGGCGTCTGCTCCGGGTCCGTCCACATGCTCGCCCCCGAGGGGTCCTCGGAGCGGGGATCGATCAGCACGGCGGCGCGCCGGTGGGGACCGGACGCCCCGCTGCGCTCGTCGGCCTCCTGGGCCGCCGTCAGCGTCCGCCCCAGCGGCTCGGTCTGCATGAGCCCGCCGTCCGAGTACCACAGGTGGCCCGACTCGGGGAAGTTCTCGATCCCGTTGGCGCGGTAGGCGTCCGCGTCGCCGCTGCGGTCGAGGAGGGCGGGGGTGAACGCGCCGGGGTGTGCGGCCGAGGCGAGGGCGAAGTCGAGGGGCGAACGGCCCCTCGGCTCGAGGACCTGGTCCGCCCCGCGGGCGGGGTCGAGCACGAAGCGCCCCCAGTCCGAATAGGTGGTCGCGGGCAGGCCCTCGCCGTGGCTCGAGCGGATCCGATAGGAGAGCCCCTGCAGACCCGTGAGCGAGACATGGAGCCCGACCGAGGAGCTCTGCGGATCGTCGCGGCGCGCCGCGTTGTCGGCCCCGCCAAGGAAGTCACCGATGTCGGCGCGCATGTTGTCGAACGAGAGCAGGCCCTGGCCCCGGCCGCGCCGGAGGAGGTCGAGAGAGACCCGATCGACCCACGCCTCCTGCAGGAAGCCGAGGGGATCGAGGCCCTCCAGCATCGCGTAGGCGCCGAAGAGCCCGACGAGGGCCCCGGCCGACGCGCCCCCGACCGCGTCCAGGACCACGGCGTGGGGCCGCTCCCGCTGACGCGCGCGCACGCCGACGAGGAGCGCTGCGAGCGCGCCGGCCTCGTAGGCGCCGAGCGACGCGCCGCCGGACAGGACCACGGCGAGACGGAGCTGTGGCGGGTCGCCCCCGGGCACTAGACCCGGCGGGTCAGGAACTCGAACACGACGCGCATCTGGCGCACGACCTCGTCCACGTCGAAGGAGCTGTGGCCCGTGTCGTACTCATAGACCTCTACCTCGGCGCCGCGAGCGCGCACCGCATCGACCCAGGCCATCGCCTGCCCGTAGGGGCAGCGGGAGTCGTTGCGCCCCACCAGGACGAGCGTGGGGGTCCTCACACTGTCGACGTAGACGATCGGGTTGCGTTCCGCCATGAGGTCGGGCACATCGTGGGGCGACTTACCTCCGAGCAGGTAGCGGTCGTAGGCCTGCAGGTCGGGCGAGAGGTCCTCGTAGCCGGCGGCGTAGTCGCCGACCGGGACTCCCCCGACGGCGGCGCGCCACCGCTCGGGATGGCGTCCGATCGTCAGCAGGGTGATGTAGCCACCCCACGACCAGCCCGCCGAGACGGCGCGCCCCGAGTCGGCGAGGCCGCGCCCCACGAGGTCGTCGAGCCCGCAGAGGACGTCTTCTTCCTCGGGGAGCCCGATGTTGCCGACGACGTGATCCCGCCACGCCCGTCCGTAGCCGGTCGAGCCCCGGTAGTTGACCATCCCGACGACGAACCCGTGGTCGACGAAGGCCTGGGCGTCGGGCTCCCACCTGTCGGACACGTGCCACGTCGGCCCGCCGTGGATCAGCATGACCGCGGGGAAGGGTCCCGCGCCTGGGGGTGCGACGTAGAAGCCGTGCACCGTGTCGCCGCTGCGGTTCGGAA
The DNA here is from genome assembly GCA_036258675.1 of Actinomycetota bacterium. Classification (GTDB taxonomy): domain Bacteria; phylum Actinomycetota; class CADDZG01; order CADDZG01; family WHSQ01; genus DATADD01. Next base: position 33,460 of record DATADD010000089.1, on the reverse strand, counting down.
AGCTCCACGACGTGAACGCGGCCCCGTGCGGCGCGCGCTCGCGCGCCGGCAACACCTCCTGTCCCGTATCCGAGAGGACGCGGGCCGGAGTTCCGCCGCTCGAAAGCTGCAGCCACACCTCCCCATCGGGCCGGACGCGCGCGTCGTCGAGCGCGCCTGCGGGATGCTCGATGCGCTGCGGCGCGCCCGCGGGAAGGGGGACACGGAACAGCTCGTCCCGCCCCTCGAAGTGGTGAGCGACCAACAGCGCCGACGCGTCGGGGAACCAGTCGAGGGGGATGACGTCGCCCGGCAGCTCGATGCGAACCTCGGTGCGCTCGCCGCGGGCGAGGTCCCAGAGCTCGGGACGGTAGCGGTCCTCGCGCTCGTGACGGAGCAGGAGGCGAGCGTCGCCGGGCCGGGGCGACCACGCGACCGCATCGAGGCCGAGCCCATCACCGTCCCACTCGTCGCCCACGACGTCGCCGGAGGCGACCTCGACCACGCGCACGGCGCGCCGGACCTCGTCGCCTCTCTCGGAGTGCTCGAGGCATACGAGCCGCTCGTCGGGGGACAGCCCGCCGAGGACGAACCCGCCGCGCTGCCGCGTCGTCCCGCCCACGTTCACCGGGTTCTCGCTCGCGAACAGCTCCCGGATGCCGCCCGAGGCCGGGAGCGCATGGACCGCGTAGCCGCCGCGGTCGGAGGTCGCCACCACGACGACGCTTCGCCCGAGCGCGATCCCCGCAGGCCATCGGCCCTCCAGGCCGGCGGCGAAGCTGCGCACGTTGCCGCCCCCGAAGGGCGCAGCCACCCAGCTCCCCGACTCGTCGCCGGTGTCGTCTTCGAACCACACCACCTCCGCGCCGTCCGCGCTGGGGAACGCGTCCACGACCCCGACCCGCGAGTCGCTCAGGCGCGTCCTCTCGCCGGTGGCGCGGTCGTAGCCGTAGGCTTGGTAGGAGCCGCCCTCGTTCGACGCGAACGCGAGCCGATCGGGTGCGGCGGAGGACCAGGTCGGGAAGGTGGGAGCGGGCGCTCTGTAACGCCTCTCCCAGACAGGGACGGTCGGGTCCGGCACGGGGCGGGAGCGTAGCAGTCCGCGGCTACGCACATCCGCGGATGGAGCGCTCCCCCGGTCGTCCCGATACTGGCGCCATGGACGCTTGCCTCTGCCTCGAGTGCGGCACCCCGTCCGCCGCCCTCGCGGGCGTCATGACGGGAGCGGAGCTCGTCGCGACGCTGTTGACCGAGGCGGACGAGCGCGGCTACAGCTTCGAGCCGGTCGCCGGGGCCGGCGAGTGCCTTGTCTACACGGTCGAGTGCCAAGCCTGCGGTGAGTGCAGCCTGCAGCAGACGCAGAGGCTCGACTTCGAGCAGGACCCCGAGCCGACGGCGTAGTCCCGCCGCGCACGGCCACTTGTCGTTCCCGGCCCCCCGCACTAGAGTGGTCGCACCTTGATGCTCCTCGGCTGACTCCTCGTACTCGCGCCCCGCGCCCCTCCCGGGGCGCCTCGTCCGCGCGACCCACCACCCCCACAAGGAGCATCCGTGCCGAGCATCGCCAACCCGCAGATCGCAGCCGCAGAGCCGTCCACCTCCACCCGCCCCGCGGTCGAGGTCGTCGCGCTCACGAAGGAGTTCCTGCGTCGCGACAACCGCTCCGGCAGGTTCTCTCGCCGCGAGCGCGTGGCAGCCCTGAAGGACGTCACGTTCTCGATCGCCCAGGGCGAGTGCATCGCGATCCTGGGACAGAACGGATCGGGGAAGTCCACGTTGGTGCGGCTTCTCGCCACCCTGCTCCTGCACGACGGCGGCGAGGCCCGCATCTTCGGGCACGACGTCTTCTCCGATCCCCGCGCCGTCCGCCGCCTCGTCAACAGGGTCTCGGTTGAAGCGTCCTTCTTCAAGAAGATGTCCTCGGCGGAGAACCTAGGCTACGCAGCCCGCTTCTACGGGATGACCGCGCGCGAGACGCGCGCCCGCATCCCCCAGATCCTGTCGAGGGTGGGGTTTCCGGCCGATCGTCGCAACGAGTCGATGGAGAACCTGTCGCGAGGCATGCAGCAGAAGGTCGCCCTCGCGCGCGCTCTTCTCACGTCGCCCGTCCTGCTGCTGCTCGACGAGCCCACTACCGGGCTCGACCCCCGCTCGAAGCTCGAGGTGCAGGAGTTCGTGCGAGAGCTGCGCGCGGCTCACGACGTCACGATCCTGCTGTGCACCCACGACCTCGCCGAAGCCGAGAGCCTCGCCGAGCGGATCGGGATCCTGCACCGCGGCGAGCTGCTCTTTCTCGGGCCCGTCGAGGACCTCAGGCGGCGTTACGGCGCCGAGACCCTCGAGGAAGCCTTCTTCGCCGCGACCGGGCGGTCCTTCGAGGAAGAGGACCCCGACGAAACAGACGGAGGTTAGGTGTGATGCGAACCCCGACGGCCCTCGCGGTGCGCTCCGAGCTGGTGGGCCTCAGCGGCATCGTCGAGCGCAACATGTACCTGGTCAAGCGCTATGTGTGGTGGGAGATCGCCTTCTTCGTCTGGACGATCGCCAACACGCTCACGATCGTCTTCATCGCAGAGGGCGTGGAGGCTTCGGGCGGACGCCTCGACGTCAACCGCCAGACCACGGTCCTGCTGATCGGCGCGGTCATCTGGGCATATCTCGGCCTGATCTTCGAGATCCTCACCGAGACGGTCGCGTGGGAGCGATGGGAGGGCACGATCGAGTACACGTTCATGGCGCCGCTCTCGCGCACGATCCACCTCGGCGGCATGGGCATCTTCGCGGTCGCCTACGGTGTGGCGCGCGCCGCCCTTCTGTTCGGATCGATCGCGTTCTTCTTCAACCTCGAGATGCCGCGCGCCGACTACGGGGCCGCGCTCGTGGTCCTCGCGGTCGCGTCGGTCTCGTTCATCGGGATCGGGATCATGACCGCGGTCCTGCCGCTCATCTCCCCCGAGAAGGGCACGCAGCTGGGCTTCATAGCCCAGGGCCTGTTGCTCGTCGTCTCCGGCATCTACTACAGCGTCGAGATCCTGCCCGAGCCGATGCAGTGGCTGTCGACGATCTCGCCCGCGACCTACGCGCTCGAGGGCATCCGGGAGGCCATCCTGGAGGGCGCCGGGGTCGGCTCCCTCGGCCACGACCTGTGGCCGCTGCTGCTGATCGGCGCGCTCTCGATCCCCGTGGGCCTGTTCGTGTTCCGCATCGGCGAGCGGCACGCGAAGCGTCACGGCAAGCTCAAGCGCTCCGGCTAGAGCCGTCGCCGGAGTCAGGCGCAGTTCACGCCTCCAGGAACCGGGATCTCGGGGGGGCGCCGGGAGTGGTGGTCGGTGAGCTCCTGGAAGAGCGCGCCCGCCGCGAGCGCGGTCGCCTCGTCCCGGGCGACGAGCTGGGCCCCGAGGGGAAGGCCGCGCTCGTCGTACCCGCAGGGGAACGCGATCGAGGCGAGGCCGGCCGCGTTGATGGGGCCGTTGAGCCGCACCAGCTCCTGGAGCGCCGGAGGGCGGCCGCCGTCCTCGAGACGCTCGGCCTCCGCGCGCGTGGGGGCGGGCCGCGGCGCCCCGGGCAGCAGGAGCAGATCGATCCCGCTCAGCGCCTCCCCCAGCTCGGCCACGAGATCGTCGAGGCGGCGGCGGGCCGCAACGAAGCGGTCGGCGGGGATCCTCTCGAAGTCCCGCAGGTCGCGCCGGGTCTCCTCCGTGTAGAGGTGGGCACGGTCGGGGTACCAGCCCGCCTCCCGGTGGGCGGCGAGGGCCTCGACCCCGAGAAGGATGCCGCGCGCCCGGTCCCACTCCTCGAAGCGCCGCAGCGACACGATCCGCAGCGAGAGCCCTGCGCCCCCGAGCACGTCCCCCACGGCCTCGACGGCGGCCGCGACCGAGGGGTGGAGGTCGACCACCGGGCGCTCGGGGATGCCGACCGACAGCAACGCGGGCTCGGGAGGCCCCGGGACCGGTCCCGCCATCGCCTCCCACAGGAGGGCGAGGTCGCGGACGCTGCGCGCCATGGGGCCGCAGACGTCGAGCGACCTCGACAGGGGGACGATGCCGTCGGCCGGGACCGCGCCGCGCGTCGGGACCAGCCCGCTCACGCCGCAGAGCGCGGCGGGGATCCGGATCGACCCCGCGGTGTCGGTCCCGAGCGCGCCGGGGGCCATCCGAGCCGCGAGCGCAACCGCGGAGCCTCCGCTCGATCCCCCGGGGATGCGCTCCGTGTCCCACGGGTTGCGGGTCGGCGAGCACACGACCCCGTCGGCGAACTCGTGCGTTGTCGTCTTGCCGAGCACGATCGCGCCCCCGGCGCGCAGGCGGGCGACGATCGGGGCGTCGTGCGACGCCACGTTGCCGGCGAGGACGCGCGACGAGGCCGTCGTGGGCAGGCCGGCGACGTCGATGATGTCCTTGACCGCGATCGGCATGCCGTGCAGACGACCGCGCGCGGGCTCCCGGTCGAGAGCGGCGGCCGCCGTCTCGGCGCCCTCGTCGTCCACGGCCTCCCACGCCCGCAGGGCGGCATCCAGCGAGTGGATGCGCGCGAGGCAGTCGCGCGCGAGCTCCACGCACGAGACGGCTCCGTCCGCGACCGCGCGCGAGGCGTCCTCGAGGGAGAGATCGGCTAGCGACACCGGGGACCCCGGCCGGTCCGAGCGACGACGGCCCCGCTCACTCCTCTCCGATGTCCTCGTTCCACAGCTCGGGGTTCTCGGCGATGAACTCCGACATCATCTGCACGCACTCCTCGGAGTCGAGGACGACGACCTCGACGCCGCGCTCCCTGAGGTGGTCCTCCGCTCCCATGAAGGTGCGGTTCTCGCCGACCACGACGCGCGGGATCCCGTACAGCAGGATCGCTCCCGAGCACATGTCGCAGGGCGACAGCGTCGTGTACATGGTCGAGCGGGCGTAGACGCGCGCCGGACGGCGCCCGGCGCTCTCGAGGGCGTCCGTCTCCCCGTGGCGGATCGCGCTCCCCTGCTGCACCCTGCGGTTGCGCCCGGCACCCAGCACCTCGCCGTCGGCGACGAGAGCGGCTCCTATCGGGATCCCGCCCTCGGCCCGGCCCGCGCGCGCCTGCGCGATCGCTTCGCTCAGGAACCTCTGGTCGTCGGTCACCACACGCTCCTCATGTTCGACGGTAGGGCTTGAGGTATGCACCGGGGTATGCGACGTTGGCTCCGGACACGGCGAGGGCGACGATCGTCACGATGTAGGGAAGCGCGAGCAGGAGCTCGAAGGGCACGTCGCCCCAGCCCGGCAGGATGCGCAGACGCAGCTGCAGGGCGTAGACCGCGGCGAACAGCAGCGTCCCGGCGACCGCCCTCCCCACGCGCCAACGCCCGAAGATCACGAGCGCGATGCAGACCCATCCTCGCCCCGCGATGATGTCGAGTGTGAACGACCCGAGCACGGCGAGGGTGAAGAACGAGCCCCCCACACCCATGAGGGCCCCGCCCGCCATCAGCGCGAGGTACCGGGTGCGGTAGACGTTGATCCCGGCCGCGTCGGCGGCCTCGGGGTTCTCGCCCACGGCGCGCACATGGAGCCCGAAGCTCGTGCGCATGAGGACCCACCATGCGGCCGGGACGAGCACTAAGAAGGCGAAGTAGGTGAGCCCGTACTGGGCCAGCGCTCCATCGCCGAAGGGCTCCAGCTGCGCGAAGGGCTCGATCTTCGGCAGCGTGTCGCGTCCGGAGAAGAAGATGCGGTTGGAGAACTCCGAAAGCCCCACGAGCAGCAGCGTGACCCCGATGCCGGCGACGTGCTGGTTCGCCCCGAGCGAGACCGACAGCAGACCCATGAGCGCGCCCGCGAGCATTCCGACGACGACCGCGGCGAGCAGCCCGAGGAGCAGCGAATCGGTCCCGTAGGCCGCGGCGAACCCGAAGAACGCGCCCGCATACATGGTTCCCTCGATGCCGAGGTTGAGGACGCCGGCGCGCTCCGAGTAGAGCTCGCCGACGGTCCCGAACACAAGCGGCGTCGCGTTGCGGAGCGTCGCCTCGACGACGGTGAGGAGCAGGCTCAAGCCCGCCTCAAGCGATAGCGGCGGAACACGAGCAGCGACACGGTGACGAGCAGCAGCGTTGCCTGCACCACGAGGCCCAGCTGCGACGGCACAGCGAGGGCGCGGCTGGCGGTGTCGGCTCCGATGCTGACGATCCCGAGGAACGCGGCCGCCACCGCGACCCCCACCATGGCCAGGGCGCCCAGGGTCGCGACCACGATCCCCGTGTACCCGTAGCCCGGGGAGACGCCCTCCGTGAGCCTGAACTGGATGCCCGCCACCTCGCTGACGCCGGCCACGCCCGCGATCGCGCCGCTGACGAGCGCCGCAAGCATCAGCATCCTGCCCACGTCGATGCCGGAGAACCGGGCCCCGCGGGGGCTCAGGCCCGTGGCCCTCAGCTTGAGTCCGAGCACGGTCCTCGTCGTCACGAACCACCCGGCCGCGATAACGACCAGCGCCAGGAAGAAGCCGAGGTGCAGGCGCGACCGGTCCACGATCGTCGGGAACTCCGCGCTCGCCGCGATGCGCTCCGACTCGGGGAAGCCCGTCACGGGGTCGCGCCACGGCCCGTTGAGGAGTCCCGTGACGAGGAGCAGAGCGACGGGGTTGAGCAGCAGCGTCGTGACGACCTCGTCGATGCCGAACCGGACCCTCATGATGGCCGGTGGAAGCGCCCACGCCGCGCCCGCCACCATGCCCGCGCCGATCATGAGAGGGAGCGCAGCGATCTTGGGCAGCCCCTCCACCAGCGTGCCGGCCCACGCGGCCGCGATCGCACCGCACAGCAGCTGGCCCTCGGCGCCGATGTTGTAGTAGCCGGCGCGGAACGCGAACGCCACGGCCGCGCCCGTGAGCAGCAGAGGCGTCGTAGTGACGAGCACCTCGAGGGCGCTGAAGCGGGTCGCGAGCGGCTCGATCACGAAGTACCGGTAGGCCTCCAGGGGATCGGCTCCCGCCGCGATCACGAACAGCGACGTGAGCACGAACGTCACCCCGACGGCCAGCAGGGGGAGCGCCGGCACGTACCACGACGGGGCGGGTTGCTCTCGCAGGCGCCAGCCCCTCACGCCGAACGACCCGCCATGAGCAATCCGACGCGTTCGAGGTCGTCGACGTCGGCGCCGACCTCTCCCGCGATCTTGCCCTCGTACATCACGAGGATCCGGTCCGACATCTCGAAGATCTCGTCGAGGTCCTCCGACACGAGCAGGACGGCCGCGCCGGCCGCGCGCTGCGCGAGCAGCTGCCGGCGCACGTACTCGGTGGCTCCCACGTCGAGGCCCCGCGTCGGCTGCGAGACGACGAGCAGCCCGGGCTCGCGCGCGAGCACGCGCGCCAGAAGCACCTTCTGCATGTTGCCGCCCGACAACGTCCGGACGGGGTCTGTGGGGCGGGCCTTGATGTCGAATCTCTCGATCAAGCTCTCTGCATGGGCACGGATGCGGCCCTCGTCCAGCATCCCCCGGGCGGAGAAAGAGCCGAGGTCCTCGAGCGCCATGTTGTACGCGACGCTGAGCTCTCCGATCACCGACGCGTGGCGATCCTCGGCGATGCGGCCGACGCCGGCCCGGATGAAGGCGGACGGTGGCTTACCCTCGAGCCGGCGGCCGGCGACCTCGACCGAGCCCGCCGCGGGCGCGCGCATCCCCGACAACACCTCGGTCAGCTCCGACTGGCCGTTGCCCGACACCCCCGCTATGCCGACGATCTCGCCGGACCGCACCTGGAGGGAGACGCCGTCCACAGCCGGGAGGCCGTCGTCGTCTCGGGCCCGAAGCCCTTCGACGCGCAGCACGACGTCGCGGGGAGCGGGCCGGTCCGACGCGGCGAGCCCGCGCGCCGGCCGCCCTACCATCATGCGAGCGAGCTCTCGCTCGTCGGTGTCGGCGCTTGGGACGGTGCCCACGACCCGCCCCTGCCGCATCACGGTGACCCGGTCGGCGATCGCCATGACCTCGGCGAGCTTGTGCGAGATGAACACGACAGAGAGGCCCTCGCCGGCGAGCCGCGCGATGGTCGCGAACAGAGCGTCGACCTCCTGCGGCACGAGGACCGCGGTCGGCTCGTCCAGGACGAGCACGCGGCAGTCGCGCGACAGGGCCTTGAGTATCTCGACGCGCTGCCGCTCCCCGATGGAGAGCCGGTCGACGATCGCATCCGGGTCGATCGCGATGCCGAAGCGCTCGGCCGCGCCCGACGCGCGCGCCCGGGCGGCCGCGGGGTGGGTCCTCCAGCTCCCCGTGTTCCCGAGGACGATGTTGTCGGCCACCGTCATCGGTCCGACGAGCGAGAAGTGCTGCGTCACCATGCCCACGCCCGCGGCGATCGCGTCCTTGGGCGATCGGATCTCGACGTCGCGGCCCCCCACGCGGATGCTTCCCTCGTCCAGCGAGGTGAGCCCGTAGAGGATCCGCATCAGCGTGGTCTTGCCGGCGCCGTTCTCGCCCAGCAGGGCATGCACCTCGCCCGGTCGCAGGACGAAGTCGACCCGGTCGTTGGCCACTACATGTGAGAAGCGCTTGGCGATCCCGCGCATCTCTACGGCCGGCGCGCCACCCACCTCGTCGGCCGTCGCGGGGCGGATCCCAGGCGGCCTACTCGCCGCCGCCTACGACCACCGAACCCGGCGGCTGCGCTTCGTCGATGTCGACCCGGAACAGGCCCTTCTCGATCTGCTTCTCGCGCTTTTGCACCTTCGACACGAGCTCCTGCGGGATGCCGCCCTGGACGTCGGTGTTGATCGGGGCCAGGTCCGCGCCCCCCTTCGCGACCATGCTGAAGTCCTTGAGGTCCTGGGCCGTATACGAGCCCGCCTCCACCTGCTCGATGACGTACCGGACCGTCGGCGTCATGTTCCACACCGGCCCGCTCACAACCGACTCCGGGGCAAGCTCCGTCTGATCGCTCATGTTGCCGAACGAGTAGAGGTTGTTCTCCGCGGCGGCCTCTATCACGCCGAAGCGCTCGGCGAACAAGACGTCGGCGCCGGCGTCGATCTGGGCGAGCGCGGCCTCTTTGGCCGCGGCCGGGTCGAACCAGCTGTTGATGAACGTCACCTTCGCCTCGACGTCGGGGTTGACCTCCTGCGCGCCGTTGATGAACGCGTTCGTGATCCGGTTGACCTCCGGAACGGGGTAGCCGCCGACGATGCCGATGACGTCTGACTTCGTGAGGCCGCCCGCGAGCATGCCGGAGAGGTACGCCGGCTCGTGGATCCAGTTGTCGAACACGGAGAAGTTGGGCTCCGCGGGCCCGCCCCCCGAACCGAACACGAAGGCGATGTCGGGGTAATCGGCGGCAACCGCCCTGACCGCCTCCTCGTTGCCGAAGGCGTCCCCGAAGATGATGTCGGGCTGGTCGCGCTCGGCCACCTCCCGGAGCGTGCGCTCCATGTCCCCCGAATAGCCGAGGGCGTCGGTGAACTCGTAGGTGATGACGCCCGCATCCTCCTCTTTCTTGAGGGCGGTGTGGATGACTCCGTCCCACGGCTCCTCGATCTCGGTTGCGTAGGCACCGAAGACGGCAAGCCTCTCGTCGCCGCCTCCGCCCTCCCCCCCGCCTCCGGCGTCCCCGCCGCAAGCGGCCATCACCAGAGCTGCGGCAAGCGTCGCCGCCCCGCTCCGTGCGAAAAGGGTTCGCCTCGACATCGTTTCCCCCCTCGAGACGTCGATCTCCGTCGGGTCAGGCAGCGCCCGACGCTCCGGCACCGACCTTAGCACCCGGCTCTCGGTCGACGTGCTTGAAAAACCCACTTCGGAGCGTTCGCGAGGCCCGAGCGCCACCTTTAAGACGTGAAGGCGGATCACGTGCTGATGCCGCTGTTCACCGCTCTGCCGAGGCCGTCTCCTCGAATACGACCGCTCTGCAGAAGGCGGCCTCCCCTCCCTGGAAGCGCCACGGGAAGCAGCCGAACGTGACGACGCGATCGAGGACCCTATCGATGTGGCCTCCAAGGTTCTCGATGTGCACGACGTCGTGGGGGAACAGCAGGGTGTGCATGATCTGGTAGTCCGCCTTGGGGAAGACTTCGTCCAGCGACCTCCCCAGGGCGGCCTCGGCGTCCTCCGCCTCGTCGGGGCGCATCCTGCGGATGACCGTGTTCATGGGGTGGTCCGCGCTCCCGGCATCGATCGCGAGCCACCTGACTCCTCGGTCGAGGACCCACTCCGCGAACGCCCTCGTGGGGCCGGGGTGCCGGATGAAGTACTTCGTCTCGTCGACCTCCGACCGGTCGACCCAGTTCTCGGGGTAGTGCTTGTGGTACCCCGTGTGGATCACGAGGATGTCGCCGCGCCCGATGTGGTTCCCGGTGTCGCGTTCCCAGCGCTCGAAGTGCTCCGGTCCGTATAGCCCGTAGTCCCCGATCCCCATCCTCTCCAGGTCCACGATGCAGGCGCGTCCGACGAGCCACTCGAGGGAAAGGTCGCCGATGAACTTGCCGCCTGAGAAGAAGTGGGCCGGCGCGTCGAGATGAGTCCCCACGTGGAGCGTGCTCGTCAGCTCCTGGCCTCCCGCCTTATCGAACGCGAGCCGCTTCACCCACTTCACAGAGGGCCCGTCGTAGCTGGCGAACGCGGGCGTGTGCACGGAGAAGTCCTGCGACAGATCGATCACCTTCACCGGGTCCCCCTTTCCTGCGGCCTTGACAACGAAGAAGCGAGCGCGCCCACCGCCTCCGAGAAGGCTTGCATCGGCGGCTCGACCAGTCCGGCGCCCACCTGCCCGACGCCGGGCTCCCTGTGCGCGATGCCGGTGTTGACGGCCGGCAGCACGCCCGTGTGGACGACCTCGCGAGCGTCGATCCCGAGCGGGGTGCCGCGGAAGCCCAGCGCCGGCACCTGGTAGGCCTCGCTCTCGGCCCACGCGATCTCGTACATCGCCTGCGTCGCGGCGAGGGCGTCGTCGGCGGTGCCGCCCACGAAGCGCACGATCGCAGGGGCCGCGGCCATCGCGAACCCCCCGAGTCCAACCGTCTCGGTGATGGTCGAGTCGCCGATGTCGGGGTTGGCGTCCTCGGGACCGAAGCCGGGAAGGAAGAGGCCATCGACGGTTCCGGCCGGCCCGGTGAACCAGCGATCGCCCGTCCCCGAGAGGCGTACGCCGAACTCGGTGCCGTTGCGCGCCATCGCCGTCACTATCGAGGAGCGAGGGACCCCGGCGCCCGCGTCCGCGGTGACCTTGGCCGCCGGCATCGAGAGGTTCAAGAAGAAGTGGTCGTTTCCGGCGATGAAGCGGACCACCGCGGCCACCTCCGACGAGGACCGATCGAGCTCGAGCAGCGCGGGGAGCAGGGCCCGCAGGAACAGCGACGTCCCGGCCCGGTTGCGGTTGTGTGCCTCGTCTCCCATCTGGAGGGCCTGAGCGATCATCGTGCGCAGGTCGACGGGGCCGGACGCCTCGAGCGCCGACGCCATCACAGGGGCCATGACGTCGCGCATCCACCGCAGCCGGGTCAGGACCTCGTCGTCGTTGGCGCCGTAGCGCAGAACCTTCCCGAGACCTTCGTTGAACGTGGCGTAGCCCCGTCCCGCACCGGACTCGTCGACCACGACCCACATCGGCATCGACGCGCTCACCACCCCGGCCATGGGACCGACCGCGCCGCGCTCGTGGCACGGCAGGAAACGGAACTCTCCCCGCTCGGCCCGGGCCGCGGCTTCGGCCGGGTCGGCGGCCACCCCCTCGAGGACCGCGGCCCCTGCGATCGCCCCGCGCAAAGGGCCCGACATGGCGGCCCACTCGATCGGCGGCCCCGCGTGCAGGAAGGTGCGCCGGTCGAGGTCCTCGATCAGGGCGTCGGCCCGCCCCACCCCCGCGAGGAACGGGCGCGCCGCCTGCATCCCGGCCACGGCGCGGTCGTTGGCGGCCGCGATCGCGTCCGAGTGCAGCGCGAGCGCTGCGAGCGCGGCCTCCGTCCCCGGGGCGCCGGGACGCCACTTCACCCGGACCACAGTCGCTCCCTGGGCCGCGAGCGTGTCGGCGAAGACGTCCACCCCCGCATTGGCGACGCGTGCCGTTCCGCCGAAGACCGCGGACGAGCCGACGGTCGCGCGAGCTCTCGACGCGCCGGTCCCCTGCCACGGGTCCGTCCCCGCGTCGTCGCTCGCGCCGATCGCGACGAGGGCGCGGCGCGCCGCCTGCGCGCTCGACCTCGTGACGACCGCGCCCGCCGCTTCCAGCGCAGCCGCCTGCGCCCCGAGGTCCTGCGGATCGGCATACGTCCCGCAGAGCGACACGATGATCGCCAGCTCCGCTCCCCGCTCCCGGCGCGCCGCCTCGATGAGAGGCGCGAGGTCGCCGGCGGGATCGGGATGGGCCCCGAACCCGAGCACGACGTCGGCCAGCACCACGGCCACCGACGGGTCGCGCGCCTCGCGCGCGAGCCGCTCGTTGCGCAGGGTCGGGTCGATCATGGGGTGAGCGCGGCCCTGGGTGAACTCGTCGGCGCCGAAGTCGACGAAGGTGTGCCCCTCTCCGCGCTCCCCGTCCCAAAGCTCCCCTCGGGCGTCGAGGTCGACGTTGGAGGCGACCCCGCCCACGCTTGCGGCGACGATCGCGCTCGCCTCGGAGCACAGCGTCCCTCCGCAGAACAGGCCGCGTATCCATCCGGGTGCGACGGCCCGCTGCTCGATGCGTCGTTGCTCCACGCGGGCGCCGGCGAGCTGCACGGCCCGGCGCGCCGCGTCCTCGAGCGCGCCGGGCCGGTTTCCGAGGAACCCGGGCACGAACGGCTTGCCGCAGGTGCGCGCCGCTTCCTCGACCGCGGCCGCGACCTCGGGCGAGGGCGGCTTGGAGACGACGACGATCACCTCGGTCGCGTCGTCGGCGGCGAGGATGTCGAGCGCGCGCCTCGTCATGACGCCTCCGACCTCGCTCGAGAGGTCGCGTCCTCCGACGCCTATCGCCTGCGAGATCCCGACGGCGGCGGCGTCGAGCAAGCACGACAGCTCCTGGATCCCGGTGCCCGACGCGCCGACGATCCCGATCGGGCCCCGCGCGACCGCGTTGGCGAAGCCGAACCCCGCCCCGTCTAGGATCGACGTGCCGCAATCGGGACCCATCATGAGGAGGCCCGCGTCCACGGCGCGCCGCTTGAGCGCGGCCTCGGCCTCCACCCCGACCCCGTCAGAGAAGCAGAACACGTGAAGCCCCGCCTCGAGCGCCTGCGCGCACTCGTAGGCGGCGTGGCGGCCCGGCACCGACACGAACGCGACGTCGAGCTCGGGGTGCCGGCGCGCCGCCGACCTCAGCGATCGAGGAGGCGCGTCCGCGCGCGGCGAGGGGTCGCCGCCCGGGGACAGCTGCCCTACGACCGCCCTCTCTGCCTCGTCGAGAGCGGCCTCGGAGTCCGCGACGAAAGCGATCACGAGATCGTTGGGACCCACGTCGTCGGCCACGTGCACCCCCTGCCGGGCGACGAGGTCGAGGTTGAGCGGCGTCGCCATGAAGCAGAACGCGTGGCGAACGCCCTGCACCTCCTCCGCGCGCTTCGACGCGAGCATCAGCGCGATCGAGTCGTGGTACGCGCCGCGGTGCACGAGGACGCGGCCGGCGGCGCCTTCTCCGCCCGGGGTCACCTCTCGTGGACGAGCTCGAACAGCCGCGCGGGCGACAGCGGCATGGAGTCGACCGGCGCGCCGAGGGCGTCGTGGACCGCGTTCGCGATCGCCGCCGACACCGGGATCACGCCCGCTTCGCCCACCCCCTTAACGCCGAGAGGGTTGTTCGGAGATGGCGTCTCGGTGTGGACCGTCACGACCTCGGGCACCTCGGTCGCGTAGGGGATGAGGAAGTCCATGAAGCTCGCGTTCTGCAGCTGACCGTCGCCGTCGTAGGCCATCCGCTCGAAGAACGCGCCTCCGATCCCCTGCGCGACGCCGCCGTGCAGCTGACCCTCGACGACCATCGGGTTGATGACCTTGCCGCAGTCATGCATGACGACGTAGCGCAGTATGACGAGGTCGCACGTGTCCGGGTCGATCTCCACGACGGCGGCGTGGAAGCCGAACGCGAACACCCCCGAGACGGGGCTGTAGTACTCGATCGCCCCGAGGCCGGGGCTCGTGCCCTCGGGCAGGGGCCGGTCGGAGGCCGCGTACGCCTTCTGCGCGAGGCGCGCCGCCTCCTCGGCGTCGCGCCCGAAGGCGTAGCGGAGCGGGTTGGAGATGAGCGCGAGGCGCCCCAGCTCGAGCGAGCGCTCGCGCGCGCCGGCGATCGATACCTCGCCGTCCGAGAAGACGAGGTCGCCGGGGTCCGTCTCGAGCGTCCTGGAGGCGAGGTTTGCGGCCAGCTCACGCACCTTGAGGGCGGCGCGATGAACCGCGTTGCCCGCGACGACCGCGGACCGCGACGCGAACGTCCCCACACCGAAGCCGATCCGGCGCGTGTCTCCCGTTGTCACCGCCACCCTCTCGAGAGGGACCCCGAGGTCGTCCGCCGCGATCTGGGCGAACACGGTCTCGTGCGCCTGTCCCTGCGTCCCGAGGCCCACGGCGACGGTGACGCTTCCGTCCGGAAGGACGGTGACGGCCGCCCCCTCGTAGGGGCCGATCCCCGTCCCCTCGACGTAGGCGCCGATCCCGATCCCGACGCGGCGGCCCTTCTCCCGGGCAGCGCGCTGCCTCGCCCGCCAGCCGTCGTAGTCGAGCGCGTCCAGGAGCACCTCGAGCCCTTCGGGATAGTCGCCCGAGTCGTAGACCGTCGGCCCGCCGTCCTGGAAGGTGACCCCGACGCGGTAGGGGAACTCGTTGGGCTGGATGAAGTTGCGGCGGCGCACCTCGACGCTGTCCATGCCGAGCGCGCGCGCCACGCGCTCGATCACGCGTTCCATCACGAACACAGCATGCGGCCGCCCCGCCCCCCTGTAGGGCGACGTGGGCACCGTGTTCGTGTAGATCGAGCGCAGCTCGTAGCGGTAATTGTCGAGCCGGTAGGGGCCCGGAAGCTGGGCCGCGGTGATGATCGGCACGATCATCCCGTAGGGACAGTAGGCGCCGGTGTCGTGCACGAAGCGCGTTTCGAGCGCCACGATGCGGCCGTCGTGGTCCACCCCGACGCGCACGTCGTGGATCTGACCGCGCTCATGGTTGGAGCCGACGAAGTGCTCGCGCCGGTCCTCGGTCCACTTGACCGTCACCCCGAGGCGGCGCGCCGCCCACGGGACGAGGACCTCCTCGGGGTAGAACTGCATCACCTTGACCCCGAAGCCGCCGCCGACGTCGGGGGCGACGACGTGGACCCGATCGGGGTCGAGCGCGAACAGCGAGGCCAGCCCGCTGCGGATGCCCGTCGGCGCCTGGGTCGAGTCCCACACCGTGAGGCGTTGCTCGTCCTCGTCCCACGCGGCCACGACCGCGCGCCCCTCCATCGGCATCGCGGCGCTGCGCTCCATCTCGAAGCGCCACTCGAAGGTGTGCGCCGCGGCGGCGAACGCGGCGGAGACGTCGCCGTGCTCCTCGCTGATGCGGCCGGCGACGTTGTCATCCATGCCGTCGTGCACGGGGGCGGCGCCGGGCAGAGACGCAGCCCACAGGTCCGCCGCCACGGGAAGCGGCTCGTAGGCGACGGCGATGCCGGCCGCCGCGTCCTCCGCCCTGTAGCGATCCCGCGCCACGACCATGACGACGGTCTCTCCCGAGTAGCAGACCTCGTCGCGGGCGAGCGCGTACTGAGTGCGGGGTGCGAAGAGCCCGTCGTTGGGGATCAGCAGCGGCAGCCTCTGAGCGAATCCGTCGTCGAGGTCCTCGTGCGTGAAGACGCCGAGCACCCCGTCGACCTCGAGGGCGCCCGAGACGTCGATGTCGACCACGCGGGCATGGGCGGGCTCGGCGCGCACGAACGCCGCGTGCGCCGCGCCGGACGCGAAGTCGTCGACGTAGCGCCCCCGTCCGGTCACGAGGCGGGGATCCTCACGGCGTTGGACCGGCTCGCCGAAGACGCGCGTGGTCAACGCGTTCGCTCTCTCTCGACCGCTGGGGCGCGCCGGATCGCGTCCACGATGCCCTTGTAGCCGGTACAGCGGCACAGCTGGCCGCCGATCGCGTCGCGCACCTCGGCGTCGCTCATCCCCTCCGCCTCGGCGAGGAGGGAGAGAGCCCCCATGAGGAAGCCCGGCGTGCAGAAACCGCACTGGAGGCCGTGGCTGCGCACGAACGACTCCTGCAGGGGATGGAGACGTCCGTCCTGCGCGAGGCCCTCGACGGTCTCGATGCGGGCGCCCTCGGCCTGGATCGCGAGCATGAGACAGGAGCGGGCCGGATGCCCGTCGATCAGGACCGTGCAGCAGCCGCATACACCATGCTCGCAGCCCACATGCGTGCCGGTGAGACCGAGTCCGTGGCGAAGGACGTCCGACAGCAGCCAGCGAGCCTCGACCTCGATCTCGTGTGGCTCGCCGTTGACCGTGAGCGCGATCCGTGTGCGCTCCCCGCGCCCGACCTCTCTCATCGCGGGCCCGCGGCCGCGGCACGCCGCACCGCGCGCGCGCCCAGCTTGACCGCGAGGAACCGGCGATAGGAGGCGCCGGCGTGGATGTCGTCGGAGGGCTCGAGCTCCGCCTCGACCAGCGCTCGCA
This sequence comes from Actinomycetota bacterium, assembly GCA_036258675.1. GTDB lineage: Bacteria > Actinomycetota > CADDZG01 > CADDZG01 > WHSQ01 > DATADD01. Next base: position 16,902 of record DATADD010000089.1, on the reverse strand, counting down.
GCGCCTCCTCGACGCCGTCGTCACCGGGAAGCGGCAGCTCGAGCGCGCGCGGGACGTCGCCCATGCCGAGGTACGCGAGCCGCGCTCGCCGGGAGCCCCCGTCTCCGTCCACGAGGGCGGCGACGCCGCAGAGGGCGTAGTCGCCGCGCCGCCGGGCGAACTCCTCGAAGGCGCCGTCGCCGCGCTGGAGGGGGATCCGGATCTCCTCGATCCACTCTCCCGGCGCGAGCGCGTTCTCCAGGGGGCCCGTGAAGAAGTCGCGAGCCGCGATCGTGCGCCGCCCCCCCGTCCCGCGCGCGCACACCTCCGCCTCGAGGACCACGAGGACAGCGGGCAGCTCGGCGGCGGGATCCGCGTGCGCCACGGACCCCGCGATCGTTCCCCGGCTGCGGATCGCGGGGTGGGCGACGAACCGGATCGCCTCGGCCAGCAGCGGGAGACATTCCGCCACGACGCCCGAGCGCTCGGCGCTCGACTGGCGCACCAGGCAGCCGAACGACACGACCCCGTTCGCGCGCACCGGCTCGTCCGTCTCCGCAGAGAGGCGGTTGATGTCGACGACATGTCCCGGCGAGGCGAGACGGAAGTTCAGTATGGGCACGAGACTCTGGCCCCCGGCGAGCACCTTGGCGTCGTCGCCGTGCTCGGCGAGGAGATCGTCGACCTCCGCCCTCGTCTCGGGGCGGTGGTAGTCGAACGCCGGAGGCTTCAAGCACCCGCTCCCGGGAGCCGCATCCCGTTAACGGCGGGCGCTCCAACGCCCCACGACAACCCCCGCGAGGGCGAGCGCGAACCCGACCGCGACCCCGCGCCCGAACGCGGCCCCGGCGGACGCAGGGGTCTCGGGTCTCGCGAAGACGCGGCCGTTGCCCGCGGCGGGCCGCATCTCGGCCCCAGCCGCGGCGCCCGCGGGGACCGGCGGGCTGGTGAGGGCGCGCGCGACCGCGTCGAGGAACTCCTGGGTCGTCTTTCGGGCCGCGGCCGAGATGAGCCGCTGCCCGACCCCCGCGACCGCTCCCGCGACCGATGCGTCTGCCTCGTAGAGCAGGACGGTCCCGCCGTCGGAGTCCTCGAGCCGGACGCGCGCCTCGACCCGGGCCGAGCCGGGAGCACCCCGGCCCGAGCCGCGCAGGACGCACGACTCGAGCTCCCGCTTGTCCTCGATCGAGAAGGCGCCCTCGTAGGTCCCCTTGACCGCGCCCACGCCCACGAGCGCGGTGAGCGCGTAGCGGTCGGGCCCGACGACCTCGAGTCGGCGCACGCCCGGAAGCGTCACCGACAGGATCTCGGGGTCCTGGAGCGCCGCCCACACCTCGGCCCGGCGCGCCGGGAAGCTGTAGGTGCCCTCGATCCTCACGGGCGCGGCGCGGGCAGGTCCGGCTTCACGTGCACATCCTCGCGCGCAGGGCCTCGGGAGATGCGCGGAGAGCGAGCGGGGATCCCCACGAACAGATCTAGGCCAGCGAGGGCAGAGAGAGCGCCTCCGACAGCGCCTGGCCGGCCGCGAGGACAAACCCCTCCCCCCACCGGGATCCGATGAGCTGGACCCCCACCGGGAGCCCCTCCTCGAAGCCGCTCGGCACCGCGAGCGCGGGCAGGCCCGTGAGGTTCGAGATCGACGTGTTGCGGCACAGGGTGCGGTCGACGGGGAGGTCGCGCCCCTCGATCGTCACCGCGGGCGCGCCGGCGGGGGGCGCGGGACACGGCATCCCGGGGCACAGGAGCAGGTCACGGTCGGCGAGGAGGTCGTCGAAACGGTCCCGGAACCGTTGCGCCGCGCGCATCGCCCTCACGAAGGCGGCGGCGTCGAGCGTGAACCCCCACTCGAGGCGGACCCTGACGTCGTCGGTGTAGAGCTCCGGGCGCCGGGCGAGGTCGTGCTCGTGGTACACGGCGGCCTCGGCCCCGAGGATCGTGAAGTCCGCGTCGACCGCCGTCTCCCACCCCTCGACGACCACCTCGTCGAGCTCCGCCCCGAGCTCCTCGAGCGCGGCCGAAGCGGCGTCGAGACCGGCGCAGACCCCGGCCGTGGTGGGGCCCGTGCCCGCGATCACGCCCACTCGCAAGGACCCACGCGGCCCGGCCCCGGCCGCGTACAAGCCGCGCCCCCGCCGGGGGGCGCTTGCCGGGTCGGAGGCGTCGTGGCCCGCGATCGCGTCGAGGAGGACCGCGGCGTCGCGCGGGGACCGGGCCATGGGGCCGACGTGGTCGAGCGTCCACGACAACGGGATCACGCCGCTCTTGGGAACGAGCCCGTACGTCGGCTTGAGACCAACCACCCCGCACAGGGCCGAGGGGATCCGGATGGAGCCCGCCGTGTCGGTCCCGATCGCTCCGAGGCAGAACCCGGCCGCGAGCGCGGCCGCGCTCCCGCCCGAGGATCCCCCGGGGATCCGCTCGGTGTCCCACGGGTTGCGGGTCGGAGGGGTCGACGATCCGTAGGCGAACTCGTGCGTGCGGGTCTTGCCGACGAGGATGCTCCCCGCCCGCCTGAGCCGGCGCCACACCGGGGCATCCCGCTCGGGGACGTTGCCGGCGAGGACGCGGCTGCTGGCGGTGGTCGGGATGCCCGCCGTTTCGACGAGGTCCTTGAGCGCGACCGGGATCCCGAGCAGGGGGCGCCTGCCCTCGGGGTCGTCGCGCACCTTCTTCTCGGCCGCGCGCGCGGTCCGAAGGGCGAGCTCGTCGGTGACGACCTCGAAGGCGCGGACGGTTGGATCGAGGGCGCCGACGCGATCGAGGCACGCCCGCACCACGTCGACCGGCGACAGCTCCCCGCTTCGGAAGAGCGCCCCCGCGTCCGCGATCGAGAGGGCGGCCGGATCCATCGCTACTCCACGCGCGCCCCGGCTGCGGCCATGGCCTCGACCGCGCGCCGGCCGTCACCGGGTTCCAGCTCGACGGCGCGCATAGCGTCGGCGAGGACGACCGTGTCGAAGCCCAGCCGAGCGGCGTCCACGGCCGTCTCCTTCACGCAGTAGTCGGTGGCGAGCCCGACCACGACGACGCGCTCGATGCCGCGACCTCGAAGGAGGTCGGCGAGCTCCGTGGCCCATTCCTCCCCCGTCTCGGGATGACGGATCGTGAATCCCGAGTAGCCGTCCTCTCCCCCGCTGCCCTTGCGCACGGTGGCGCCGTCGACGTCGAGGCCGGGATGCAGCCGCGCGCCCCACGAGTCGCGCACGCAGTGCACGGGCCAGACGCCGCCGTCCTTGGCGAAATGCGGCGTCGTGTCGGGGTGCCAGTCCTGGGTGTAGACGACCAGGGCGCCCGCGGCGCGCGCCCGAGTGATCTCCTCGTTGATCACGGGCACGACCTCTTCGCCGCCGGAGACGTAGAGCGAGCCGTTGGGGTCGGCGAAGTCGTTCTGCACGTCGACGACGATCAACGCAGTCCTCTCGTCGTAGTCCACCATCACGCACCCCTCCGTTCCTCCTGCGGCGCGCCCGAGGGCCGCGCCGCGGCCACCGCCTCCAAGATGCCCGCGTACCCGGTGCACCGGCACAGATTCGAAGACATGACCTCCCGGATCCGCTCCTCGCTCGCGTCGGGCTCGCGGCGCAACAGCGCCGTGGCAAGCATGAGGAACCCCGGGGTGCAGAAGCCGCATTGGAGGCCGTGGTGCCTCGAGAACGCCTCCTGGAGCGGGTTGAGGTCTCCGTCTTGGGCAAGGCCCTCGACCGTCTCCACCGTGCGGCCGTGCGCCTGGACGGCGAATACGAGGCACGAACGGACCGGCTCGCCGTCGAGGAGGACCGTGCACGCCCCGCAGATCCCGTGCTCGCAGCCGACGTGGGTTCCCACCAGCCCCAGGTCGTGGCGGAGAGCGTCCACCAGCGTCCTGCGCGCCTCGACCGCGAGCGCGCGGCGCGAGCCGTTGACGACGACCTCGACCTCGTGAGCGGTCATCGTGCCCGAGCCTCCTCGATGCGCGCCCGCATCCAGGCCGGATGTATCGGGATCGCGTCGACCTCGATGCCGAGATGTCCGACCGCGTCCGAGACCGCGTTCGCTATCGCGGCCGGCGCGCCGATAGTGCCGCCCTCGCCCATGCCCTTGGCGCCGGTCGCGCTGTACTCGCACGGCGTCTCCAGGTGGTGTATCTCGATCGGAGGTATCTCGGCCGCGGTCGGCACGAGGTAGTCCATGAAGGTAGCCGTCAGCAGCTGCCCCTCGTCGTCGTACAGGAGCTGCTCGTATAGCGCGGCCGCGATGCCCTGGGCAACCCCGCCGCGTACCTGGCCGTCGACGATCATGGGGTTGATCACAACGCCGCAGTCCTCGACGACCACGTAGCGGTGGATGCGGACCTCGCCCGTCGCCGGGCTCACTTCCACGACGGCGCCGTGGGTGGCGTTGGAGAAGGTCCCGGGCGGATCGAACCCGGCGCGCGCCTGAAGGCCGGCTTCCTCGCCGGGAGGCAGGCGGTGGGCGGCGTGGTGGGCGACGCGCGCGACCTCGGCCACGCTCATGGAGACCTCCGGCGCGCCGGCCGCCTGGAGGCGCCCGTCGCGCAGCTCGACGTCCTCGACGGCAACCTCGAGCAGGTGGGCGGCGACGCGCTTCAGGCGCTCCGCGAGCGCCCCCGCCGCGAGCTTCGTCGCACCGCCACCGATCACCAGGGAGCGGCTCGCGAATGTGCCCCAGCCGTAGGGGGTCGCGTCCGTGTCTCCTTGCACGACGCGCACGTGCGCCGGATCGACGCCGAGCTCGTCCGAGACCACCTGCGCCAGCGTCGTGCGATGCCCCTGCCCGTGGCCGAGGGTGCCGACGGCCACGGTCACGCCGCCGGAGGGGTCCATGCGGATGTCCGCGCTCTCGAAGCCCGGCGTGATGCTCATCCTGCGCTGGGCGAACGCGGGGGTCCCGTACCCCGTGCGCTCGGAGAAGCACGAGAAGCCGAGGCCGACCAGCCGCCCGTCGCGGCGCGCCGCCTCCTGGCGCGCGCGCCAGTCGTCGTGCCCGAGGTGCCCTGCGCACAGATCGAGCGACTCCCGGTAGCTGGCGGGGTCGTACACGAGCCCGGTGATCCCCGTGTAGGGGAAGTCGTCGCGGGCGATCAGGTTGCGCCTTCGGATATCGACCGGATCAAGGCCCAAACGCGCGGCCGCCTTGTCCATAACCCTCTCCATGACGAACGTGATCTGGGGGCGAGAGACGCCGCGGTAGGGCGCGATCGGGACCTTGTTCGTCGCGACCGCGCGCGTGCGCGCCCGGTAGTGGGCAAGGCGATACGGGCCCGGCATCTCGGTGGCGGCCATGAGGGGCTCCACGCCGCAGCTGAAGGGGAAGCAGGAGTAGGCGCCGACATCGCAGGAGATGTCGGCATCGAAAGCGAGGAGCGTGCCGTTCGCATCGAAGGCGGCGCGCACGTCGTAGCGTTGCTCGTGGCCGTGCCAGCTGGCGGCGAGGTTCTCGTACCGGTCCTCGATCCACTTCACGGGGCGTCCGAGACGCAGCGCCGCGGCCGCAACGAGGATCTCCTCGCGTCCGACGACGCACTTGAGGCCGAATCCCCCGCCGACATCGGGCGCGATCACCCGCACGGTGTGCTCGGGGATCTGGAGCACGTCCGCCACGGTCGTGCGGACGAGATGAGGGACCTGCGTCGAGACGTACACGAGCAGGCGGGAGTCCCGCCGGTCCCAGCGCGCGAGGCTCGCCCGTCCCTCCATGGGCGCGGCCGTCACCCGCCCGGTCGTGAAACGCGCCTCGAGCAGGGCGGCGGCGCGGGCGAGGATGTCGTCGAGCTCCGGGTCGTCGTACATGGGAACCTGAAGCAGGAGGTTGTCGTCCATCTCGTCGTGGACGCGCGGCGCGCCCGGTGCGAGGGCTCTATCGAGCGACGCGACCGCGGGGCCCGGGTCGTAGTCCACGAGCACCTCCTCTGCCCCGTCCTCGGCGGAGTACCGCGAGTCCGCGATCACCATCGCGATCGGCTCGCCGACGTGGCGGACCGCGTCCCCCGCGAGCAGCGGCATGACGGTAGGCGTGAACTCGGGTCTGTCGAGCACCGCCCGGAGCCCTCCGGGGATGTCGCCGGCGGTGAGGACCGCCTCGACGCCGGGCACGGCGCGCGCGGGGGCGGCGTCGATGCCCTCGATGCGAGCGGCGGCGTAGGGCGAGCGGACGAAGCAGGCGTGGAGGGTCCCCGGAGGGGCGAGGTCGTCGACGAAGCGTGTGTCGCCCGTGAGCAGCGGCGGGTCCTCGACGCGGCGCATGGATCGGCCGACCCAGGGGCGCGCCCCCGGGGAGCGAGCGCTCACGGCGCCCCCGTCGCACGGTGCAGCGCGGTGCGCACCAGCACCTCCGCGAGCCGGCGCCGGTGCTCCCCGGGCGCGTGGACGTCCGATACGGGGTCGAGTGCCGCCGCGGCCGCCCTCGCCGCGTCTGCGCGCAGCTCGGAGCTCGGGGCGCGGCCCGCGAGCAGCGCCTCGGCCTCGACCGCCCGCACCGGCGTCGGCCCGACACCTCCGAGCGCGATCCGCACCGTGCGGCAGATCCCCGCCTCGAGGTCGAGGCGGGCGGACGCGGCCACGAGGGCGAAGTCGCCGCTGCGGCGGGAGTGCTCGACGAACGAGCAGCGCGTCGGGCGGTGCGGGAAGCGGACCTCGAGGATCATCTCGTTCGGCTCGAGGGCGGTGCTGAGAAAACCCGTGAACAGGTCGCGCGCCGCGACGATACGGGTTTCCGAGGGGCCGGCGACGACGACCTCGGCGTCGAGGGCGAGGGCGAGCACGCACCACTCCGCGGCCGGATCGGCATGCGCCAGACTGCCCCCGAGCGTGCCCCTCGTCCTGATCGGAAGGTGGCCGATGAAGCGCGCCGTCCGCGGCAGCACATCGAACCCGTCGAGCACAGCCGGATCGGACGTCGACTCGATCGCCGCGTGCGTCGCGAGCGCACCGATGCGGAGGCCGCCGTCGACGACGGAGATCGCGTCGAGGCCGGGGATGCGGCCGATGTCCACGAGAGCCGAGGGACGCGCGAGCCGAAAACTCATCATCGGTACGAGGCTCTGACCACCGGCGATCAACTTGGCATCTTCACCGAGCGTGTCGAGCAGCTCGATGGCCTCGGCCGAGGAAGATGCGCGGTGGTACTCGAAGCGGGCGGGCTTCACTCGTGCGGTGCGAACGTTTCGGCCATGGGAAGCGAGCTCCCAGCGCGGCGAGGCGACCTTGACGCGTTTCGGAGCCCAACCCTACGATGTCGTCTTCCCACACCATCTCGACCGTGAGCGGGGGCCGCAAGTGAAGCTGGGGGAGCGACGCGGGACGCTCGCCGCGGGTGCGGAGCCGACGCCGTGAGGTTCGGCCTCAGGATCCCCTCGTTCGCGTGGCCCGACCTCACCTACGACGACGCGCGCGACCTCGGCGACTACTGCCGCCGGGTGGACTCTCTGCCTTTCCAGGACATCTGGGTGATCGAGCACCTGCTCGCCGCGCCCGCGGTCTACGGCGTCTCGTGGCTCGACCCGCTCGTCGTGCTCACCTTCGCCGGAGGGGTAACGGATCGGGTCGGGCTCGGGACCGCGGCTCTCGTCCTTCCTCTGCGTCACCCCGTTCTTCTCGCCAAGGAGATCGCCACGCTGCAGATGCTCACGCAGGGGCGCTTCATCCTCGGCATCGCGACCGGGTGGGATCCCAAGGAGTTCGAGGCCGTGGGGGTCCCGCTCCGGGAGCGGGGCCGCCGTACGGACGAGGCGCTCGAGCTCGTGTCCCGGCTGCTGCGGGAGGACGCCGTCACCTTCAAGGGCTCTTTCTGGGAGGTCGACGACGTGACGATCCACCCCCGGCCGCCGACCCGGCCCCCGCTGTGGGTCGCAGGGGGCTCCCTCGGGCACGCCCCCGAGACCCCCGACAAGCCCTACATCGCGCCCGGGGTGCTGCGCCGCATCCTGCGCGCGGACGGATGGATGGCTCGCTCGAGCGGCAGCGACGCCGACATGGTCAAGGCGGATTGGGATGTGGTCAAGGAGTACCTCGAGGCCAACGGCCGGGATCCCAAGACGCTTACATTCGGTCACACGCAGTTCCTGCACGTCGTGGACACCACCTCGCGCGACGACGCGCTCGAGGAGCAGATGCCCCGCTTCGTGGACGTGATGGGCACGCACCGCACGAGCGAGGACCTCGCCTCTTCGTATCTGCTCGGCACAGTGGAGGAGATCCAAAGCCGCGTCGACGACCTCGCGGGTGTGGGCCTCGAGTACATGATCCTCACGCCGGTCTCCAACGACCCCCGACAGTTGGACCTGATAACGAAGTACCTTGTCGAGCCCTTCGGGGGATAGCGAGGTCGATCGGAGTGGAGATCCGGAAGATCGTCACGGTCGTCGAGGAGACGCGCAGAGAGGCGGGCCGGAACGTCGATCCCCCCCTGCGCAAGGCCGCGGCCGCAGCGGTGCTGGTCAATCCTCTCGCGGGACGCTACGCGGACGACCTCGCGGAGCTGATCGATGCCGGAGAAGACCTCGGGGGGATGCTGGCGCAGCAAGCCGTGTCCGCGCTCGGGAGACCGGCGGAGAGCTACGGCAAGGCGGGGATCGTGGGCACCGCCGGCGAGCTCGAGCATGTCGCGGCGCTCATCCACCCCAAGTTCGGCAACCCCCTGCGCGACGCTGTCGGGGGCGGTAAGTCGATCATTCCCTCGGCCAAGAAGAGGGGCGCGCCCGGAAGCTCTATAGACATCCCCTTGCACTACAAGGACGCGGCCTTCGTGCGCACGCACTTCGACGCGATGGAGCTGTGTGTGCTCGACGCACCGCATCCTCACGAGATAGTGATCGCGGTGGCGCTCGCGGATGGAGGACGTCCGCACGCGCGCATCGGCGGCCTCCAGAAATCAGAGGCCAAGGGGGAGGACGGGCTCCGATGAGCGACGTCGTGATCGGGAACGCCGGCACGATCGTGTCCGGCCGGGTCGAGGATCCCGTGCTCGACGGCGACACAGTAGTGATCCGGGGGGGACGCATCGCCGAGGTCGGCCGCGGATCCGACGTGGACGCCGGCTCCATCGAGCACCGCATCGATGCCGCCGGCGCCACGGTGATGCCGGGCCTGATCGACTCCCATGTGCACCCCGTGCTCGGCGACTTCACCCCTCGACAGAGGATGATCGACTTCATCCAGAGCTGCCTCCACGGCGGCGTGACGTCGATGATCTCGGCGGGAGAGGTCCATACGCCGGGACGGCCCAAGGACCGCGCGGGCACCAAGGCGCTGGCGATCCTCGCCTCCAAGGCGTTCGACAACCTCCGCCCGGCCCGCGTCAAGGTTCACGGAGGCGCGCTGCTGCTCGAGAAGGGACTGACGGAGGAGGACTTCGCAGAGGTAGCCGCCGCGGGCGTGCGCCTCGTAGGTGAGATCGGCATCTCGGGAGTCGTGCAACCCGAGGAGAGCGAGCCGATGGCGCGCTGGGCGCAGAGCAACGGGATGAAGGTGATGGTCCACGTCGGGGGCGCGTCGGTGCCCGGCAGCAGCGTGATAGGCGCGGACCTCGTGCTGGCGGTGAGACCCGACGTCGCAGCGCACGTCAACGGTGGTCCGACGGCTCCTCCCATCGAGGACGTCGAGCGCATCCTCACCGAGTCCTCGGTGGTGATAGAGGTCGTGCAGTGCGGCAACGTGCGGGCGCTCGCAGACGTGGTGCAGCTTGCGGAACGCCACCACGCTCTCGGCCGTCTCGTCGTGGGGACCGACATGCCGTCGGGAACCGGCGTGATACCGCTGGGGGTGCTGCGCACGCTGTCGTGGGTCGCCGCGCTCGGAGGGATCGCACCGGAGCGGGCGATCGCGTTCGCGACCGGCAACACGGCGCGCGTGTACGGCCTCGACGCCGGAGAGATCGCGCCCGGACGCGCCGCCGACGTCCTCATCGCCGACGCGCCGAGAGGCTCGCAGGCGAAGGACGCGCTCGAGGCACTCGCCATCGGCGACACGCCGGCGGTCGCCGCCGTCCTGATCGACGGGGACGTGTGCGTCTACGGCAGTCGCAACAGCCCTCCCCCGACGCGCACGGTGTCCGTCCCGTGGATGGCCGCCGGCGGTCATTAGGGGTGCACCGCGTGCGCACGCTGCAGAACTTCGTGGCCGGCCGCTGGACGAGTCTCGATGGCACCGGCGGCAACGAGGTCGTCAACCCCGCGACGGGGGAGCCGATCGCGTGGTGCCCCAGCTCGACCGAGGCCGCGGTCGATGCCGCGGTCGCCGCCGCCCGGGATGCGTTCCCCGCGTGGGCCGCGACGCCGGTGACGAAGAGGGCAGCTGCTCTCTTCGAGCTCAGGCACCGCCTCGCCGACGCGACCCACGAGCTGGCCGAGATCATGGTGATGGAGAACGGCAAGACCTACGACGAGGCGATCGGCGAGATGGGCCGTGCCCTCGAGTACGTCGAGCATGCGTGCGCGATACCCGAGCTGCTCAAGGGGAGTGTCTCCAGCAACGTGAGCGGCGGCGTGGACACGCAGTACGTGCGCGAGCCGCTCGGCGTATTCGCCGTAGTCGCCCCCTTCAACTTCCCGGCCATGATCCCTCTCTACTTCTCGTGGGCGGTCGCGTGCGGCAACTCGGTCGTGGTCAAGCCGAGCGAGCTGTGCCCCCTGACGACGGTGCGGATCGTCGAGTTGGCGGAGAGGTGCGGCTTCCCCGCCGGGGTAGTCAACGTCGTCCTCGGGGGGGTCCCGGCGGTCCAGCGGTTGGTCGCCCACCCCGATGTGGCGGGCGTTTCCTTCGTTGGCTCCTCTCGGGCCGCCGAGGCCGTCTACACCGCCGCATCCCAGCATGGCAAGAGGGCCCAGTGTCAGGGAGGGGCCAAGAACCATCTCGTGGTGACGGAATCGGCCCGGCTCGAGGCCTGCATGCCGAACCTCCTCAACTCCACGTTCGGACAGGCGAGCCAACGCTGCTTCGCGGGGTCGAACGTGCTCGCGGTTGCGGCTCGTTACGAGGAAGTGCGCGACAGGTTCGTGGCCGCGGCGGAAGCGGTCCGGATCGGAGGCGAACCCGGCGCCGGCCTCGCGATGGGACCCGTGATCTCGCGCGCGTCGCTGGAGCGCGCCCGCGCCGCGATCGAGAACGCTATCGACGAGGGAGCCGAGATCCTGCTCGATGGGCGCAAAGCTCGGGTCGACCGCCCCGGGGGCTACTGGCTGGGCCCCACGATCATCGAGGCCGGACCCGGGATGGCGGTCTTCGACGAAGAGCTGTTCGGACCCGTGCGGTGCCTCAAGGCCGTGCAGGACCTCGACGAGGCGATCGAGATCGTCAATCGGAGCCCCTTCGGCCACTCCGCCGTCATCTACACCGAGAGCGGTGGGGCCGCCCAGGACTTCGCCCGGCGCGTCGACGTGGGCCAGGTCGGGGTGAACGTCGGGACCCCCGCACCGATCGCCTTCTATCCCGTCGGGGGCCGCAAGATCTCTTTCTTCGGCACGCTGCGCGGGCGCGCCAACGATGCCATCGATTTCTACACGGACAAGAAGGTCATCGTGAGCATGTGGCATGCACGCTGACTCGGTCGGGGGAAAGGAGATCGGACGATGGCGCTGACGAGAAGAGAGCTCATCAAGCGAGGGGGCACCGCGGGCGCGGGGGTCCTGCTCTCGAGCCTGCTCGCCGGCTGCGGGGACGAGGGAGGCAACGGCGGCGGAGAGGGATCCGAGGAGCCGATCAAGATAGGCGTCCTCGCGGATCTCACCGGTCCCTTCACGACGTACGGGACGAGCCTGAGTCGCTGCGCAGAGCTCGCCGTGTCCGAGATCAACTCGTCCGGGGGCATCATGGGCCGCTCGATAGAGCTCCTCGTCGAGGACATCCAAACCGACGTGGCCGTGACGGTGGACAAGGCGACGAAGCTCGTCCAGAGCGATCGTGTCGACCTCGTGATGGGCCCGATCGGCTCGGACGCCAACGACGCCGCCACCAAGGTCGTCGTCGAGAACAACGGCCAGCTGCTCTTCTACACGGAGACGTACGAGGGCGGCAAGTGCTTCGACACGTACTTCTCCTTCGGCGCGGTCCCCGCGCAGCAGATCCGTCCCTTCATCCCGTTCCTCCAAGAGGAGTTCGGGCCGCGGGTGCTGCTGTTCGGGGCAGACTACGTGTGGCCGCAACGCAGCTTCGAGATCGCAAAGCCGATCATCGCCGAGAACGGGGGCGAGGTCGTCTCCGAGCTGTACCTTCCGCTCGTCGCAGAGGACTTCAGCGAGCTCGTCCAGGAGCTGCGCAACACCCAGCCCGACTACATGTTCGTGCTCTACCCCGCGGTGTGGAGCGCGGCCCTGAAGGCGATCGACGACGCCGGGCTCTCGGGGCAGTTCGGGATCGGCAACATCTTCGTCGGGGACCCGGACCTGCCGGCCGTGGCGGAGCTCGCCCAGGGCATGTACACCACGCTGCCCTACTTCACTGTCGCGCGCGCCCCCAAGGCGGACGAGTTCCTCGCGAACTTCCAGGAGAAGTTCGGCGCCAACGAGATCCCCTCGGGAGGCGAGGGACCCCCGGCCTACAACGCGGTCTACCTCTACAAGCAGGCGGTCGAGGACGCGGAGAGCACGGAGCCAGGCGCGGTCGCCGAGGCGATGGTCGGCCAGACGTTCGAGGGCCCCACCGGCCGCGTCGAGATGATGCCCTCGCACCACCTCAAGCAGACGATCAACCTCGTCCAGGTCGAGGGCGATAGCTACCGGTTCGTCGACGCGTTCCCGGGTGTGGATCCGGAGCAGGACTGCAGTCTCTGAGCCGAGCGCCCCGCGCCGAGAAGATCGCCCGGCAACGTAGACGCGTCGACGCGCGCCGCCTCGTCCCGGAGCTCACCGTTCTCGCGGTGGGGATCGCGGTGCCGCTGGTGGCCGAGGACCCGTTCCTCGCCGACCAGCTCGGCAAGTTCCTCCTCTACGGCATCTTCGCCCTCTCGGTCGACCTTGTGTGGGGCTACGGGGGCATGTTCACGTTCGGACACGCCGCCTTCTTCGGGTGGGCAGGCTACGTCGTCGGCATGCTCACCGAGCGCGAGGCCGGCTTCCTGCCGGTCCCCTTCTGGGTGGCGCTGCCGGCCGCGATCGCGGCCGTGGCGCTGCTCGCCCTCGGCCTCGGCTATTTCGTGTTCTCGGGGCGCCTCGCGCTGCGCGGCGTCTACTTCGCCGTCGTGACCCTCGCCGTCGCGGTGCTGTCGGAGAGGCTCGCGAACGCGGGCGGCGACATCACCGGGGGCCAGAACGGCATCCTGCTGGGGATCCGTCTCGGCATCCCGGAGGTGTTCGGCTTCGATCGCGACTACGGCTTCTACGCCTTCACTGCCCTCCTCTTGCTCGCTACGTACCTGTTCCTGCGCTGGTACGTCGCGTCGCCACCGGGGCTCGTGCTGCGCGGGATCGGCCAGAACGAAGATCGTGTCGCGCTTCTCGGCTACGACGTGGCCGCCGTGAAAAGACGCGTGTTCGTTCTCTCGGGTGCGCTCGCGGGGCTCGCAGGCGCGCTCTTTCACGTCCACGACGGCATCGTTTCCCCCGCCGCGGTCGGCGTCGAGCTGTCGACGTTCGTGCTGCTCTGGGTCGCGCTCGGCGGGCGAGGGACGCTGATCGGGCCGGTCGTGGGCGCCGTCGGGCTCAGCTACCTCAACGCCCGCCTCTCCGGCACCTTCCTCGACACGTGGCTGCTCATCGTCGGGGTCGTGCTGGTGGCGGTGATCGTGGCCTTTCCGGCCGGTCTGTTCGGGTTCCTGCACCGCGCCCGCCGCGGGGGCGCGACAGCGTGAGCGAGACAGGGCCCGCACCCCCCGTCCTCGAGGTGCGCGACATCTCGAAGAGCTTCGCCGGGTTCAGGGCGGTGCGCGATGTCTCGCTCACGCTCGAAGAGGGGGAGATGCTGGGTCTGATCGGATCCAACGGCGCGGGCAAGAGCACGCTGCTGCACCTCGTCTACGGCCGCGAGGCGCCCGACTCGGGAGCGATCGTGTTCGGCGGCCGCGACGTCGCCCATCTCCCTCCCTTCCGGCGCGCCCGGCTCGGGATGGCGCTCAAGTTCCAGGTCACGAGCGTGTTCGACGACCTCACCGTGATCGAGAACCTTCGCCTCGGAGCGCAGCCCAAGCAGCGCGTGCGAGCTAGCCGTCGGGACCGGGTCGACGGCATCCTCGAGCTCATCGAGCTCCAGGAGAGCCGGGACCGGCGCGCAGGCGAGCTCAGCCACGGAGAGATGCAGTGGCTCGAGATAGGGATGGTGCTGTTGACCGAGCCGTCGTTGCTGCTTCTGGACGAACCCACATCGGGCATGACGCGGGCGGAGAGCCGGCGGACGGCCGACCTCCTCCACTCGCTGCGAGCGGAGCGGGCCGTCGGGGCCATGATCATCGTCGAGCACGACCTCGAGTTCATCCGCCTCGTCAGCGACCGCGTCACCGTGATGCATCGAGGCTCCGTGCTTGCCTCCGGAACCGTCGTCGAGGTGCAGGACAATCCCGACGTCCAGGACGCGTACCTCGGACGGCTTCGATGAGCGCGTCGCCGCTGCTCGAGGTCGAGTCGATCGACGTCTCCTACGGACGCGCCCCCGTCCTGCGGGGGGTGGCTCTCGAGGTCGACGCCAACGAGGTCGTGTGCGTGATCGGGCGCAACGGCGCCGGCAAGACGACGCTGCTGCGCGCCGTGATGGGCGTGCTTCCGGTGCGCCGGGGCCGGATCCGCTTCGACGGGCGCGACGTGACCGGGTGGAAGGGCCACAGGCTCGCGCGCGCCGGTCTCGCCTGGGTCCCCCAGGGGTCGTCGGTGTTCCCCGGCCTCACGGTCGCCGACCACCTCGACATCGCACTTCAGGCCGGAGACGGCTCGAGGCCGAGGGCAGAGGTCGTCGAGCTCTTCCCCGTCCTCGGCGAGCGCCTCCGGCAGGAGGCCCAGACGCTGTCGGGGGGAGAGCGCAAGATGCTCGGGATCGCCCAGGCCCTCATGGCCGCACCGAAGCTCATGCTTCTCGACGAGCCCACCGAGGGGATCGCCCCCGCCGTGGTCGCCGAGGTGCGCACGGCGCTTCTCCGGCTCGCCGAGGTGTGCTCCGTTGCGCTCGTCGAGCAGAACGTCGACACGGCGCTCGCGGTCAGCACGCGCGCCTACGTCCTCGAACGCGGAACCGTGGTGGAACAGGGTCCCACTCGGCATCTCTACGACTCGGGGGTCATCCGAACCAGGCTCGGGCTGTGAGCGAGCTCCTCACCAACGCGTTCAGCGTCGTGAGCCTGGCATCGGTTTTCGTCCTGATCGCGCTCGGCCTTCATTTCACCTTCGGGCTCCTCGGGCTCGTCAATCTCGCGCACGGCGAGTTCCTGCTGCTCGGCGCCTACATCGCCTACGCCGTGCAGGAAGCGTCCGGCAGCACCGTCGCGGGGGTGGTCGCAGCTCCCTTCGGGGCTGCGCTCATCGGCCTCGTGGTCGAGCGCGCGCTGCTCCGCTTCTTCTACGAGCGTCCGCTCGATTCGCTGCTGGCGACGTTCGGCCTCGCCGTGATCATCCGGCAGGGAGTGCAGCTGATCTACTCCGCGGTCCCCCGCCAGGTGCGCGATCCATTGCGCGGCTCGTTCGACCTCTTCGACGTCAACATCCCCCGGTGGCGGCTGCTCATCGTCGTCGTAGACGTGCTGCTCGTCGCCGGCATCGGCGCCCTCCTGTCCCGGACGAGGTTCGGCCTGCGGGCGCGCGCGTCCGTGCGCAACCCAGAGCTCGCCGAGACGATGGGGATAGACGTCGGATGGGTCCGCGCGTTCGTGTTCGCGATCGGCTCCGGGGTGGCGGGTGCGGCCGGCGCCCTCATGGCTCCCATCAGCACGCTCGATCCGGAGTTCGGGCTTCTCTTCCTCGTCAACTCGTTCTTGGTCGTGATCCTCGGAGGGGTCGGATCTCTGTACGGGCTCGTCGCCGGCGGCGTCGTGCTGGGATGCTCGCTCGCGCTCCTCCAGTTCGCGATCCCCACCGTGCTGGCGCAGATCGTGGTGCTCGTGATCGCCGTCGCCGGAGTGCGCCTGAGGCCCTTCCTGGTGGAGCGGGCGGGCCTGAGTCCGGCGCGCCCGTGACCGAGCGCAGACAAACGACGGGGCGCGCTACCTGTCCCAGCTCCTCGGCTGCGGGTCCGTGGTGAGTGGGTCGATGCGGGGGGCGACTTCCGGGAGAGGCTCGATCGGGATCTTGCGATGGGACACCGGCTCGTTGCCGAGAAGATCGAGCGGCTCCCCCACCGTTCGATCGCGATCCTTGATGTGGGAGCGGGACCACTCACCGCCCTCGGCAAGGTCGTCCCGGGCAAGGATCTGAGCATCACGCCCATCGATCCGCTCGCCCCCCGCTACGACCGGCTGTTGGACGAGCTCGGGATCGAGCCTCCGATCCGAACGATCGCGGGTCATGGCGAACGCCTTACGGACATGTTCGCTCGGGAGAGCTTCGACATCTCGTTCGCTCAGAATGCGCTCGACCACTCGTGGGACCCCATCCTGGTCATCGAGAACATGCTCCAGGTCACGAAGAAGTCGGGCTTCGTGTTGCTGAGACACATGCAGAACGAGGGGGAGAACGAGCGCTACGGCGGACTCCACCAGTGGAACTTCGACGTCAGGGCGGGCGACCTCATCATCTGGAACCGTAGGGCCCAACACAACGTCTCGCGGATCTTCGGCCCGGTCGCCTCACTCGAGGCTTTTCTCGAGACCGAAGGCGAGGGCAACGTCGTGAACGCCGTGCTGAGTCCCATCGGCTGATGGAGGGCGTGCCGTCGATCGCCGGGCTTGATTTCGCGGTCTCGCTGATGTTTGCTTGCCTTGTCAGGGGCGGAGGGACGTTGGGCGAGGGACAAGGGGGCGTGCGATGCCGAAGTTCATGGACGTGCATCGGATGGAGGGCGGGGTATCGGCCTCGGA
>DATADD010000088.1:0-5613 GCA_036258675.1 Actinomycetota bacterium | reverse complement strand
CCCTGCCGGAGCGCCTCGAGGACGGCGCGCCGCGTCCCGTCTCCGAGCGCGTCCAGTGCCCTGTAAGTGTCCACTTACCGTAAGTTACGACTTACAGAGGCCCCCCGTCAACCCCGGACCCGGTGGCGGAGCCAGGGCGTGGCCCGGTGACATGCCTCCTGCTCACCACGGGCTCGCAATCACAGAGAGACCCACCCGCTCCTCTCGACGTCATACGGTCTGATCACGACCTTCACTCTCCTATCTTCGCCGGCTACCGTCTGGAAGCTCTCTGCGAGTCGCGTCGCAAGTTGCTGCAATGCCTCCTTGGTGCGCTCAGCCCGTTCCGAGAGATGGACGCTGATCCTGGTCACCTGGCCATCGAAGTCGTCGGGCCTGAGAACGGGAACAAGGTCGATCTCGTGATCGTTGATGGCGAGTTCAGGCATGCTGGTTAGCGCGAGTCTTATCGCTTCCTCGAGCTCTGACAATTGGTCTTCCCTTCTCAGATTGAAGACGCTGACCATCGGCATGGTTCCTCCTCCTCCTCCTTCACCGCTTCACCTGACCATTTGCGAGCGCGGGAGTAACGGCCTACGTTCTACTTCTGAGTCCACCGACAGGGGGAGGCGTCGATGCACGCACGAGTCAGCTTCTATCAGCTACAGGAGGGGGCGGATCCAGAAGCCGGCGTAAAGGGCTTCCGGGACTCGATCGGGACTTTGGAGGCGATGGAGGGCGAGCAAGGCGTCATGCTGCTCGTCGACCGAACTACCGGGAAGGCGATCACCATCACGTTGTGGGACACAGAGGACAATCTGCACGCGTCGGCGGAGCAGGCGAACAAGGTGCGCGAGCAAGCATCCTCGAGCGGGCAGCTCTCCATTCTCGGCGTGGAGAACTACGAGGTCGCGATCGAGAAAAGACGCTAGACGGCATCCGCTCGCTTCGGACCACGGCACGGCCCTTTGCAGCCCAAAAGGCGTGCCCGGGGTGGGAGTCGAACCCACAAGCCCTTGCGGGCAGCGGATTTTAAGTCCGCCGTGTATGCCATTCCACCACCCGGGCGCAATGCTCAAACTACTTGCTCGCCGACGGCGAGAGCCGTGCTTGCCCCTCGCCCTCCGCTGTGAAACGGTTACGGCGTAGGGTTCGGGCGAGAAGGAGGGGCGATGCTGGGTAGGCGAAGAAAGTCCATATACGTCGCGCTCGCCGCGGCGCTTGGAGTCACCGGTGCGATCGCCGGCCTCCAGCCGGTGGGCGCCGACGAAGGCGATGCCGAGACGACCGTCGTGGCCACCGGGCTCAACAACCCGCGCGGGCTCGCGTGGGGCCCGGACAACGCGCTCTACGTCGCCGAGGCGGGCAAGGGCGGCAGCGGGCCCTGTCTCAGCGGGCCCGAGGGGGAGGCGTGTGTCGGCCTGACCGGCTCTGTGACGCGGGTGTGGCGGGGCGAGCAGGAGCGAGTCGTGAAGGGGCTCCCCTCTCTGGCCGACCCAACGGGCGCGGCAGCCATCGGGCCGTCTGACGTCTCGCTGCGCAAGCATCGGGCGATCTACATCTCGGTCGGCAACCTCGGGGGCCCCGAGGAGCGCGCTCACTTCGGCCGGAAGGGGCGGGCCCTCGGCCACCTCGTGCGCGCGACGCCCAACGGTGACTGGGAGCTCGTGGCCGACCTCGCCGAGTACGAGGCCGAGGCCAACCCCGACGAAGGCGTCATCGACAGCAACCCGAACGCGGTCCTCAAGAAGGGCGGCCGCGCGTTAGTGGTCGACGCGGCAGGGAACTCCGTGCTGAAGGTGGACGGCGACGGCGACATCAGCACCGTGGCGGTCTTCCCCAACCGCACCGTCACGTTCAACGGCGAGCAGGTGCCGATGCAGGCCGTGCCGACCTCGATCGTCGAGGGGCCCGACGGGGCTCTATACGTCGGCCAGCTGACCGGGTTCCCGTTCCCGGTCGGAAAGGCGCGCGTCTACCGCATCGAGCCGGGCGAAAAGCCGGAGATCTACGCGCGCGGGTTCACGAACATCATCGACATCGCGTTCGACGACGACGGCGACCTGTTCGTCCTCGAGATCGCGCACAACGGCCTCCTGGCCGAGGAGCCCTTCGGGGCCCTCATCGAGGTCGGATCGGACGGCTCGAGATCGATCGTTCTGAACAAGCTCAACTTCCCCGGGGGACTCGCGTTCGACGACCGAGGGCGCGCCTACGTGTCCAACTGCGGCGTGTGCCCCGGCGACGGCGAGGTCCTGCGCCTCGACCCGTAGCGGGCCGAGCTTCGGAGGAGCGGGGCTCCCCGAGCTAGACGAGCGGCCACGGAAGGTGGTGGTCGCCCGTCGGCTCGGGGAGCCTCCCCTCGTTCAGGAGCCGGTCGACGCGCCGGCGGGTGGCGCCGATCTCCCGCGCCGACAGCAGCTTCCCCAGGTCCGCGGCCAGCCGCCCTCGGGGCGACAGAGCCAGCCTCAGCCGCTCGAGCCCCTCGATCGTCGCGGCGTCGAGCGGCGCGCCGGCAAGATGCCAGATAACCGTGCGGAGCTTCTCGTGAGGATGGAACGTCACCCCGTGATCGACCGCCCACAGCCGCCCGCCGGCATCCTCCAGCACGTGACCCGCCTTGCGATCTGCGTTGTTGATCACGACGTCGAACGCGGCGAAGACAGCGAAGTCCTCGAGGCGCCCCTCGGCGAGCGTGAAGTAGTGGCGCTCGGGGTCGTGCTCGATGAACAGCTGCAGCGAGCCGGACCCGAGAGGTGCCTGCCGCCTGAGCACGGTCGGTGGGACAAGGCCCCACCCCGCCGCCACGCCGACGAGATAGGCGGCCACCTCCCGCGCCGCCAGGCTGCCCTGCGGGAAGTCCCACAGAGGCCGTTCGCCGCGCCTCGGCTTGTAGATGGCGAGCGCCTCGTCGCCGTCCCTGCACGCGCGCGCGACGAACACGTAGTTGGACGAGAAGGGGACCTGGCCGACGATCTCCAGCTCGCCCTCGGCGAGTAGGTCCAGCGCCGAGGGCGGCGCCGGCAGCGACTGGCTCACGTATCGCTGGGGTGGTGACCGTTCGACGCGGGACAGATGTGCCCGGACGGGTCCATCGGCAGGCCGCACAGCTGACACAGGGGGCGGCCCTCGCCGACGATCGCGAGCGCATGGAGGACGAACGAGCGCACCTGGTCGCGCCGCAGCATCATGCGCACGCCCGTCTCCTCGTCGATCTCCTCCGGTCCCTCGCCTTCCTCGTCGGCGTCCTCGTCGACGGGCTGCATGAACACGACCACGACGTCGGAGTCCTCTTCGTAGGCGAGGCCCATCGTCCCCACTCGCCACTCGGCCTCGATCGGCTGCTCGAGCCCCAACGCCGGGTCGCGCTGGGGGGGCGTCGAGCGGATCGTGTCCTGCTCGTCGATCAACACGAGCAGCTCGCGCAGCTTGTCGGCCAGGACGGCGACCTGCTGCTTCTCCACGAGGAAGCTCAACGTGGCCTCTCCGCTCCCGCGCGACTGTAGATAGAACGTGCGCTCGCCCGGTTCGCCGACGTAGTCGGTCGTGAACACCTGCGGGGTCAGCTCGCTCTGCGCCACGTCAGGCTCCCATCCCCACCGAGGGCGCGTTGAGCGCGAGCACCCTGGGGCCGACATCGGAGACGGCGACGACGGTGACGGATGCCGGACCGATGTCTATCCGCTGGAACAGGTCGATGTGCAGGCCGAGGTAGTGCGCGGCGAGCAGCTTGATCACGTCCGCGTGCGAGACACAGCAGACGAGCTTTTTGGGGTGGCGAGCCCGAAGCGACTCGACCGCGTCCACGGCACGGGATTGCACATCGCGCAGCGTCTCCCCCTCGGGGAAGCGCGCGCCCGAGGGCCACCGCTGCACGGTCGACCACATCTTCGTGCGCGCCAGGGCCTTGAAGGAGCGGTTCGTCCAGCGGCCGAACTCGATCTCGCTCAGCGCGGGCGCGCTGTTGACCTCGAGGCCGTGACGAGCCGCGATCGGGCGGGCGGTCTCGATCGTGCGGTCGATCGGGCTCGAGTAGACGGCGTGGAGGGGGACCCTCTCGAGGCGGGCCGCGACCGCCTCCGCCTGCTCCCTGCCCTCGTCGGAGAGATGCACGCCGGGCATCCGCCCCGACAGCTTGTGTCCCGTGTGAGCGGTCACGGCGTGCCGGACGAGGAAGAAAGTCGTCACGAGAGGGCCTTCTCGATGGCCTCGAGCGCGCTCGGGTTCTCCAGAGAGGACATGTCGCCGGGGTCCTCTCCCAGCACCTTGGCCCGTATCGCGCGCCGCAGGATCTTGGCCGACCGCGTCTTCGGAAGCTCCTCGACGAACACGATCTCGGATGGCGCGAACGCCTTGCCGAGCTCGGCCGCGATCGTGTCCGCGACCTCGCGTCGGAGCTCTGGCGACGCGCTGGCGCCGGGCCCCAGGATGCAGAAGCACCACACCGCCGTTCCCTTTATCTCGTGGGGGATGCCTACGGCGGCGCATTCGACGACGGCGGGGTGGTTCACCGCCGCGGACTCGAACTCCGCGGGACCGATCCTCTTCCCCGCGATGTTGAGCGTGTCGTCGGAGCGGCCGTGCAGATACCAGTAACCGTCCTCGTCGATCGAGGCCCAGTCCCCGTGCACCCAGACGTCCGGCCAGCGCGACCAGTAGGTGTCGAGGTACCGCTGGGGGTTGCCCCAGAACCCGCGCGTCTGCGCGGGCCACGGCTTCCTGCAGACCAGCTCTCCGACCTCGCCCCTGACCGGCTCGCCGTCGGGGCCGAGGACATCCATGGCCATCCCGAGCGACGGCGTCCCGAGCGAGCAGACCTTCGTGGGGACGACCGGCGACTGCCCCAGGAAGCAGGCGCCCACCTCCGTGCCGCCGGACAGGTTCATGATCGGAAGGCGGCCCTCGCCCACCACGCGCGCGAACCACTTGTAGGGCTCGGGGTTCCACGGCTCGCCCGTCGACGCAAGCACGCGCAACGAAGTGAGGTCGTGCGCGCGCACGGCCTCCTCGCCCGCCGGCATGAGGGCGCGGACGAGGGTCGGAGAGACACCGAGCACGTTCACTCGGTGGCGCGCGCACATCTCCCACAGCCGGTCCGGCCGAGGATGGTTGGGCGCGCCCTCGTACATGAACACGCACGCCCCGGCCGCGTGACCGCCCACCATCTCGAGCGGGCCCATGATCCAGCCCATGTCGGTGACCCAGTAGAGGACGTCGTCGGCCTTGACGTCGAGCTGGTATGCGACCTCCTGGGCGATCTTGACCAGGAACCCGCCGTGCACGTGGACGCTGCCCTTCGGGCTTCCGGTGGTGCCGGAGGTGTACGCGATGAGCCACGGGGTCTCCGGGTCGAGTCGAGGGGCCTCGCACCCGTCCGCCGCGGACCCGAAGGCGTCCTCCCAGCTCGAGTAGAGGGGGCCCGCCGCCGGCGCCTGCGAGGTCGCGCCCCGCGCGTCGCCGAGCCGGGCGAACGTGACGACGTGCTCCACCGAGGGCGAGCGCGCCGCAGCCTCCTCGGCGGTCTTCATCATGTCGACGCGCTGCCCGCGCCGCAGGTACCCGTCCGCGGTCATCAGCACCTTGGCGCCGGCGTCGCCCAGCCTGGTCGCGATCGCCGGGACGCCGAAGCCCGAG
>DATADD010000087.1:0-3220 GCA_036258675.1 Actinomycetota bacterium | reverse complement strand
ATGTTGCCGTAGCGGAGGTTGTCCTCGATCGAAGCATTGAACAGATACGTCTCCTGCGTCACGAACCCCACGATCTCGCCCAGCGACTCGAGCCGCAGGTCCCGAACGTCGATCCCGTCGATCCGGACGGAGCCGCGCTCGACGTCGTAGAGCCGGGGAAGGAGGTACGTGAGCGTCGTCTTGCCCGCCCCCGAGGGACCCACGAGCGCGACGAGCTGACCGGGCTCGATCGAGATGTCGGCGCCCGCGATCGTCCACAGCCTGTCGCCCTCGATCCCGTGCCGCCCCGAGCGGTCGTAGCGGAACCAGACGTCGTCGTACTCGACGCGCCCCCGAACCTCGTCGGGGGTCACCTCGAGGGCGCCGTCGCGGTCGACGATGTCGTGCTCGAGGTCGAGGTATTCGAAGACCCGGTCGAACAGGGCGAGGCCCGTCTGGACCTCGATGTTGACGTTGAGGAGCTGGCCCATGGGGAAGAAGAGCCGGCTCTGCAGGGTCGTGAAGGCGACGATGGTGCCGACGAGCTCGTTCGGTTGGCCGCCGATGCTGCCTCGCAGGAACAGCCAGCCCCCGAGCAGGTACACGAACGCGGGAGTGATCGAGAAGAAGACCTGGATCAGGGCGAAGAAACCCCGCCCCACCATCGTCTTCTTGATCTCGAGGCTCGACAGCCTCCTGTTCTCCTGGCGGAAGCGGTCGATCTCATAGGACTGGCGACCGAAGGCCTTGGACAGAAGGATCCCCGAGACGGACAGCGTCTCCTCCATGATCGCGGTGAGGTCGGCGAGCGACTCCTGCGTCTTGCCCGATATCTCGCGCCGCACCCGGCCCACCTTGCGGCTCAGGAGCAGGAACAGCGGCAGGATGCCGAGCGACAGCACGGTCAGCTCCCAGCTCAGCACGAACATGACCGCGACCGTGGACAGAACCGTGGCGATGTTGGAGACGAGGCTCGAGGCGGTGTCGGTCAGCACGCCCTGGACGCCGGCGACGTCGTTCGACAAGCGCGACTGGATCTCCCCCGTCCGCGTCGACGTGAAGAACTTCAGCGACATGTGCTGCAGATGCGAGTAGAGGGAGTTGCGGAGATCCTGCATCACCTTGAGGCCCACGAGGTTGTTGAGGTACGTCTGCCACAGCCCGAGCGCGCCCGTGATGACGGGCGTGGCGATCATGGCGGCGACCACGAGCACGAGAAGGCGCAGCCGTTCGTCCTGGGGCCCGTCGGCGAGGATCACGTCGGAGAAGACGACCTTGATGAGCAGCGGGTTGATGAGGCCGAGACCCGATGTAGCGAGGATGAGGACCGCCACGAGCGCGACCCGGGCGCGATAGGGACGGAAGATGCGCGCGATGCGCCGGAAGGTGCCGGGGCGCGCCGGGGTCTCCGGCTGCGCCGGCGGGGCTAGCTTTCCTGGTCGAGCCAACGGGTCTCCTGTCGCACGAGGCCTCGATCGTCCACAACGCTCGAGCGGCCCCTCTTATTCATGGCCGACGCGTACGTCAGCGGACGCGCACCGCGACGACGACGCCGTCTCGCAGCGGGACGATCGTCGAGCGCCAATCCGGGTCCTCGAAGATGGCCCGGTTCGTCGCGCCGATCGCGTCGGTCCACCCCCTGTCGTCCTCCTCGACCTCTCCGGTGACACGTCCCGACCACAGCATGTTGTCGCACACGTACAGGCCGCCGATCCTGACCCTCTTGCGGCCCTCGTCCCACGCCCGCGGGTAGTCGCCCTTGTCGATGTCGCAATAGACGATGTCGAACTCGCCCGAGGTGCGCTCGAGGGCCTGGAAGGCGTCGCCGACGTGGTACTGGATCGGGCCCCCGAGGCCCGCCCGGCCGAGGAACTCCAGCGCCATGCGCTCGTTGTCGGGGTCCGTATCGGTGAGGTGGATCTCGCCCCCGGGACCGGTCGCGCGGGAGAACCAGTAGGCGGAGTACCCGAACCCGGATCCCATCTCGAAGATCCGGCGCGCCCCTGCCGTGCGCGCCACCACTTCGAGAAGCTGACCGCAGAGCCGGTTGATGATGGGAAAGCCCTTCTCGCGCGCGAGCTCCTCCATCTCCAGCACGACCGGCTCGTCGTCTACCTGGGCGAGACGGGAGAGGTACCTCTCGATCGCGGGATGAACGATGTCCATCTCTTGGAGGCTACCGTCGCGGGCGCGCCGTCAGTGACGCGCCTGCGTCGCGGTCGCGGGTGGGATCGCCCCGAGGACGAGCGTCCTCAGCCTGTCGTGCACCGCCCGACCGCCGGCGATGACCCCGGGCGAGAGGTGCTCGAGCGGAGGGGGCAGCTCGCTCACGACCCCGCCCGCCTCGCGCACGAGGAGAGTGCCGGCCGCTTTGTCCCACGGTTCCATGGGAGCCTCGTAGACGCCGTCGAGGCGCCCGCACGCCACCGAGGCGAGGTCGAGCGCGGCTGAGCCGGCGCGGCGCACGTCGCGCACCATCGGCAGCACACCCTGGAGCATCTCTGCCTGCACCGCGCGCGCTGCAGGCTCGTAGGAGAAGCCCGTCCCCACGAGTGCTTCGGCGAGATCGGTCTTGTTCGAGACGCCGACGATCGTGTCGTTCAGGCGAGCCCCATCCCCCGCGATCGCCGAGAACATCTCGTCGCGGTTGGGGTCATAGACGACGCCCGCGAGCGTTCCCGACGAGCCCTCGACGGCGACGCTCACCGCCCAAACGGGGATCCCGAACAGGAAGTTCACGGTCCCATCGAGGGGATCGATCACCCATCTCACATCGCCGCCCTGCTCGCTCGCGCCCGACTCCTCTCCGAGGATGCCGTCCCCGGCGCGCCGGCTGCGGATGATGTCGATGAGGAGGCGCTCCGCATCCCTGTCGGCGTCGCTCACGAGGTCGGTCGGCGAGGACTTCGACGACACGCCGTGCGCGGGAGCGTGGAACCGCTCGAGCAGGAGCTCGCCTGTACGGCGCGCCGCGTCGATCGCAAGCTCGAGCAGGGGTCGCGCATCCACAGCGGGGCATCTTACGCGGCGCGCCGTCGCGCACCCGCTCCGGACGTGCCTAGGCGGAGCCCTCTCGGTCGACCTCGTGTGCGGCTCGGCGCGCCGCGAGCAGCACGGGATCCCACACGGGCGAGAAGGGAGGCGCATAGCCGAGGTCCAGGTTGAGCACCTCGTCGACCGTCATCTCGTTCCACAGCGCCGCCGCGAGGACGTCGACGCGTTTCGCCGCGCCTTCCCGGCC
>DATADD010000086.1:0-4671 GCA_036258675.1 Actinomycetota bacterium | reverse complement strand
AGGAGACGACCGCCGCGCCGCCCGGCGAGGGCTCCAACGGCCAGCCGAAGCTGGGCCTGCGGGACGAGGGCGCAGCCGACGAGCGCGACAGCCGGACCGAGCGCGACCCCAGACGCCGGCCCCAGGGACGCGACAACCGGGCGCGCCCGCGCGAGAAAGCGGAGCCGCGCGAGGGCCGCAACCGCCGGCGCCGCCGCGGCCGAGGAGGCGGGGTGCCTCACTACGTGCGCGAGGAGCACTGGGAGGACCTCGAGGCCGAGGACGACCCCAACGCCGAGGTCCGCACCGGCGTCCTCGATCTCCTGCCGGAGGGCTACGGCTTCCTGCGCACGACGGGTTACCTTCCGGGCGACAAAGACGTCTACGTGTCCGCGTCGCAGGTACGCCGCTTCCACCTCCGCAAGGGCGACGAGGTGACCGGCTCCGTGCGCTCGCCCAAGGACTCGGAGAAGTACCAGGCGCTCCTGCGGATCCACCGGATCAACGGCGTAGAGCCGGATGGCGTGCAGCGCCGCCCGCGCTTCGCGGAGCTGACGCCGCTGTACCCCGACCGGCGTTTGACGCTCGAGCAGCTCGCCAACCCCAAGCTGATCACGCCGCGCATCATCGACCTCGTCGCTCCCATAGGGAAGGGACAGCGAGGCATGATCGTGAGCCCGCCCAAGGCCGGCAAGACCACGGTCATGAAAGAGATAGCCAACGCGGTGCGGCGCAACAACCCGGAGGTCCACCTCATCGTGCTGCTGGTCGACGAGCGGCCGGAGGAGGTCACCGACATGCAGCGATCGGTCGAGGGCGCCGAGGTCATCTACTCGACGTTCGACCGGCCCTCCGACGACCACATCCAGGTCACCGAGCTGACCCTGGAGCGAGCCAAGCGGCTCGTCGAGATGGGGCGCGACGTCATGGTGCTGCTCGATGGCATCACGAGGCTGTCGCGGGCCTACAACCTCGCCACGCCGGCGTCGGGCCGCATCCTCTCCGGTGGCGTGGACTCCACCGCTCTCTACCCGCCGAAGCGCTTCTTCGGAGCGGCTCGCAACATCGAGCACGGCGGATCCCTGACGATCCTCGCGACCGCGCTCGTGGAGACGGGCTCGAGGATGGACGAGGTCATCTTCGAGGAGTTCAAGGGCACGGGCAACTGGGAGCTCAAGCTCGACCGCAAGATGTCGGAGAAGCGCATCTTCCCCGCCATCGACATCCAGGGTTCCGGCACGCGCAAGGAGGAGCTCCTGCTCAACGCGGCCGAGCTTCAGCTCGTCTGGAGGCTGCGCCGGGTGCTGCACGCCCTCGAGGGCGGCGGAGCTCTCGAGCTGCTCATCGATAAGATGAAGGCGACCTCCGGCAACGAGCAGTTCCTGCGTGAGATAGCGAAGGTGCCGGTCAAGGGCGACTAGGCGCCGGTGGAATAGCGAGGCGACGCATGTTGTTGGGTCTGGGGCTGCCGGAGTGGCTGACGATCGCAGGGCTCGTCGGCGGCCTGCTGCTCACGTTCGCGGTCATGGCGAGGGCATCCGTCCGTTACGAAGAGGCCCGCCGAAGACGCGAGGCGCGCGAGGAAGAGCTGCGACAGGAGCTTCGAAAGGAAGAGCGATGAAACAGGGCATCCACCCCGACTACGTGCAGACGATCGTGACATGCTCGTGTGGCAACAGCTTCACGACGCGGTCGACGAAGACCGAGATGCACGTCGAGCTGTGCAACAAGTGCCATCCCTTCTACACGGGCAAGCAGAAGCTGGTCGACACCGGCGGGCGGGTCGAGCGGTTCCAGCGCAAGTACGCGAGGAGATCGCAGGCCGCGGCGCCTGAGCCCGCGCCGCCGCAGTAGTTGGCAACGTCGCCGGGTCGAGCGACGCCCTCGATCGGCGGGCAGGCCGTCCTCGAGGGAGTCATGATGCGCGGGCCCGCCTCGTGGTCGGTCGCCTGTCGCCGTCCCGACGACTCGATCGCCGTCGAGAGCTTCCCTCTGCCGCGCGCCGCCGACCGTCACCCCTGGCTCAAGTGGCCGCTGGTGCGGGGCTGCCTCGTGCTCGGGGAGTCGCTCGCCATCGGCATACGGGCGCTGATGATCTCCGCCAACCAGGCGCTCGAGGACGAGGAGCAGCTCTCCGACCGCCAGCTGGGGTGGACTCTCGGGACCGCGATGCTTCTGTTCTCCGCCGTATTCATCGTGCTGCCGGTGCTCGGGACGAGGTTGCTCCAGAGCGTCGTGGGGCTCGGTGAGAGCGACGACCCGACCCTCGCCTTCAACCTCGTCGAGGGCGCCATCAGGCTCACCATGTTCGTCGGCTATCTGCTCGTGATCGGGATGTTCAAGGACGTGCGGCGTGTGTTCCAGTACCACGGCGCAGAGCACAAGACGATCTACGCGTACGAGAACGGCGACGAGCTCGTCCCCTCGGAGATCGATCGCAGGTATCCGACGTTGCACGTGCGATGCGGCACGAACTTCCTCTTCATCGTGCTGTTCATGACGATCGTGGCGCACTTCTTGCTCGACCTCTTCGTCGAAGGCAGCCTCGTGCTGCGGATCGCGCTTCGCCTCGCCGCGATCCCGGTCCTCGCCGGGGTCTCGTACGAGGCGATCAAGCTCGCGGCCCGCAACGAGGACTCACTCTTCTTCAAGGTCTGCATGCTTCCCGGGCTGGCGCTGCAGAGGATCACCACCAAGCCGCCCTCGCTCGACCAGATCGAGGTCGCGGTCGCTGCGATCCAGGCGGTGGCCGCCGACGCGGCGCGGCCGCGCTCGGAGAGCGCGGGGCCCGAAGCCCCCGTCGCGTAAGGGGGCCGCGCGATGGATCCATCCGGGGGCCTCCCCGAGACCCGTCTGAAGGAGATGGAGGCCGCGTTCGAGGACGTGGAGAGTCGCCTCGGCGACCCCTCGCTCGCGACGCGTCCCCAGGAGCTCAAAGCGCTGGGCAAGGAGCATGCCCGCCTGCGCGACACGATCGAGGCGTGGCGGGAGTACCGGCGCGCGGTCGACGACGCGTCCGAGGCGCGGGCGCTGCTCGCCGGGGCCGCGGACGACGAACGGCGCTATCTGCTCGAGGAGATCGAGACCCAGGAAGCGAGGGCGAGGGAGCTTGCGACGCGCATCGCCGCCGCGCTCACCCCCCAGGATCCCAACGACGAGCGCGACGTGATCGTCGAGATCCGCGCGGGCGCCGGTGGGGAGGAGGCGGCCCTTTTCGCCGACGAGCTGTTCCGCATGTACACGCGCTACGCGGAGGCGAAGAGATGGAGGACCGAGACGCTGTCGTCGAGCCCGACGGGGATGGGCGGCTACAAGGACGTGACGTTCGCGGTCAAGGGCGACGGAGCCTACTCGCGGCTCAAGTACGAGGCCGGCGTCCACCGCGTCCAGCGCGTCCCCGTGACGGAGTCGAGCGGCCGGATCCACACCTCCGCCGTCGCCGTCAACGTGCTGCCGGAGGCCGAGGAGGTCGAGGTGGAGATCGACCCCAACGACCTCAGGGTCGACGTCTATCGCTCGAGCGGCCCGGGCGGGCAGTCGGTCAACACGACCGATTCCGCGGTGCGCATCAAGCACCTCCCCACGGGCATCGAGGTCGCCTGTCAGGACGAGAAGTCGCAGATCCAGAACCGCGCCAAGGCGATGCGCATCCTGCGCGCTCGGCTGCTGCAGCTCGAGCAGGAGAGACAGATGAAGGCACTCGCGGAGGAGCGGCGGGCGCAGGTCCGGACCGCGGACCGCTCCGAGCGCGTCCGCACCTACAACTTCCACGAGAACCGGGTGAGCGACCACCGCATCGGCTACACGGTTCACCGTCTCGCCGAGGTGCTCGAGGGCGACCTCGACGACCTCGTCGACGCGCTGCACCGCGGCCTCGCCGAGCGGGCGCTGGCGGGGACGAGCTGACGCCGCACGAGCTCCTCGCGCGCGTCGAGACCGCTCTCGCCGCGGCCGGGGTCGTGTACGCGCCGCGGGAGGCGGCCTGGATCGTCGAGGCGGCTACGGGCGTGCGGACGGCGGCGCTCCTGCTCGAGGGGGGCGCGGTCGGCGACGCGCGCGTCGACGCAGCCCTCGCGCTCGCGTCCCGGAGGTCCGCGGGGGAGCCCCTCCAGTACGTCACGGGCGTGGCCGGCTTCCGGGGGCTCGAGCTGGCGGTGGGCCCCGGCGTGTTCATCCCCCGGCCGGAGACCGAGCTCGTGGCGCAGCGCGCGTTGGACGCGCTTCCCCCGGGCGGCGTCGCCGTCGACGTGGGGACCGGCTCCGGGGCGATCGCGCTCTCCCTCGCCCTCGAGCGCCCCGACGCGATCGTCTACGGGACCGACTCGTCGCCCGACGCGCTCGCGTACGCGCGCCGCAACCGGGCCGCCGCAGGTGTGCGGGCGCACCTGATCGAGTGCCACCTCCTCGACGGGCTCCCGCCCCGCCTCGAGGGCGCGGTCGACGTGGTCGTGAGCAATCCCCCCTACGTGCCTCGGTCCCAGGCGGCGAGCTTGCCGCGCGACGTCGTCGCCCACGAGCCCGCGGCGGCGCTGTTCGGGGGAGAGGACGGGCTCGAGCTCGTCGCGGCCGTGGCGGACGCGGCGCGCCGCTGGCTGCGGCCGTCCGGCCGGCTCGTGTGCGAGATCGGCTACGACCAGGGCGCGGGGGCGGCGCGCCTGCTGCGGCGCGCCGGCTACGCGGACATAGAGGTCG
>DATADD010000085.1:0-3537 GCA_036258675.1 Actinomycetota bacterium | reverse complement strand
GGGCCGCGCCGCGCACCGGCGCGCCGGGCCGCCGCGCGGCGGGCAACGGCGACGTCGCGGTGCCCGAGCGCGTCCAGCGGCTGCTCGCGGTCGTCAAGCCGGAGGCGATCCAGAAGGTCGAGCGTCAGCCGATGGACAGGGTCAACGTCTGGCCCCACCTCATGGCCGCGGAGTTCGTCTCGCTGCTCGTCGTCACCGCGCTCGTGACGATCTTCTCCGTGGCCGTCGACGCGCCGCTGCGCGAGCTCGCCAACTTCAACCAGACGCCGAACCCCTCCAAGGCGCCGTGGTACTTCCTCGGCCTCCAGGAGCTCCTGCGCTACTTCCACCCGCAGGTCGCGGGCGTGACGATCCCGACCGTGATCATCATCGCCCTCTTCGCCCTGCCGTTCATCGACCGCAACCCGTCAACGCGCCCCGACGACCGCAAGCTCGGGATCGTGCTGTTCAGCTTCTTCTTCCTGACCTTCTCGGTCCTCGTCATCATCGGCATGTTCTTCCGCGGCCCGGGCTTCAATTTCGTGTACCCGTGGCAGGGCGGGATCTTCTTCGAGCTGTGAGGTGAGTCCGTGAGCGCGGGAACGATCGCACTCGTCGTCGTGGCAGTGAGCGTCGCCCTGTGGGGTGTCTTCATGGCGTCGCTCGCCCTGCGCCGAAACCGCAAGCCGGCGCTGGCGACGGCCTCGCCGGCCCCGAGCCAGCCGGCGCAGCCGGGGACGAGCCGCGGCTCGGGCGAGCCCGAGGTCACCGTGCAGCAGGTCCCCGAACGGCAGCGCAAGCCCCTCTCGCCGGAGCAGATGGCGGTGTCGCGCCGGCAGTTCCTCAACCGCGCGTGGACGGCGTCGTTCTCCGCCTTCCTCGGCTTCTTCGGGATGGCGACGCTGTCGTTCCTGTGGCCCAAGCTGACGGGGGGCTTCGGAACGGAGATCTCCGCGGGGGGCTACGACGACCTGCTCGCGCAGATCGGGCCCGACAACGGCTACAAGCCCCTGTTCGTGCCCGAGGGGCGGTTCTGGCTCGTCTACTACGAGGGCACGGGGGAGTCCCCCGTGTACGAGGCGACCGGCGCGGTCGAGGCGAAGATGCAGGCGCTCTACCGCAAGTGCGTGCACCTCGGGTGCTCCGTCCCCCACTGCGAGACCTCGATGCTGTTCGAGTGCCCCTGCCACGGCTCGAAGTACAGGCTCACGGGCGAGTACTTCGGGGGCCCGGCGCCGCGCGGCCTCGATCGCTTCCCGCTCTCGGTCTCGGGCGGCAGGGTCGTGGTCGACACCGGCTCGGTGCAGACGGGCCCGCCGCGCGGCACCGACACATGGAGCAAGTTCTCGCAGCCCACCGGCCCGTACTGCGTCCCGGTCTAGTGCGCGGTCCCCTCCGGGCGAGCTGACGAGGTGGAGACCGGTGAAGTCCTTCTCGTCGTCGCGGTCGTCCTCGTGCCGGCGATCCTTCTGTGGGGCATCTACCTGGCGCGCTCGGGCCGTCCCGGCAAGCCGGCCGTGCTCCTCGGGATCCCCCAGGCGCTGCGGCCGGGCCAGCCCGACGAGGCCCTCGAGGGGCCGCGCCTCGAGCGGATCCAGGTCTGGGGCCTTCTCTCCGTGCTCGCGCTGGCGATCTTCGTGCCGGCCTACTGGCTCGGGGAGCAGGAGCGGGCGAGCTCGTTCGAGGAGCGCTTCTCGGAGGAGTCGGTCGAGCGGGGCCGCATCATCTTCGCCGTTCCCCCGCCCCTGCCCGAGGACGCGGACCCCGTCCAGTTCCGCGCCGTCGAGCGCGAGATCTCGCTCGGGATGGGCTGCGCCAACTGCCACGGCGCGCCGCAGGCGGAGGGCGAGCCCGTCGACGAGAACACGGCGGCCGGGGGGCAGTTCCCGTTCACGCCTCCGGGCTCCAACAAGCAGGTGCCGTACGCGGCGCCTCCGCTCAACAACGTCTTCACCCGGTGGGACGAGGAGGTCGTGCGCTTCACGATCGAGCGGGGCCGCCCCGGCACCGACATGCCCGCGTGGGGGGTCGAGTACGGCGGCCCCATGACCCAGCAGATGATCGACGACGTCATGACGTGGCTCCAGACGCTCCCCGGCAACCAGACGCCTCCCGAGGGGGTCTCGGAGAGCTGCGCCAACCCGAGCAAGGGCGCGCAGATGAGGTGCGGCGAGGAGATCTTCGCGGCGCGCTGCGCCGTGTGCCACGGCCCCGAGGGCCAGGGCAAGGAGTCGGAGCCCTGGTACCAGGGCATGGCGCTGTGGAAGGGCGACGTGCGCCACCTCAACCGCCAGCAGCACTACCAGACGATCCTCAACGGGCGCCGGTTCGCGTTCATGCCGGCCTTCGGCGAGTCGCCGTCGCAGGGCATCCCGGCCCCTCCCTACCCGCTCACGGAGAAGCAGATCCGGGCCGTGCTCGCCTACGAGCGAACGCTGTGAGCACGAGCCGATCGGCGCGCGTCGAGGCGGCTTAGTGGACCTGCTCTTCCTCGAGGGGATCGGCGCCACCATCGCAGCCATCATCGTGTTCTGCGGCAGCGTCTTTCTGCTGCTTGCGATGGTCGTCGGAGGGCGGCTCGCCTACTTCATCACCGCGTCGGTGACGCTCGCCTTCATGCTGATCATGGGCGTGGTGTGGTCGGTCAACCCCCTCGGCCCGGTCGGCAAGCTGCCCGAGTGGGACCCGACCGCGATCGGGCCCCAGGGCGCGCAGCTCGACTTCGGGCCCGCAGCCGACTACCCCGACGGAGGAGGATGGTTCGCCGCCGACCCCGAGGACGCGGCCCAGGCCGCACAGGCTTCGGAGCTCGAGTCGGGAGCGGCCGACTACCTCGAGAGCGCGATCGCCGACGGCGAGGTCGACACCTTCGAGACGGCGACCGACGCGGCCGTCAACACCGATCTCACTCGCCTGCTGGAGCAGGGCGAGGCCACCTTCGGAGCGGTCACCTTCGAGCCGATCCAGGGCGCGCAGGGCACGCCGACGGTGGCCGTCATGGAGTACGACCCGGGCAACCCCCTCGGGCCGCCCCGCATGATCACCGCGGGCACCTTCGTGCTGTTCGTGCTGCATCTGTTCGGTCTCAGCCGCGCGGAGCGGCGGGCGCGCCCCGGCGACAGGAGGATCCCGTGAACCGCAGAGCCCCGATCCTGCTGGCACTCGCGCTGCTCGCCCTGGCGGGAACGGCGTGCACGGGAGGGGTGAACGCGGGCGAGGAGGGCGGCCTTGCGTTCATCGTCTTCACCGGGATGCTGCTCGCGATCATCGGCGTGCTGTGGCTCGTCCTGGGCCGGGAGGACTAGGCCAGAGCTGTCGATGCACTTCTGAGTGATGGGGCTCCACCGAACCCCGGGTGGTTCGGTGCGGCGTCGAACAGGTCGTCGAAGAGCCGCTCGAATCTTTCTTATCTGTTCTTTCTTATCTGTGACGTGCGTCATATGACAGGGAACAGCGAGCCCGCAGGATGAACGCATGCAACTGCGGCATGCGGGCGAGGGGGTCGAGGAGGGCGAGGGGGTCGATCCCCTGGCCCAGGCGATCGCGCTCTCGAGGTAG
>DATADD010000084.1:0-11082 GCA_036258675.1 Actinomycetota bacterium | reverse complement strand
CTCAACGACGCCCGGCTCGAGTCCTGCGTGTGCCCGCCCGGCGCCACCTCCGCTCAGGTCGCGGTCGTGCACGACGGTGCGATGGCGAGGGCGCGCGCGATCTTCGACGCGTCCCTGCTGGCGCCGGCGAGCACGGCGTTCGATGCGGGCGGGCTCCACCCCACCCTCCGCGCCGCGATCGAGCGGCTCGTGTCGGCCTCGGGCGGCGCGGTCCGGGTCGTGTCGGGCTACCGCACGAGCGCGGAGCAGGAGAGGCTGTGGGCCGAGGCCCTGCGCCGCTACGGAAGCCCCGAGGCGGCCGACGACTGGGTCGCGCCGCCCGGTGCGTCGATGCACGAGCGGGGGTTGGCCGTCGATCTCGGAGGCGACCTCGATCGGGCCGCGGCGCTCGTCGAGGACCTCGCGCTCCCCTTGCACCGCCCGCTGAGCAACGAGCCGTGGCACTTCGAGCTCGTCGGCTCCCGCGGGTAACGGCGTGCGCCCATCGCCTAGGGTCTCGCCGTGGCGCGCGCCCCCCATCTCGTGGTCGACGGTCTCGAGGACCGCCTCCGCCCCCTCGAGACCGACTTCCGGCGCGCCTACTGGAGCTCGCAGGTGGCGGCCACGCCCGCGAACGAGCGCCGGCGCGCCGAGCTCGAGCTCGCGGTGAGTCGGGTCAAGGGGGACCCGGACGCGCTGATCGACGTTCGCGCCGCGCTCGACGAGGGCGTCCACGATCCCGTGCTGAGGCGGCAGCTCGAGGTCCTCAGGCTCTCGCTGAGCGCGCACCAGATGAGCGAGTCGCAGCGCGAGCGCATCGTCGGGCTGTCGAGCTCGATCGAGAGCGATTTCGCGTCCCATCGGCCCGAGGTCGACGGGCGCCCGCTGAGCGAGAACGACGTGGACGACGTCCTCAGGCACTCCGACGACACGGCCGAGCGGCGCGCCGTGTGGGAGGCGTCCAAGGAGATCGGGGCCGTGGTGGCGGGGCGCGTGCGGGAGCTCGTGCGCGCCCGCAACGAGGTCGCGCGCGAGCTCGGCTACGCCGACTTCTATGGCATGGCGCTCGACCTCCAGGAGATCGACGAGGAGTGGCTGTTCGAGCTCTTCGGCGCTCTCGACGCGCTCACCGAGCAGCCGTTCGGGGCGTGGAAGCGCGACCTCGACCGCGCTCTGCGGCAGCGCTTCGGCGCGGACGACCTCGGGCCGTGGCACTACGCCGACCCCTTCTTCCAGACCCTGCCCTCCGACGGCGGCCTCAGCCTCGAGGGCCTCTTCGCCGGCGCGAGCGCGCGCGACCTCGCGCTCGACACGTTCGCGCGCTGGGGCTTCGACCTCGCCGGGGTCATGGACCGCAGCGATCTGTTCCCGCGCGCGGACAAGAGCCAGCACGCGTTCTGCCTCGACATCGACCGGGCCGGAGACGTGCGGATACTCGCCAACATCGCGCCGGGGGAGCGCTGGGTCGAGACGATGCTGCACGAGAGCGGGCATGCCGCCTTTGACGTCTCGATCGCGGACGACGTCCCCTACCTTCTGCATCGTCCCGCGCACACGTTCGTGACCGAGGCCGTGGCGATGTTGTCGGGGCGGCTGTTGCGCGACGCGGCGTGGATGACCGAGGTCGCCGGCATCCCCGGGGTCGAGGTCGACGCGATCGCGCCCCGGATCGGACGCGCGTCCGCGTCGCAGCTGCTCGTGTTCACGAGGTGGGTGCTCGTGGTGACCCACTTCGAGCGCTCCCTGTACGGCGACCCGGAGGGCGACCTCGACGCGCGCTGGTGGGAGCTCGTCGAGCGCTTCCAGGGCGTCGACGCGCCCGATCGGGGGGTCCCGGGGTGGGCGGCGAAGATCCACGTCTCGACCGCTCCCGCCTACTACCACAACTACCTTCTCGGCGAGATGCTCGCGGCCCAGCTGCGCGCCGCCCTCGAGCGCGACGCCGGCGGCCTCGTCGGCGCGCCGGAGGCGGGGCGGTTCCTCGTCGAGAGGCTGTGCCGCAGCGGGGCGCTCGTGAGCTGGCCGGCGCTGGTCGAGGCGGCCACCGGGCGCCCTCTCGGGGCGCAGGACCTCGCGGGTTTCCTCGCCCGGGCCGAGCCCGGGGGCGGCTGAGACGCTAGAGGCGGGCGCGGGCGCGGAAGCGCCGGTAGATCGACTGCGCGCCGGGGGAGATGAACACGACGCTGGCCGCCCCCACCGAGCCCACCGAGACGGGCACGGTGACGTTGCCGACGTCGTCGGGACGCACCTGCGTGGTCAGCACCCCGAGCCGGAACAGCTCCTCCGGGGTCATGTCGAGCCGCGTGTGCTCCTTGGTCGCGGCGATCCACCGGAACAGCTCGTGGGGCCGCCGGTCGACCTCCCGGCGCAGCTTGCGCAAGAGCGCGAGCAGGAAGCGCGCCTGGTTCGTGGTGCGGTCGACGTCGCCGCGGGGGAAGGAGTGGCGCGTGCGCACGAACGCCAGCGCCTGCCGCGGGCCGAGGCGCTGCTCGCCCGGCGAGAGGTCGGCACCCGAACCCGTCGGGTCGTGGATCCTGCGATGGAGGGTGAACCTGACCGGGCCGACGCGCTGGATGATCCGCTGGAAGCCGGTGAAGCCGGTCATGACCCAGTAGTCGAGGCGGATGCCGGTGATGCTCTCCAGGGTGCGGGCGAGCAACGTGGGGCCGCCGCGGTAGAGGGCCTCGTTGATCCGCCCCTGCCCGTGGCCGGGGATGCTCACCCAGCTGTCGCGGGGGAAGTTGAGGATGCCGCCGCGCATCGTGCGCGTGTCGAGGCCCACGATGTGGATCGCGTCCGCGCGCGTGTTGGGATTGCCCGCGCGCGCGTCGCTTCCGATCACGAGGACGAACAGCTTGCCCCTGCGCGGCTGGAAGGTGCCGTGCACGCGCCCCGCCGCCACCTTGGGCGCGGCCGACCCCGCCCGTCCCGGAGCCGGCCCGAGGACGGGAACGAGAGCAACGACGCAGCCCAGCACCGCGACGAGGGCGAGCGCGCGCCGGATCACGAGGGCACCGGGGCCTGCTCGACGTCGTAGGCGACGACCCGCCAGCGCGCGCCGGAGCGCTCGAGCCACAGCGTGGCCCGGTGGAACAGGCGCACCGTGCGCGCTCCCACCCGCCCTCTCGCCCTGACCCGCACCGCCGCGACCGCGCGGCGGGCGCGCGGGGCCTCGATCGAGACGCGCGCGGACCGCACGAGTGTCTTCACGCGCGTCGCGCGCTCCGGCATCCCGATGGCGTCGAGGCGCCGGAACGAGCGCCCCGCGACGGGGGAGAAAGCCGCGTCGATCGCGGCCGAGCGCGCGCCGGGCCGCAGGTAGAGAGCCTCGTAGAGGGATCGGACGAGCTTCGCCGTGCGGGGCCGTTGGGCGCGCAGGCGTCTCCGGTCCCTCTTCGACATGGCGCGCGTCGCCCCCGCGGCGCGCACCTCGATGCGCCACTGTGCCTGGACGATCCGGGACGGAGACGGCTCCTCGGCGGGGGTCGGGCGCGGCGCCGGTCTCGCCTCCTGATCGCCGCGCGCGACGATCGCGAGCACGACGAGGACGCCCAGAGCGGTTGCTGCGGCGACGAGCGCGGCCACCGCCGCGGGCGGCAGCCTCCTCCTGGCCGTTGCGGACGCGTCCAGCCTCGACCTCCCCGTGCGTTCGGCTCCCCGCAGCACGAAGCCCGCCGGTGGCGGGCTCAGCTTCATGGTAAAGGTCGGCGGGTAGGATGAGTCGCCTTAGCCGAGGAGGGTGCCGCACATGGAGCTGGGGATCGATGTCCGAAACGTCGAGTCCTGCGCGGTCGTCGACGTCAAGGGCGAGATCGACGTCTACACGGCTCCCAAGCTGCGCGAGAAGCTGATCGAGCTCGTCTCGGAGGGCTCCTACAACGTCGTGGTCAACCTCGAGGGGGTCGACTTCCTCGATTCGACCGGATTGGGCGTCTTGGTCGGCGCGCTCAAGCGCGTCAAGGCCCACGACGGGTCGCTGGCCCTCGTGTGCACGCAGGACAAGATCCTCAAGATCTTCAAGATCACCGGGTTGACCAAGGTCTTTCCGATCCACGACTCGATAGACGAGGCGACCGCCGCCGCATCGGGTTAGGCGTGGCGCTCGTCGAGAT
This sequence comes from Actinomycetota bacterium, assembly GCA_036258675.1. GTDB lineage: Bacteria > Actinomycetota > CADDZG01 > CADDZG01 > WHSQ01 > DATADD01. The sequence goes on along the minus strand of DATADD010000084.1, from coordinate 6,991 downwards.
CGAGGTCCCCTCGCGCACCGCCTACGTCGGCGTGGTCCGCCTCGCGCTCTCGGCACTGGCCCGATCGGCGGGGCTCGACGAGGACGTCGTCGACGACCTCAAGATCGCCGTGTCCGAGGCGTGCGCCAACGCGGTGCTCGCCAACGAGGACGCGGACGGCGACGTGCCGGTGACCGTGGCGTGGACGGAGACCGACGACGGGATCGTGGTCGAGGTCGGCGACCGGGGGCCGATCCACGACCCGCGCCCCGACGAGGAGGTCGACAGCCAGGGCTTCTCGACCCGGTCCGTCCTGTCGTTCTCGCTGCTCAGCGCGCTCGCCGCGGACTGCTCCCGCACCCCTCGGGAGGGCGGAGGCATGTCGACCCAGATGTCGTTCCCGCGCCCCGGCTAACCGCCTCCCGGAGGCGCGCCGCCGTTCCCCGAGGCCGCCTTCGGCCCCCGGGAACCGTCCGAACCGCGTAGGCCTTGATTTTCGAGGGGCCAAAACCTATATTGCTCCCTATCGCAACCATGAACGGCGCCCTCAGCAGATCCGACCGCGAGCTCTTGAAAGCGATCTACCGACTCACGAAGGGGACGGATTTCGCCCACACCGGCGCGCTCGCAGAGGCCCTCGGGGTCGTCCCGGGGACGGTCACGGCCTCGGTGAAGCGGCTCGCGGAGCGCGCGCTGCTCGAGCACCATCCCTACCGGGGGGTGGAGCTGACGTCGCTCGGCCGCCAGGCGGCGGTGGCGGCGATCCGGCGCCACCGGATCGTGGAGCGATTCCTGTCCGACATGCTCGCCTACCCCTGGAACGAGGCGGACCGGCTCGCGGGGGCCTTCGAGCACGAGCTGCCCCAGGAGGTGGAGGACCGCCTCTACGTGGCCCTCGACCGGCCCGCGACCTGTCCCCACGGGTTCCCGATCCCCGACTCCGGCGGGATCGACGTCCCCGACCTCCCTCCCCTCTACGCGCTCGAGCCGGGCGACGTCGCCGTCGTCGCGGTCCCCGGCTCGACCGATCCCGAGGTCGTTCGGTTCCTCGACGCACTCGGGCTGCGTCCGGGGGTGCGCATCGAGGTCAAGGACAAGCACCCCTTCGACGGGCCCCTCGTGCTGAGGGTGAACGGCCACGACCGGACGATCGGGGAGAAGGTCGCCAACCAGATCTACGTGAGAAAGGAACAGCCCGCGTGAGGAAAGGAAGCTTATGCAGAGCTTGACCGTCGCGGCGGGAGAGTCGACGAAGCTCGACATCCCGGCGCTGAGCAGCTTCGAGAACACGGCGCTCTTCGTGATCCTCGGGATCTCGCTCGTGGCGCTCGTCTACGCCTACTCGCTCGTCAGGGGCGTGCTGGCCAAGGACGAGGGCACCGACCAGATGCAGGCCATCTCCCTCGCGATCCGGGAGGGCGCCAACGCGTACCTCACCCGTCAGTTCAGGACGCTGGCGGTGTTCGTCGCGATCCTCACGGTCGTGCTTCTCCCGCTCGAGGCCCCCGACTTCGGGCTCCGCATCGCCCGCTCCGTGGCGTTCGTGCTGGGGGCTGCCTTCTCGGCCGCGACCGGCTTCGTCGGCATGGGCCTGGCGGTGCGGGCAAACGTACGGGTCGCGAGCGCGGCGCGCCGCGGCCTGCGGGAGTCGATGGCGATCGCGTTCAGGGCCGGGGGAGTGGCGGGGATGTTCACGGTCGGCCTCGGCCTCCTCGGCGCGACCCTGATCTTCATCATCTACAAGGGAAGCGCCCCGATCGTCCTGTTCGGGTTTGGCTTCGGCGGGGCGCTGCTCGCGATGTTCATGAGGGTGGGCGGCGGCATCTTCACCAAGGCCGCCGACGTCGGCGCTGACCTCGTGGGCAAGGTCGAGCAGAACATCCCCGAGGACGACCCCCGCAACGCGGCCACGATCGCCGACAACGTCGGCGACAACGTCGGCGACTGCGCCGGCATGGCGGCCGACCTGTTCGAGTCCTACGAGGTGACCCTGGTGGCGGCCCTGATCCTCGGGTTCGTTGCCTACCAGGGCACCGACTCCGTGGTCGCCGCGGTCCTGTTCCCGCTGTTCGTGCGCGCGATCGGCGTCATCACCTCGATCATCGGCATCGAGACGGTCAAGCCCCGCAGCGAGAACGAGCACGGGATGAAGGCGATCAACCGCGGCTTCATCGTCTCGGGGATCGCGTCGGCGATCGGCGTCTACTTCGTGTCGGCGCTCTACGTCGACGACATCAACACCTTCTGGGCCGTCGTCTTCGGCCTCGTCCTGGCCGGGCTGATCCACTTCCTGACCGAGCACTACACGTCGACCGAGCGCGCGCCCGTGCAGGAGATCGCGCGCTCCACGCGCACCGGTCCCGCCACCACGATCATCCAGGGGACCGCAGTCGGGATGGAGTCGACCGTGTTCGCCATCCTCACGATCGCGCTTGCGATCGGGGCCGCGTTCCTGCTCGGCGGCGGCGACGCCTCCCGGGCGCTGTACTACATCTCGCTGACCGGCATGGGCATGCTCACCACCGTCGGCGTGATCGTGTCGATGGACACGTACGGCCCCGTGTCGGACAACGCCCACGGCATCGCGGAGATGTCGGGAGGGCTCGGCGACAAGGCCGACCGCATCATGGCCGGCCTCGACGCGGTCGGGAACACGACCAAGGCCATCACCAAGGGCCTCGCGATCGCGACCGCGGTCCTCGCGGCCACGTCGCTGTTCGGGTCGTTCCGCGACATCGTCGGCGAGAACACGCGCATCGACATCGCCAACCCGAAGATCCTGATCGGCCTGTTGATCGGCGGCGCCGTGCCGTTCCTGTTCGCCTCGCTCACGATCAAGGCGGTGGGGCGCGCCGCCGGCACCGTCGTGCTGGAGGTGCGCGAGCAGTTCCGCAGCAATCCGGGGATCATGGACTTCTCCGTCAAGCCCGACTACGCGCGCGTCGTGGACATCTGCACGCGGACGTCGCTGCGGGAGCTCGCGACCCCCGGGATCCTCGCGATCGTGACCCCGGTGGTGGTCGGGTTCGGTCTCGGAGCGCTGCCGCTGGGCGCCTACCTCGCCGGCGCCATCCTCGTCGGCCAGCTTCTGGCGGTCTACCTGTCGAACTCCGGCGGTGCGTGGGACAACGCCAAGAAGTACATCGAGGACGGGCACTACGGGGGCAAGAACTCGCCCTCGCACGAGGCAAGTGTGATCGGCGACACCGTCGGCGACCCCTTCAAGGACACCGCCGGCCCCGCCCTCAACCCGCTCATCAAGGTGATGAACCTCGTGGCGCTGCTGGCGGCGGGCTCCGTGGTCACGGTCCTCGGCGACGGCGGGAACGCCGCGGTCCGGTTCGCGATCGTGGTGGTCGGCCTCGCCGTGCTCGTGGCCGCGTTCCGCTTCTCGGCCAAGCAGCCCGAGGCCGAGTTCGGCGGGGAGCCGGAGCCGGCCGAGAAGGTGAAGGCGGTCGCCTGACCCAACCCGCAGAGATACCGAAGGGCCCCTCACGGGGCCCTTCGTCGCGCGGGCCTCGGAGATGGTGGTGCGCGTGCGGACGACGAGCGGGATGACGGCGAGGTTCCGGGATGGCCCTACCCGTGCTCCGGGCCGACCACGAGGTCGTACTCCGGGTTCAACACGTACAGCTCGCCGTCGTCGCTCCGGCCCACCGTCCCCGAGATGACGAGGCCGTTGCCGAGACGGATCCCGGACTTCTCGGGCCGTCCCAGCCACTTCACGACCATCTGCCCGGTCCCGTCGATGATCGTTGCCTCGATGCTCCCGTGGCCCTCTCGGGGGTCGATCCGCACGTTCTGTATCACCCCCGCGACGCGCGCCCGTCTGCGGGGCTCGAGCTCGGCGATGGCGGTCGTGCCATCGACCCCCCGGGCCCAGGAACGCAGGTTGTCGGCCCGTATCTCCTCGGGAGGTCGAGCAAGGTTCTCGATGAAACCGGTGAACCACGCCACGAGTGGCAAGTATGGCAGTATCGCCCGCGTCTCCACGGTAGGACGAAGCAAGCACGAGGAGCCCCTACAGCGTGCACGTCATCATCGCCGGCTGCGGTCGGGTCGGGTCGGAGCTGGCCGGCGGCCTCGAGCGCATGGGACACTCCGTCGCCGTCGTGGACAAGAACGCCAGGGCGTTCGACAGGCTCCGAGACGACTTCAAGGGCCCGCGCATCGTCGGCCTCGTCTTCGACCGGGAATCGCTCGAGGAGGCCGGGATCTCCGACGCGAGCGCGTTCGCGTCCGTCACCAGCGGCGACAACTCCAACATCGTGTCGGCGAGGATCGCCCGCGAGCACTATCGGATACCGCAGGTGATCGCGCGCATCTACGACCCGCGGCGCGCCCAGATCTATCAGCGTCTTGGGATCCAGACGGTCGCCACGGTGCGATGGACGACGGATCAGGTCATGCGGCACCTGCTGCCGGAGAACGTGTCCGTGGAGCAGACGATCGACAACGGCGAGGTCGTCGTTATCGCCATCCAGGCGCCTCGCGAGGTGGTCGGACAGAACGCCCTCGCGCTCGACGCCGAAGGGCGCAGGCGCGTCGTGGCCGTGAGCCGCTTCGGCGTCCCCCGCCTTCCCGACAAGAATCTCACGATCCAGGAGGGGGACATCCTTCACATCTCCCTCGTGCGTCCTCACACCTCCGAGGTCACCGACGAGTTGAGGAAGCTGAGCGCGCCCGAATGAGCCGCAAGTCGATGCGGATCGCGATCGCGGGGGCGGGCAACGTGGGTCTCTACGTCGGCGGGGACCTGCGCGCCAAGGGCCACGACGTGACGTTGATCGAGCAGAACAAGGACCACGCCGCCGTGCTCATGGATGAGCTCGACGCCAACTGGGTCATCGGCGACGCGTGCGAGCTGCACACCCTGGACTCGGCCGTGCTGTCGTCGTGCGACGTGATGGTGGCGGCGACCGGCGACGACGAGGACAACCTGGTCATCTCCCTGCTGGCCAAGCAGGAGTTCGCGGTCCCGCGCGTGGTGGCGCGCGTCAACCACCCTGACAACGCGTGGCTATTCACGGAGTCGTGGGGCGTCGACGTGGCCGTGAGCACGCCGCACCTGCTCACCTCTCTCGTCGAGGAGGCGGTCTCGGTGGGCGACATCGTGCGGCTTCTGCAGCTCGAGCAGGGCAAGGTCGCCCTGCTCGAGGTCACGCTGGACGAGGGATCTCCGGCGAACGGGAAGACCGTGCGCGATCTCAAGATGCCCGCCGATGGCACCCTGGTTGCGATCGTGCGGGACCGGCACGTGATCGCTCCGTCGGGCGACACCCCGCTCCAGGCCGGAGACGAGGTCCTCGCCCTGGCGAGCGCCGAGGCGGAGCCGGACCTGCGGCGCGCCCTGACGGGGGAGCCCTAGCAGCGTGGACCGGGGGGCGGCGCGAGACCTCGTGCGGAGGTACGCGGAGAAGGAGACGACGGTGCGGCACCTCGTCTCCGTGGAGGGGGTCATGCGCGCTCTGGCCGGCCGCTTCGGCGAGGACGCGAACCGGTGGGGCCTCGCCGGGCTCTTCCACGACCTCGATCAGGACCAGACGCACGACACGCCCGAGCGCCACGGGCACCAGTCGGTCGAGTGGCTGCGCGCCGAGGGCTTCGATGACGAGGCGGTGCTCAACGCCGTCCTGGCGCACGCGCACGAGGACTACCGGACCGACCTCATGTCGCGCTCGGTGGTCCACGCGGACGGCGTCGCCGGCCTCCTGGTGGCGTGTGCCTTGGTGCGCCCCGACAGGGCCTCGGGGATGAAGGTGTCGTCGGTCAAGAAGAAGCTCAAGGAGAGGTCGTTCGCCCCCGGCGTGGAGCGGGACAAGATCCGCGGCGTCGAGGACTCCATAGGCGTCCCCGTGGACGAGTTCATCGCGGTCTCGATCGGGGGCCTTCAGGAGGTCGCGCCCGACATCGGGCTGTAGGCGCCCGTCAGCCCGCGGTCTCGACCTCGTCGCTTACGCGCGCGCGGCGCCGCCGCCTCCTCACGTACCAGACGACCGCGGCCGCGACGAGCCCACCCGCGATGAGGTACGTCGGCACGTCGAAGAGGTGGGCGGCCCGCTCCCAGTGGTCCTTGACCAGCACGCCGGCCCAGGTGAGCGCATAGGTCCAGGGGATCACGCCGAGGAAGGTGTAGATCGTGAACTTCCCGAACGGCATGCGGGCAAGACCGGCCGGCAGCGAGATGAACGTGCGCACGACGGGCAGCAGTCGGCTGAAGAAGGTGGCGGCCTCTCCGTAGCGTTCCCACCACCGCTCCGCCTTGTCGATGTCGTGCGAGCGGATCAGGACGTAGCGCCCGTAGCGGTCGAGCAGTTCGCGTCCCGTGCTGCGTCCGAGCGCGTAGGCGATCCAGGAGCCGACGAGGTTGCCGAGCACCCCGGCGACGCCGACGAGGAAGAAGTCGAGGCGGCCCTCGGCCGCGTACCACCCGCCCACGAGCATCGTCACCTCGCTCGGGAACGGGATGCAGGCCGACTCGGCCAGCATGAGCAGGAAGACGGCCGCATAGCCGTAGTCGGTGATCCAGCTCTCCATGAGCTGAAGGAGGGCTTCCACGGGCGCCGATGGTAGTCGCCGAGATCCCCCGCCCCCGGGGCGGAGAGGGCCCGTCGCGACGCCCGCGGAGACTTCTACACGTTCGGGTGGGGCCCGTCCCCCGGCCGGGGGTGCGCCGCCGGAACACCGGCCGGGCTTCGTGCGTTTCGCTTGACATAGGACGGCGAAGGGTGGGATAAGGCCCGCCAGCGGTCCCGTACCGAGGCGAGCCCCGGCGCGCGCCTCGTCGGGCGGCGGTCCGCCGCGGTCCCCGAGCGAGCGGACGGCGGGCGAGGACGGCAGCCAGAGCAAGCCGCCAGAGCAAGCAGCCAGGGCAAGCAGCCAGGGCAAGCAAAAGGAGACAGGTGTCCAAGAACCTCGTGATCGTCGAGTCGCCGGCGAAGGCGAAGACGATCGAGAGATACATGGGCAAGGACTTCAAGGTCCTCGCGTCGATGGGCCACGTCCGCGACCT
>DATADD010000083.1:0-6490 GCA_036258675.1 Actinomycetota bacterium | reverse complement strand
CCGGGGACGCCCCGTGACGGGGCCGGGCAACCGCGCCCTCAAGTCGCTGTCGGACATGCTCAAGGGCAAGCAGGGGCGCTTCCGCCAGAACCTGCTCGGCAAGCGCGTCGACTACTCGGGCCGCAGCGTGATCGTGTCGGGGCCCAAGCTCAAGCTGCACCAGTGCGGCCTGCCCAAGCAGATGGCGCTCGAGCTCTTCAAGCCGTTCGTGATGAAGCGGCTCGTCGACCTGGGCCACGCCCAGAACATCAAGAGCGCCAAGCGCATGGTCGAGCGCAGCCGGCCGATGGTCTGGGACGTGCTCGAGGAGATCATCCACGAGCACGCGGTCCTGCTGAACCGCGCGCCGACGCTGCACCGCCTCGGCATCCAGGCCTTCGAGCCCGTTCTGGTCGAGGGCAAGGCGATCCAGATCCACCCGCTCGTGTGCGTCGCCTTCAACGCCGACTTCGACGGCGACCAGATGGCGGTTCACGTGCCGCTGTCGTCGGAGGCGCAGGCCGAGGCGCGCATCCTCATGCTGAGCGCGCACAACGTGCTGTCGCCGGCGCACGGCGACCCGATCGTGGCGCCGACCCAGGACATCATCATCGGCTCCTACTACCTCACCGTGGCCCACGACGGCGAGCCGGGCGAGGGCCGGGCGTTCTCGTCGATCGACGAGCTGCTGCAGGCCTACGACGCCCGCGTCGTCGGGATCCACGCCAAGGTCAAGGTGCGCGGGCTCAAGCGGTTCGAGGACGAGGACGTCGAGGAGTACGAGGCCAACCCCAAGCGCCTGAAGGAGACGACGGTCGGGCGCGTGGTCCTCAACGAGTGCTTCCCGGCCGACTTCCCGTTCCAGAACCACCCCATCAAGAAGCGTGAGCTGAGCGCGCTCGTCGACAGGTGCGCGCGCATCTACGACAAGAAGGAGCTCGCCGAGGTCCTCGACGCACTCAAGGACACGGGCTTCCGCTACGCCACCAAGGCGGGAGTCACGATCGGGCTCGAGGACGTCACCACGCCCGAGCGCAAGGGCGAGATCCTCTCGAACCACGAGAAGGACGCGGAGAAGATCGAGAACCAGTACCGCCGCGGTGTGATCACCGAGGAGGAGCGCCGCCAGGAGCTGATCAACATCTGGACCGAGGCCACCGACGAGGTGCGCCGCGCGATGGAGGACAGCTTCGACGAGCTCAACCCCATCTGGATGATGGCGAACTCGGGCGCCCGCGGGAACATCATGCAGCTGCGCCAGATCGCCGGGATGCGCGGTCTCGTGGCGAACCCGCGCGGCGAGATCATCCCCCGGCCGATCCGGGCGAACTTCCGCGAGGGGCTGACGGTGCTCGAGTACTTCATCTCGACCCACGGCGCCCGCAAGGGCCTCGCCGACACGGCGCTGAGGACGGCCGACTCGGGCTACCTCACCCGGCGCCTCGTCGACGTCGCACAGGAGGTGATGGTGCGGGCCGAGGACTGCGGCACGGACCGCGGGCTGCGCCTCGACCTCCACGCCGAGCGCCAGCACCTCAAGCAGAAGCTGCTCGGCAGGGTGCTGCTCGAGGACCTCGTGTCCGAGGACGGATCGGTCGTGGCCAAGGCCGGCGACCAGGTCTCGGTCGACGTGCGCGATCGCATCGTCGAGTCGGGTGTGCACGAGGTCGTCGTCCGCTCGGTCCTCACCTGCGAGGCGCGCCACGGCGTCTGCCAGCTCTGCTACGGGACCTCGATGGCGACCGGCAAGCTGGTCGAGCTCGGCGAGGCCGTGGGCATCATCGCGGCGCAGTCGATCGGCGAGCCCGGCACGCAGCTGACCATGCGCACGTTCCACACCGGCGGCGTCGCCGGCGAGGACATCACGCACGGCCTGCCCCGCGTCGTCGAGCTGTTCGAGGCGCGTTCACCCAAGGGCAAGGCCGAGATCGCCCCGGTCAGCGGGCGCGTGTCGATCGAGGAGGACGAGCGGACCCGCTCGCTCGAGATCGTGCCCGACGACGGCGGCGAGCCCGTCGTCATCAAGGTGCCGCGCCACGCGCGGCTCGAGTCCAACATCCACGACGGCGCCCCGGTGGCCGCGGGCGAGTCGCTCACGGTCGGGTCCAAGGACCCGCACGACATCCTCGAGATCCTCGGCGCCCGCGCGGTCCAGCGCTACTTCGTCGACGAGGTCCAGAGCGTCTACCGCAGCCAGGGCGTGCCGATCCACGACAAGCACATCGAGCTGATCGTTCGCCAGATGATGCGCAAGGTGAACATCCTCGAGCCGGGCGACTCGGAGTTCCTGCCGGGCGAGCTCGTCGACGCCCGCCAGCGGGCCGAGGTCAACGAGCAGATCGCTGCCGACGGCGGCGAGCCGGCCTCGGCGCGCGAGGTCCTCATGGGGATCACCAAGGCGTCGCTCGCCACGGAGTCGTGGCTGTCGGCGGCGTCGTTCCAGGAGACCACGAGGGTCCTCACCGAGGCCGCGATCCGGGGGAAGTCCGACCCGCTGCTCGGCCTCAAGGAGAACGTGATCATCGGCAAGCTGATCCCGGCCGGGACGGGCATGTCGCGGTACCGCTCGATCCGGGCGCTCGCCACCGGCGAGGGCGCGATCAGCGACGACGACGCCCGGGCCATGTTCGGGCTGCCTCCCCGGGTCGAGGACCAGGAGGCCGCGAGCCTCGCCCAGGAGCTGCTCGGGCCCGCCCCGCTGCAGGCGGTCCCCGACGGGGACGGCGACGGGTCGATAGGCGAGGGCACCAGCATCGTGACCGCAGAAGAGGTGTCGCAGGCGGCCGAGTAGGCCGCCTGCCGCCTCGTTTGACCCCCCGCGGGGGGGCGCATACACTTGGCGGTCGCGTCCCCGGCTGGGGGCGCGCCGCGCGCCTGTGCGCGCTGGGAGGCAGCGAAGCCCGAGTTCGGTGAGCCTTGGCAGGCCCGGTCGCCCCGGGAACCGTCGGGGTCGGGGTCACATCGCCGAACGCAAGTCATCGAGGGGACAACCCGGGGGGCGCCGAGACGCTCGGCGCGAGCCCGGCCCTCATCTCTCGGTGCACGGGACAAAACCGGCCGCGACCGTCGCTGGCGCGCCGCGGTGGCATAGAGGCGTGACGTGCTGGGCCGTGTGTGCCCGGCGCGCGGAGGAGGGCCCCGCCGGGCGGCGGGGTCCGAGACGAAGGAGAAGAGTGCCGACCATCCAGCAACTGGTCCGGCAGGGCCGCCAGAGCAAGAAGGAGAAGTCCAAGTCGCCCGCGCTGGCGGGCTCGCCGCAGCGCCGCGGCGTGTGCACGAGGGTGTTCACGCACACTCCGAAGAAGCCCAACTCCGCGCTGCGCAAGGTGGCGCGCGTCCGCCTCTCCTCCGGGATCGAGGTCACCGCCTACATCCCGGGCATCGGCCACAACCTCCAGGAGCACTCGATCGTGCTCGTGCGAGGCGGTCGGGTGAAGGACCTTCCCGGCGTCCGCTACAAGATCGTGCGCGCCGCGCTCGACACCGCGGGTGTGCGCAACCGCTCCAAGTCGCGCTCGAAGTACGGCGCGAAGAAAGAGGGGTCCTGATGCCGCGCAAGGGGCCGGCGCCCCGGCGCCAGATCTCCGGCGACCCCGTCTACAACTCGGTCCTGGTCACGCAGATCCAGAACCGGATCATGACGCGCGGCAAGCGGACGCTCGCCCAGAGCATCGTCTACGACGCCCTGGGCAAGGTCGGCGACCGCACGGGCAAGGATCCGCTCCCGCTGCTCAAGAAGGCGGTCGACAACATCAAGCCGCTGCTCGAGGTCAAGTCGCGGCGGGTCGGCGGGGCCACCTACCAGGTGCCGGTCGAGGTCCAGTCGCGGCGCGGCACGACGCTGGCGATCCGCTGGCTCGTGGCGTTCTCGCGCCGGCGGCGGGAGCGCTCCATGGCGGACCGGCTCGCGGGCGAGATCCTCGACGCGTCCGGAGGAACGGGCGCGGCGGTGAAGCGCCGCGAGGACATGCACAAGATGGCGGAGGCGAACAAGGCCTTCGCGCACTACCGATGGTGATGAACCATGCCTGAGCTCGCCGAGCAGACCAAAGAGCCACAGAGGCGCCCGCAGCTGCGCGAGGTGAAGGGCGGCCGCGGCCCGGTCGCGCGCGAGTACCCGCTCAACAGGACCCGCAACATCGGGATCATGGCCCACATCGATGCGGGCAAGACGACGACGACCGAGCGCATCCTCTACTACACGGGTCGCACTTACAAGATGGGCGAGGTCCATGAGGGCGCCGCGGTCATGGACTGGATGGTCCAGGAGCAGGAGCGCGGCATCACGATCACGTCCGCCGCGACCACCGCCCACTGGAAGGGCTACTGGATCAACATCATCGACACGCCCGGCCACGTCGACTTCACGGTCGAGGTCGAGCGCAGCCTGCGGGTGCTCGACGGGGCGATCGCCGTCTTCGACGCGGTCGCGGGGGTCGAGCCTCAGTCCGAGACGGTGTGGCGCCAGGCGGACCGCTACAACGTCCCCCGCATCTGCTTCGTCAACAAGATGGACCGCACGGGCGCGGATTTCTTCCGCACCGTCGAGATGATCGAGAGCCGGCTCAACGGCACCCCGGTAGTGATCCAGCTGCCGATCGGCAAGGAGGCCGACTTCCACGGCGTCGTCGACCTCGTGACGATGGCCGCCCACTACTGGCCCTCCGAGGGCATGGGCGAGGAGTGGGAGGACCGCGACATCCCGGAGGAGCTGCGGGAGCAGGCCGACCGGTACCGTCACGACCTCGTCGAGGCGCTCGCCGACCACGACGAGGCGATCATGGAGGCCTACGTCGCCGAGGAGCCGGTGTCGGTCGACGACATCCGCAAGGCCCTGCGCCGGGCGACGATCTCGGGCGAGATCACGCCCGTGCTGTGCGGGTCGGCGTTCAAGAACAAGGCGGTGCAGCCGCTGCTCGACGCGATCTGCTGGTATCTGCCCGCCCCGAGCGATCTCCCCGCCTACGAGGGGCGCCATCCCTCCACGGGCGAGGCCGTCCTGCGCCATCCCGAGGACCACGAGCCGTTCGCGGCGCTCGCCTTCAAGATCATGAGCGACCCCTACGTGGGGCGGCTCACCTACCTGCGCGTCTACTCCGGGACCCTGCGCAGCGGCGACCAGGTGACCAACTCGACCCGCGACCGCAAGGAGCGCGTCGGGCGCATCCTGCAGATGCACGCCAACCACCGCGAGGACAAGGACGCCGTCTACACGGGCGACATCGTCGCGGTCGTGGGCCTCAAGCACACGCTCACGGGCGACACGCTGTCCGACCCCTCCTCGCCGGTCCTGCTCGAGGAGATGAGCTTCCCGGCGCCGGTGATCGACGTCGCCATCGAGCCCAAGTCGAAGCCCGACTCCGAGAAGCTCGCCACCGCGCTCCAGCGCCTGTCCGAGGAGGACCCCACCTTCCGCGTCCACACCGACGAGGACACGGGCCAGACGATCATCTCGGGGATGGGCGAGCTCCACCTCGAGGTCCTCGTCGACCGCCTCGTGCGCGAGTTCAAGGTCGGCGCCAACGTCGGTCGCCCCCAGGTCGCCTACCGGGAGACGGTGCGCAACCCGGTCGCCAAGGTCGAGACCCGCTACGTCAAGCAGACCGGCGGCAAGGGCCAGTACGGCCACGTCGTCATCGACCTCGAGCCGACCGGCCCCGGCGGCGGCTACGAGTTCGTCAACAAGATCACGGGGGGGCGCATCCCCACGGAATACATCCCCTCGGTCGACCAGGGCGTGCAGGAGGCGATGGCCTCGGGCGTCCTCGCCGGCTACCCGATGGTGGACGTGCGCGTGACCCTTACCGACGGCTCCTACCACGAGGTCGACTCCTCGGAGATGGCGTTCAAGATCGCGGGGTCGATGGCGTTCAAGGAGGCCGCCAAGCGGGCCCGGCTCGTCCTTCTCGAGCCCGTCTTCGACGTCGAGGTCGTCACACCCGAGGAGTACATGGGCGACGTCATCGGCGACCTCTCGTCCCGACGGGGCCGGGTCGAGTCCATGGACCAGCGCGGCTCGGACCGCATCGTGACCGCTCAGGTGCCGCTCGCGGAGATGTTCGGCTACGCGACCGACCTGCGCTCGAAGACCCAGGGTCGCGCGTCGCACACGATGCAGTTCCACTCGTACCAGGAGGTCCCGGCGAACATCAGCCGCGAGATCGTCGCCCGGGTTCGCGGCGAGTAAGGAGAGAGAGATGAGCAAGAAGAAGTTCGAGCGCACCAAGCCCCACGTCAACATCGGCACGATCGGCCACATCGACCACGGCAAGACGACCCTGACGGCCGCCATCACCAAGGTGCTGGCCGAGAAGGGGATGGCCGATTTCACCCCGTTCGAGGAGATCGACAAGGCGCCGGAGGAGAAGGAGCGGGGCATCACGATCGCGATCGCCCACGTCGAGTACGAGACCGAGAACCGCCACTACGCCCACGTCGACTGCCCGGGGCATGCCGACTACATCAAGAACATGATCACGGGCGCCGCCCAGATGGACGGGGCGATCCTCGT
>DATADD010000082.1:0-10179 GCA_036258675.1 Actinomycetota bacterium | reverse complement strand
GGGTCGCGGGCGTCGGCCACCCGGATCGCGGCGGCGCCCGCGGCCGCGGCGATCCTCTCGAGTCGCCCCGCGCTGCGCCCCACCACCGCGAACGAGGCCCCCCTGCGCCCGAGCGCGTGCGCGCACAGGCTCCCGGTGTGCCCCGTCGCCCCGAACAGCACGACCTCGGCCATCACGGCAGAGTAGCGGCCGCTTGCCGCCGCGGCCCGGCGTCCCTCCGGCGTCGTTTGTTAGGAAGTTCCCCCGTGACCGCGACCGCGCCGAGAGCGCTCACCGCGACCGTGCACCTCGTGCGCCACGGCGAGGTGGAGAACCCGAAGGGGATCGTCTACGGCCGTCTGCCCGGCTACCACCTGTCCCTCCGGGGCAAGGAACAGGCCGCCCGCGCCGCGCAGCGGCTGGCGTCCGCGCCCGTGGGGGCGATCTGGGCGAGCCCCCTCGAGCGCGCGCAGGAGACCGCCGCCATCATCGCGGAGCACCACGTCGTGGAGGTGGTCACCGACGCCCGCCTGACCGAGAGCGAGAACAGCTTCGAGGGGGCGACGCGCTCGCTCGCCGGGTTCCTGAGGTCGCCCCGCCACTGGTGGGGGCTCCGCAATCCGCTGCGCCCGACGTGGGGGGAGAGCTTCTCCGACGTCGCCGCCCGCATGATGGCCGCGGTCGGCGAGGCGGTCGAGTCGGCGGCGGGGGGCGAGGTCGTGATCGTCTCCCATCAGACCCCCGTGCGCGTCGCGCGGCTCGCCCTGGCGCGCCGCCGCGTTCCCCCGTGGCTGCCCCAGGTGAGGCCCACCACGGGGTCGGTCACGACGCTCGTGCTCGAGCGCGGCGTGGTCGTGTCGGCGACCTACTTCGAGCCCGGTGTCTAGCCCCGCCCTAGAGGACCTCGCGGTCGCGCACGACGTCGCGGTCGCGCACCACGGTGCGCTCCTCCCTACGGAACGGGGCGAAGCTGCTCCAGAACAGCAGCGACAACAGGATCCCCGCCGCGCCGACGATCATCAGGATCACACCAACCGTGTCGACGTTGAGCGAGCCGAGCGTGTCCTCGCCGAGGGCGAAGCTGAGGATCGCTCCCACGGCGAGAAGAAAGAGTCCGACTCCGATGCCCACCTTTGTGACCTCCTCGAGTTGCGGGAGACGAGCGGGACGCTCGCCCCTCCCCCTCCCTATCGGAGGATCGGCGCGTCGAGGTGAGTGCCATCTGCACGGCGCGCCGTCCGAAGCGGGGGCGCGCGAGGGCTACCGTGACGACATGGCCCTGACAGCCTTCTGCGCGACGTGCCGGCGCAACGTCTATATCGAGGAGGACGACACGTTCGTGTGCCCGGTGTGCTCCTCGCCCCTCCTCGAGACCGCGCCGGTCTCGGACGCGCCCGAGCCGCCTCCGGAGCCGCTCGAAGAGAGTCCCTGACCCGGCGCGCCCTGGGCGAGCCCGCGCCGGGCGAGCACCGCCACGAGTCCCGGCCGACGTTTGCGGCCGGCTCGGGCGAGGACGCGCACGATCCGGTCCTCGAGCGCGGCGGCCCGGGCCTTCGACAGACCGCGGGACATGATCGAGAACTCCGCCCACGACGAGCGCGCCCGCTGCCACACCCATCCCGACAGCGTCGACACGCCTTCGAGGGTGCCGGTCTTGGCCCGCACGCGGAGCCGCCGCAGCCGGCCCTCGAGCGTCCCATGGCCCCCCGCGGGCAGAGACAGGCGCAGGGCACGGCCCCACCGCGCGCGCCGAGCCGCCCCGAGCAGGCGCACCAGCCCGCGCGGCGAGACGCGGTTGCGGAACGACAGCCCCGAGGCGTCGCGGGCGGCGACGGAGACCCCGCGGCGCCGCGCCCACGCCTCCAGCGCCCGGGCGGCGCCCGCGATCGTGCCCGGCGGCCCGCGGTGCGCCACCGCGAGCCGTTTCCCGAGGACCTCGGCGTAGAAGTTCGACGAGACGTGGTTCATCGCCTTGAGGAGGCGGCGCAGGGGGGCCGACCGGACCCGGGCGATCGCCCTCGTGCCCGGGGGGGCGGGAGCGGCCCGGGGACGGCGGCCGACGCGCACCCCGAGGCGGCGGAGGCGGCGGGTGAGGGCGCGCGCGACGCGGCGCTCGGGGTCGGTGATGGGCCGGCCTCGGTGGACGTTGCCCTCGAAGGTGAGGGCGGTCGGCAGCGCGACGTAGAGGCGGGGGAACTCGGGCCTCCACCCCGGCGCGCTCCAGTCGTGGCGGAAGTAGCGGGTGCTGCCGACGACCGCGCCCCGGATCCGACGCACGCCGGCGCGCCGGATGCGGCGCGCGAGCCGCCCCACCCAGGTCGGGCGCAGGGGCGAGGAGCGCGCGAATCGGGGCGTCCCCCCGAGCACGGGGTCCCCCCGCCCCGTGACCCACAGGTTGCCCCTGACGACGCCGTCGCGCACTCTTCGGGCCCGCGCGGTGGTGGGGAGGCGGGCGCCGCGGCCGAGCGAGTCCAGGAGCGCCATCGACGTGAGCAGCTTCTGGTTCGACGCCGGCACCCTCCTCACGCGCGGCTTGGCGCCGTACACGAGCCGCCCCCCGCGCGCGATCGCGACCCCGACCGGGCGCCCCGCGACGAGAGCGTCGATCCGCCTCTTCCACGGGGCGCGCGCGGCCGCGGGCGAGACGAGCCCGAGCAAGACGGCGACGGCGAGCACCGAGGCCAGCGGCCTCCGCATGCGCCCACCCTCGTCGACGCGGGGGCGCGCGGGCAACAGCCGGCCGGGGGTCAGCCGGCGTCGTCGAAGAGCGTGTCCTCCACCACGAACAGCGACAGCTGGCCTGGACTTACAGCCGGCTTGGAGGGGCGATCGAGTGCTACCGCGAGGCGGTGGTAGGCCTGCTCCCGGGCGAGCTGGACGGCGCGGGCCCGGGCGCGCCGCCGCTCCCGAGCGAGGCGCCGCTCGGCGCGGGCGACGGCGTCCTCGACCAGCCCGCTGCGGCCGGGATCGGACCCCCGGCCCGGCGCGCCGCTCCCGCCGTCGGGCAGCTCGCCTTGCTCCATCGCGCGCCTCCTGGTGCCGTCGGGGACCGCCCGGGGTGGCCCGGGGGGAGCAGTATGGGCCAGCGGGCCCCGCGGGCGCCGGATTTCTCGGGACCCGGGACGGGCCGCCGGCGCGACCCCGGACCCCCTCGGCCCGGGGGTCGTAATAACGTTGGACGCGACCGAGGACGAGGGGAAGGAGAACACGGGGTGAACAGGGCAGCGCTGCGCAGGCCGACGGCCTGGCTCCTCGTGGCCGCGCTCGCGGCCGGAACCGTGCTCGCCACGAGCGCGGTGTCGATGGGAGCGACGAAGACGATCTCCGGGTCGGGCACGGAGTGGGTGCCGCCCAAGCGAAAGATCCGGGTCGGCAACAGGATCAGGTGGGTGGCTACGAACCGCCCCCACACGGTCACCTCCTACCGCAAGAGGTCCGGCCGCAGGGGCCGGAGGTGGAGCAAGCACACCTACATCGCCCAGGGCCAGAGCACCAAGAAGCGCTTCCGCCGCCCCGGGATCTACCGCTTCAAGTGCAAGATCCACCGGGGCATGACCGGGAGGGTCAGGGTCATCCGCTAGCCGTTGTCGCGGGGCCGGCTCGCCGGCCGGCCCCCATCTCTGTCGCACCCCCGCGTTAGGTTCGCCTCCGACGGACCGAAGAGGTGACCAAGGGGATATGAGCGACATCGCTAGGGCGGTCGTGCTCGACGACGAGCAGCGGCGCGCCGCCGATCTCGGCGCAGGCGTCCTCAAGCTGGTCGGGGGCCCCGGCACGGGCAAGACCACCGTTCTGCGCGAGCGGGTGGCGCGGCTCGTCGAGGGCGGAGTCGACCCGGCCGCCGTCCTCGTCTTCGGGCGCGACCGGCGCTCCTCGATCGCAGCCCGCGATGCCATCGTGCGACGCCTCGGCCGCTCCGTGGCCGGGCCGAGCGTGCTCACGTTCCACGCCTTCGCGTGGTCCCTGTTGACCCGGGGCTTCCCGGTCGCCGCGCCCGAGGGCGGCTCGGCCGCGCTCGGCTTCGAGCTCGCCGGGTACGCGGCCGAGCCGCTCCTGCTCACCGCCTTCGACCAGCGCGCCTTCGTCGCCACGCTCCTGGCGCGGGAGGACCCGGCCAACTGGCCGGTCAACGCCGCTCTGCTCGGCTCGGACGCCTTCGCCGGCGAGGTGCGCGACCTCCTGCTCCGGGCCCAGGAGATGCTGCTCACGCCCACCGACGTCGCCCGGCTGGCCGCCCACAGGGGGCGCCCCGACTGGGCCGAGGTCGCGGCCTTCTACGGCCGCTACCTCGCCGCGGTCCAGGACCCCGACGGGTTCGCGGACGGCCGCCCCCGGCTCGACTTCGCCATGGTGCTGGCCGAGGCCCGGCGCGTGCTGGGGGAGCACGAAAGGGTCGCCGAGGATCTCCGGACCCTCTATCCCCACATCTTGGTCGACGACTTCGAGGAGGCCAACAGGGCCGAGGCGGCGCTCCTCGACACCCTGCTCCCGGAGCCGGGGGACGGCAGGAGCGCGGTCGTCGCGGGGGACCCGGAGGGGAGCGTGTATGCCTTCCGGGGCGCGGACCCCACCCGCCTCGCAGCGCTCGCCGCCCCTGTCGTGGAGCTGCGCACGCAGTACCGGCGAGCCGCGCCGCCGCAGGTGCGCCTCTACTCGCACGTGACCGAGGAGGCGCGGGCCGCGGTGGCCGAGCTGCGCACGGCCGCGGCCGGCGGCGCGGCGTGGGGCGACCTCGCCGTGATCGTGCGCGACCTCGGCCCCCTGCTCGCCCCGCTGCGGCGCGAGCTGACGCGGGCCGGCGTTCCGCACCGGGTCGACGGCGAGTCGATCCGCCTCGCGCACGACCCCGTGGTGCGTCCCGTCCTCGACCTCTTCACGGTCGCGTGCCGTCGGCCGGGGTACGAGGAGCTGTGGCCCGAGCTGCTCACATCCGAGCTCGGGGGCCTCTCTCTCGCCGAGCTCGTGGAGCTCCGGCGGGCCGCCCGGCTGGCGGACCGGCCGCTGCACGAGGTCTGCTCCGAGCGCCTCCACGAGGGCCTCGGGGAGACCCTCGCGGCCAAGCTGGACGCGCTCTGCGACCTCGTGGACGAGGCCCGCGCGTGGATCTCGGGATGCCCTCCGGACGAGGCCTTCTGGAGACTGTGGCAGCGGGCCCCGTGGTTCGACGAGCTCGTGGCCGCGGACGACGATCGCCGGCTCGACTCGCTCACGACGCTGGCCGACGCCCTCGCCCGCTTCACCGATCGGCGGGGCCGCCAGGTGCGGATGGGAGAGTTCATCGAGACGCTGCGGTCGGCCGAGTTCGCGCCCGAGTCCATCCGCCTCGACGGGCCCCAGGACGCGGTCTCGATCGTGACCTCGCACGGCGCCAAGGGGCGGGAGTTCGAGCTCGCGGTCGTCGCGGGCTGCGTCGAGGGGATGTGGCCCGACCCGTCGCGGCGGGGGCTGCTGCTCGACGTCGACCTCCTCGCCCGCGACCGGGCCCCCGCCGCACGCCTGCGCGAGGCCCTCGAGGAGGAGGAGCGGCTGTTCCGCCTCGCCACGTCGCGGGCCCGCCGCGTGGTCGCCAGCGGGCTCCGGGCCGGCGGGTCGGAGCGTCTCAGCGCGCAGCCGTCGCGCTTCCTCGACCGGCTCGGGCCCCTTCCCGAGGGCAACGACGCGGTCCCGGACCTCGTCCTCACCGCGCGCGAGGCCGAGCTCGCGTGGCGGCGGTCGCTGCACGACCCGGTCGCGCCGCCGGCGCGCCGGCTGGCCGCGCTGTGGGCGCTCGGCAGCATGCCGGCGGCGGACCCGGAGCGGTGGTGGTGGGGCCGGACGTGGACCGACGGGCGCGGCCCCGTCGTGCCCGAGCCCAAGAAGACGTCGTACTCCCGTTTCGCGGACTTCGACAACTGCCCCCTCGCCTACCTCCTGGGGCAGGTGCTCGGCCTCGACCCGGAGCGGACCTATCAGATGGCGTACGGGTCGCTGATCCACGGGCTGCTCGAGGACGCGGAGGCGGGCCGCCTGCCGCGGGAGGTCCCCGCCCTCGTCGAGGAGGCGCGTCGGAGGTGGCGGGACGAGGACTACCCCCCCGGCGCCGTGGCGGGCTCGCTGTGGCGCGACTGCGTCGAGATCATCGAGCGCTACGTCGCGCTCGAGGCGAACAACAAGCACCGCACCCTCGCGACCGAGAAGTGGTTCGAGTTCCCCGTCGACGGCTGGACCGTACGCGGCAAGATCGACCGCATCGACGCCCTGGAGGGCAGCGGGATCAGGCTGATCGACTACAAGACATCCAACCGCTACAAGACCGACGAGGAGGTCAAGGACGACCTCCAGCTCGCCACCTACTTCCTCGCGTGCCAGCGCGACGAGGAGCTGTCGAAGCTCGGCGTCGCCAAGTGCGCGGAGCTCCTGTTCCTGCGCCACACGAAGGGCAACGCGATACGGCGCGCGACCCAGTTGCCCAAGCGCGCCGAGGACGGCACGCCGTGGGAGGTCGCGACCGAGCGCCGCATCGTGGACATGCTGGGACGCATCGACAAGGAGGAGTTCGGCCCCAGCCCGGAGGCCGACTGCCGCTTCTGCAAGTTCAAGACGCTGTGCCCCATGTGGCCGGAAGGAGAGGAGCTGAGGGCGCGATGAGCGTGCACCCCGCCGTGCTCGCGGCGCTCGACGGCCACGACCCGACCGAGGAGCAATGGGAGGCGATCACATATCCGGCGGTCCCTCTGTCGATCGTCGCGGGAGCGGGCTCGGGCAAGACCGCGGTGATGGCGGCGCGCATCGCGCACGCGATCGTGTCCGGCGCCGCGACCCCGGCGCAGGTGCTGGGGCTCACCTTCACGAACAAGGCCGCGCGCGAGCTGGAGGAGCGCATCGGACGCGCGCTCGCGAAGCTGCCCCTCGAGGGCGAGGAGCCGTCGGTGTTCACCTACCACGGGTTCGCCGACAGGGTGATCCGGGACTACGGTCCGAAGATCGGGATCGAGCCCGAGGTCGCTCTTCTCTCCAAGGCGCAGTCCTACATGCTGATCGGGCGCTTGCTCGAGGAGATGACCTTCGACGAGCTCAAGGTCACTTACGTGCCGACGATCATCGGTCACGTCGGCGCGCTCGCCGATGCGTGCGCGAACCATCTCGTGGAGCCGGAGGCCGTGATCGCAGCGGACCGCGCGCTGCGAGCGTCGTACGAGGAGCAGGGCCGATCGATCCAAGCGCGTCTCGACGACACGCTCTCCTACCGCCCCGAGGTCTGCCTCGCGGTGCGCGCCTACATCGACCGCAAGCGCGCTCTTGGCCGCATCGACTACGGAGACCAGATCGCCCATGCATACCGGCTCGTCGCAACGCGCGGCGAGGTGGCGCGCGCCCTGCGGGAGCGGTGGCCGCACGTGCTGCTCGACGAGTACCAGGACACGAACGTCGCGCAGCGCAAGATGATGGAGGCGATCTATCCCCCGGGCTCGTCGATCACGGTCGTCGGCGACCCCGACCAGGCGATCTACGCGTGGCGGGGGGCGACGCTGCACAACATCCTGCGCTTCCCCGAGCACTTCGCGCGCGCCCAGGGACAGCCCGCGGAGACCAAGCCGCTGCAGGTCTCCTTCCGCTCCGCGGAGCGCATCCTGCAGGTCGCGGAGGCCATCATCACCAGGATCCCCCCCGAGCGGCGTGCCGCCGACAAGGTGCTCAAGCACCACGCGCCCACCGGCGTCGGCGACGTCACCTGCGACCTGTTCTCGTCCGAGGGGGACGAGGCAGACAGCATCGCGGCCGAGATCCAGCGCATCACCGATCCCCGAAGCGGTGGCCTCGGCGACGGCCCCGTTCCCTACGGGGAGGTCGCGGTGCTGTGCCGCGCCCGGCGCCACTTCCCCGTGCTCGAGCAGGCGCTGAGGGCGCGCGGCGTGCCGGTCGAGGTCGTCGGGCTCGGCGGGCTGCTGACGTCGCCCGAGGTCGTCGACCTGCTGGCCCACCTGCGGCTGGCGGCCCGCCCCTCGGACAACATCGCGCTCGCCCGCATCGCGCTCGGGCCTCGTTGGCGGATCGACTATCACGACCTCGCCACGCTCGCGCGCTGGGCGGCGCGCAACACGCGCACGTTCCAGGAAGCGCTGCAGGAGCGCGACGGCGGCCGCGACGAGGTCGACCCGGGCGAGGAGCGCTTCTCGCTCTCCGACGCCCTCGCGCGCATCGACGAGGTGCCCGACCTCTCCCGCGAGGCGCGCGCCCGGCTCGCCTCCCTGCGCGACCTCGCCGAGAGCATGCGGGCCGCGATCCGCGGCTGCACCCTCGCCGACGCGGTCGAGCGGGTGCTGGCCGAGAGCGGGATCGAGGACGAGCTCGTGGTCGCGGCCACGCCCGTGGCCGACCAGGCGCGCGCGAACCTCAGCTCGTTCCTCGACGAGGCGAACTCGTTCTCTCCCCTCGAGGGAGAGGCGTCCGTGTCCGCGTTCCTCGACTACCTCGACAGCGCCCGCGAGGTCGAAGAGCTCGAGATCTCGCAGCCGCAGTACGACGACTCGGTCAAGATCATGACGATGCACCAGGCCAAGGGCCTCGAGTTCGATGTCGTGTTCGTGCCGGGGATGGCCAAGCAGATGTTCCCGAGCGTCCGGGTGACCGACAACCCCACGACCTCGAAGTCCGAGCTTCCCTACGCCGTGCGCGAGGACGCCGACTACCTTCCCCGGTTCGAGGGCAACATGGACCGCTTCCACAAGCAGCTGCGCGAGAGGCAGATGGAGGAGGAGCGCCGGCTCGCGTACGTGGCCCTCACGCGGGCGCGCAAGGCGCTGCGCTTGAGCGCGGCCCACTGGTACGGGCGCGAGCGGGTTACCGCCGCGGGTCCGGGGCCGTTCTTCGTGGAGCTCGCGGGCGCGCCCGCCGGCGAGGACGGAGAGGCGGTTGCACCCCACCCGGCGGTCGAGGTCCGGACGCGCGCGGAGCCGCCCCCGACGAACCCGATCCAGGCCGACCTGGAGCTGCGCGCGCGAGCGTGGCCGGTCGCGCTCGACGAGCCGCACGACCCCCTGTTCCCCGCCGGATGGCGCGCCGCGATCGAGGAGGCGCGCCGCGATCCCGACCGTGTGGCGCGCCTCGCCGAGGAGCGGGGAGTCGACGCGGGGGAGCTCGAGCGGGAGCGGCGCGCGGCCGCGGAGCAGCTCCGCCTCGTGGCGGCCGACCCGCCCCCGGCGCCGGTGGACGACCGCCTGCGCAGCCTGTCGGTGTCGTCGATCGTGCAGCTGGCGCGGTGCCCGAAGCAGTTCTACTGGACCGTGGTGCGCCCGCTGCCGCGGCGGCCGAGCGCGGCGGCGCGGCTCGGCCAGGAGATCCACCGCTGGATCGAGATCAGGTCGATAGGGCAGGGGCGGCTCGACGACCCCGAGCACGTTCCCGACCTGTCGCCCGACGAGCTGCGCGACGACCACGGGCCGGGGGGCCCGCCCCGGTCGCTCGAGGCCCTCAAGGCGAGCTTCGCGGCGAGCCCGTACGCGGCGATGAGCCCTCGTCACGTGGAGCAGCCGTTCGTGATCGCGCTCGAGGGCGGGTTCCTCCTCCGGGGGCGTATGGACGCGGTCTATGTCCATCCCGACGGCACGTGGGAGGTCGTGGACTTCAAGACCGGGGCGCGCCCCGAACCCGAGGACTCCACGAGCCGCATGCAGCTGGCTATCTACGCCCTCGCGGCGCAGCGCATCTGGTGCGTGCCCGCGGACCGGCTCCGGGTCACCTACCTCTACCTGCGGGACGGTGCCGCCGTGTCGACGCCCGCGACGGAGCTGGGGGTGTCCGAGGACGACCTCGTGGCCCAGTTCCGTCGCATCGCCGCGGGCGGGTTCGAGCCCGTCCCCGGCGCCGTGTGCCGCGCGTGCGACTTCCTGCGCTTCTGCGCCGCGGGCCGCGCCCACGTCGAGGCGGAGACCTCGGCGCCCTCGGGCGCCAGGTGACCCGGCCCGGGCCGGGAGCGCTGGGTCCACGGGCGGCCCCGAGGAGCGTGTCGCCTTGTGGTGTCCGCTGTGCCGGCCGGGTTGACATCTCGTTTCGCACGCTCTCCCGGTGGGTATCTCCGGAGTGGTTCATGCACAGGGACAGGAAGGTCGTGGGGGACGTCGTCGCCTCCGCCCGGTGGGTGGATCCCTCGCCCGATACCCTGCGCTGGCTCGCCCGGCTCCTGAGGGCGGAGGGCGCCGACCTGTTGGCCGTGACGTCCAG
>DATADD010000081.1:0-3360 GCA_036258675.1 Actinomycetota bacterium | reverse complement strand
GGGACCTCGAGGTTGGACAGCACGACACCTCGAGGGGCGGTCCTGCCGTCGAGGGCCCGGGCCACGTCCGCGCCCGCCACGCGGGCGTTGGCGCCGGAGGCGACGGCGATCTGGTTCTCGCCGCGGGCGTCGACGACGATGGCGGCGACGCCCGTGGGGGCGTCGGGCAGCCGCCGGACGCCCGAGACGTCGATGCCCTCGCGCTCGAGGAGAGCGAGTGCCTCCGAGCCGAGGTCGTCGTCGCCGACTGCGCCCACGAACGCGACCGAAGCCCCCGCGCGCGCCGCGGCCACGGCCTGGTTCGCTCCCTTTCCGCCCCCGTGGCGCTCGAACGCGCCTCCGGTCACGGTCTCGCCGGGGCCCGGGAGCCGCTCGACGGACACGACGAGGTCGGTGTTGACCGATCCCACGACGATCACATCCGGCGCGCGCACGGCCTCCATATACCACCAGCGCGCGCCGGGCCCGGAGCCCTCGCTTGAGCGTCGAGTAGACGCGCATCTACGATAGGAAACGATGGTCCCGCCGGGATTCCTGGAGCTCCCCGCCCGGAGCGCCAAGCCGCGCTCGCGCGGCCTGACCCACGCTCTGGACAAGGGATTTCCGCTCGCCGCGCTCGGCGGCTACCTCGAGAGCAACGGCCCGTTCGTCGACGTGTGGAAGCTGGGCTGGGGCACCGCGTACGTGGACGAGCGGGCGCCGTCCAAGGTCCCCCTCCTCGCCGCGGCTGGCGTGCGCGCGTGCGTCGGGGGCACGCTCCTCGAGGTCGCGTGGGTGCAGGGGAAGGCCGATGCGTGCCTCGACTGGGCCGCGGACTCCGGCTTCGACTGCATCGAGGTGTCCAATGGGACGGTCGGGATGCCGGCGCCGGAGAAGCGCGCGCTGATCTCCCGGGCCGCGTCCCGCTTCACGGTCGTGTCCGAGGTCGGATCGAAGGATCCGGCGGCCCCCGTGTCCGGGGTGTCGTGGGCGCTCGAGACGAGAGCGGACCTCGATGCGGGCGCGACGTGGGTCCTCGCCGAGGGCCGCGAGAGCGGGACCGTGGGCCTCTACGAGAGCGACGGGTCCGTGCGCGCCCCCGTGGTCGACGCGGTCGTCGACGCCGTCGGCCTCGGCTCGGTCGTCTTCGAGGCGCCCCGCAAGGACCAGCAGGTCTGGTTCATCCGCACCTTCGGCACCGACGTCAATCTGGGCAACGTCGCGCCCGACGAGGCCGCGGGCCTCGAGGCGCTCCGGCTCGGCCTCAGGGCGGACACGGCCGCGGCGCCGTCCCTCTCGGCGAGGCCCGGCCCGGTCGTGTGACGCGCAACCTGGTCCCCCGCCGCTACCGCGGCGTGTCCGTGGCCGCGGTCGACGTCGCGCTCACGCCGGAGGCGTTGGGTGCGCACCTTCTCGGGCGCGAGGCCTACCGGCGGACGGAGTTCGTGGTCGCGCGGCGCGCCGGCGATGTCGCCGTCGCGCGCGTTTCGAAGGCGTCCGGGGACGACCTCCTCTCGCCCATCGTGTCCGTCGAGGTGCTCGCGGGCCCGGAGGAGTGCGTGTTCGTGCGCGCGCCCGAGGTCGACACGGGCATCGCCAGCTCGCTCGCGCGCGTCGCCCGGGAGCGCGCGCCCGAGGCGCGCTGCGTCGTGGTGGAGGGCATGTACAACCACGTGAGCTTCATCCTCGATCCCGCGCCGCTCCGGCTCCGCGTCGTCGAGGTCGTCCCGCCGCGTCCTCCCAAGCTCGTCGACCAGGTCCGCCGCGTCCTCGAGACCTCCGAGGACCTTCCGCCGATCGAGGTCGCCCCGGAGGTCGTCGACCTCGAGGACCTCGCGCGCGCTCGTCCCGCGCGCCGCTATCTGTTCCCGTGCCGCGGGTCGGGCGCGGTCGCGGGCGGCGTCGACGTCGACTACCTCGACGAGCGCCCGCCGCGCGCCGACTGGGTGCTCGTCGGTTGCCATCGCTCCCTCGAGCTGCACCGCTGGTTCTACGGTGACGAGCCGCCCTGCGTGCAGATGTGCCCCCGGGAGCTCGCAGGCCCGTCCGGGGACAGGACGCTCACGAAATGCTGCCTGCTCGAGTCGGGGCTCGCCGAGCGATCCGACGCCGTGACGATCCCGTGGGGCGCCACACTCGAGGAGGTCCGGCGCGGCATCGAGGTCGCGGCCGGCGCGGCGGAGGCGGCGTGGGCGCGCGCCTGACGGACTCCGCGGCCTACGGGCACCTGTGGGGAACCGCCGAGACGCGCGCCCTGTTCGAGGAGCGAGCGCGTCTCGGCACCTGGACGCGCATCCTCGCCGCGCTCGCGCGCGCCCAGGCCGACGAGGGTCTCGTCCCGGGTGCGGCCGCCGACGCCATCGCGCGGGCCGACCCGGACGAGCTCGACGTCGACCTCGTCGCGGCCGAGACACGGCGCACGGGGCACTCGACCCTCGGTTTCATCCGGGGCCTCCAGGCGATCCTCCCGGAGCACGCGCGCGAGTGGGTCTACTACGGCGCCACTGTGCAGGACGTCACCGACACGTGGTTCGCGCTGACGATGCGCGACGTTGGTGCGCTCGTGTGGCGCGACCTCACTGCGGTCGAACGCTCGTGCATACAGCTCGCGCGGCAACACCGCGACACGGTCATGGCGGGGCGCACGCACGGACAGGTGGGCGCTCCCATCACCTTCGGGCTCAAGGCCGCCGGGTGGGCCGACGAGAGCAGGCACGCCTCGGGGAACGCGGCCCATTCCGCCTTCCACGCGCGCCCGTCGCGCTCGTGCTCGCTCACCATCCCCTCGAGCACCACGCCGGCCTGCGCTCGCACCAGTCGAGAGAGGGTCACGATGTGCTCGGAACGCTCGGGATTGCGCTTGTGCGGCATCGTGATGCTGCCCACCGTGTCGGCTCCGGCGGGCTCGCGCACCTCGCCGATCTCGGGCCTCTGTAGCTCGAAGATCTCGTTCGCGATGCGCGCGAGCGTTGCGGTTACGAGCGCGAGGACGACGACGAACTCGGCGACGCGATCGCGCGCCGACGTCCACGAGATCGGGGGCTCGCCGAGGCCCAGCTGGGCGCAGAACCTCCGCCGCACGTCGCCACTCCGGGCGCCGAAGAAGTCGAGTGTGCCGACCGCGCCCGCGAGCTGCGCTACGAGCCAGCGATCCCGCCCCTGCTCGAGACGGTCGAGGTGGCGGCCGACCTCGTCGGCCCACCCGGCGGCCTTGAGCCCGAAGGTGATGGGCGCGCCCACCTGTCCGTGCGTGCGCCCCGCCATGGCCGTGTCGCGGTGTTGCCGCGCGAGCTGTATGCACGAGCGTTCGACCGCAGTGAGGTCGCGCCACACGAGCGCACCAACGTCGCGCATCGTCAGGGCGAACCACGTGTCGGTGAC
>DATADD010000080.1:0-7967 GCA_036258675.1 Actinomycetota bacterium | reverse complement strand
GAAGGCCGCGCGACACCGCGCCATCAAGGGAACGAAGGGCCCCGGCGGCTGATGGCGGAGGCATGGCAGCTCGTCGTCATCTGGGGCGTCGCCGCGATGATGGTCCTCGCCGCGATCCGCGTGGTGACGACCGGCAACGTGGTGCACGCCGCCCTCTACCTCGTGGGCACGCTGCTCGGCGCGGCGGCCCTCTACGTGATGCTGTTCGCGGAGTTCGTGGCGTGGGTGCAGGTGCTCGTCTACGTCGGAGCGATCGTGGTGCTGATGCTGTTCGGCCTCATGCTGACGCGGGCGCCGATCGGCCGCGCCAACTTCGACAACGACCAGCGGCCCCTCGCGGCGGTCTGTGCCGCGGTCCTGTTCGCCGTCACCGCGTGGATCCTCCTCGACGCCTTCGGCGGTCGGGACATCTCCTTCGAACGCCTCGAGGGGACGCGCACCGTCAGGATCGGCGAGGTCATCTTCTCGGACTTCGTGCTGCCCTTCGAGGTCGTGTCCGTCCTCCTGCTCGCTGCGCTCGTCGGCGCGATCGTCATCGCGCGGCGCGAGACCCGAGAGTGATGGCCAGCTGATGCCCGTCTCTTTCTTCCTCGTTCTCTCCGCCCTTCTCTTCGCCATCGGCGTCTACGGCGTCCTGGCTCGCCAGCACGCCGTCATGGTCCTCCTCGCGATCGAGCTGATGCTCAATGCGGTCAATATCAACCTCGTCGCCTTCTCGGCCCTGCTGGGCGAGGCGGGAGTGTCGGGCCAGGTCTTCGCCCTGTTCGTCATCGCCGTCGCCGCGGCCGAGGTAGGCGTGGGGCTTGCGATCGTCATCCTCATCTTCCGCAACCGCCAGAGCATCGACGTGGACGAGCTGTCGCTCATGAAGTGGTGATGAGCTCGTGAGCACGCTTGCGCTCGCACAGGAGCACGGCGAGGTCCTGCTCGAGACGGGGACCGTGGGGGAGCTCATGTGGCTCGTGCCCCTTCTGCCCTTCCTGGCGTTCTTCGTCATCCTGTTCTTCGGGAGGCGGCTCCCCGGTCACGGACACAGCGTCGGGATCGGGGCCGCGGCCGTGTCCTGGGTGCTGTCTCTGGTCGCTTTCTTCGAGCTCGCGGGGGGACGGGCGTCGATCGAGAAGGCGTGGACGTGGTTCGAGATAGGCGGCCGGATCGAGCTGCAGTTCGGGATGCAGTTCGACTTCTTCACCGCGATCATGTTCATCGTCGTCACGACGGTGTCCCTGCTCGTCCAGGTCTACTCGACGGGGTACATGCACGGCGAGGTTCGCTACACCTGGTACTACGCGGCCCTGTCCCTCTTCACCGCGTCGATGCTGTTCCTCGTGATCGCGAACAACCTCCTGCAGATGTTCGTGGGGTGGGAGGGGGTCGGGGTCTGCTCCTACTTCCTCATCGGCCACTACTGGGAGGAGAAGCCCAACTCCTCGGCCGCCATCAAGGCGTTCATCACCACGCGCGTGGGCGACGTCGGCCTCCTGTTCGGCATCTTCGCCCTCTTCGCCCTGGCGGGCACGTTCGACATCAGCGAGCTCAACCACCTCGCCGAGGAGGGAGACATCGGCGGCACCGGCCTGACGGTCGCAGCCCTCCTGCTGTTCCTGGGAGCCGTCGGCAAGTCGGCCCAGTTCCCTCTGCACGTGTGGCTCCCGGACGCGATGGCCGGGCCCACGCCGGTCTCGGCCCTGATCCACGCCGCCACGATGGTGGTCGCGGGGATCTATCTGGTCGCGCGCATGTTCGTCCTCTTCGAGCACGCCGGCGCCGCCCTCGATGTCGTGGGGATCGTGGCGGCGGTAACCATGCTCATGGCGGCCGTGCTCGCCCTCGTGCAGGACGACATAAAGAAGGTCCTCGCCTATTCGACGATCTCCCAGCTGGGCTACATGATGGCCGCTCTCGGCGTCGGGGCCTACACCGCGGCGGTCTTCCACCTCTTCACGCACGCCTTCTTCAAGGCTCTGTTGTTCCTCGGGAGCGGCTCGATCATCCACGCCGTGCACTCGAACAACATGAGCGACATGGGCGGCCTGCGGAGGTACATGCCGCAGACGTTCAGGACCTTCGTCATCGGTTCGCTCGCCCTCGCCGGGGTGGCGCCTCTGGCCGGGTTCTTCTCCAAGGACGAGATCGTCGGAGAGGCGCTGAGGGCCGCGAGCGAGGGGACGCGCACGACGGCGTGGATCGTGTTCGTGTCGGCGGTCGTTACCGCCTTCCTCACCGCCCTCTACATGGCGAGGGCCTGCTTCAAGACCTTCTGGGGCGAGTACAGGGGCCACGGGCATCCTCACGAGAGCGGGCGGGCGATCGTGGCGCCGCTGTGGGTCCTCGCGATCGCGGCGTGCACCGTGGGCTTCCTCGGGATCCCCGTCGTGGGGGTCTTCCAGAAATGGATCACCGTGCCCGGGCACGAGCATCCCGGCTTCGACACGTTCTACAACATCGTTCTGCCGGTGGGCTCGGTCCTGATCGCGCTCCTGGGCATCGGCCTCGGCTACCTGCTGTTCATGCGCGGCCGCCCCTCCATCGACATCCTCCGGAGCCCGTTCGCGCCGGTTTACCGCTTCGTCGAGAACAAGTACTTCCTGGACGATATCTACCTCGGCGGGATCGTGAGGCCCGTGCAGTACGCCCTGTCGCGCGTCGCCTACTGGTTCGATCAGCGGATCCTCGACGGCGCGGTCAACGGGAGCGCCTCGGGGACGGTGGCGACGGCGCGCACCACCTACTCCACCATCGATCAGGGCGTCGTGGACTTCGCCGTCAACGGAGCCGCCGATCTCACCGGGTGGACGGGCGGAATCCTGCGCTACGTCCAGACCGGCAACGTCCAGAGGTACGCGGCCGTCCTGTTCGCCGCGGTAGCCGTGTTCGTCGCGCTCTTCGCGCTGACCTGAGAGAGGGAGCCAAGCGTCTATGGAGTGGGTCGATGACTGGGGGCTGAGCCTGGCGACGTTCCTTCCGATCGTCGGCTCCATCGTGCTCCTGTTCGTGCCGTCGGCAGCGGACAGGGCGGCCAAGACGGTCGGCACGCTCTTCGCCGCACTCGCGATGGCGGCGGGAGTGCTCGTGGCGCTTCGCTTCGACTACGACAGCACCGGGACGCTCCAGATGCAGGTGAACGCGAGCTGGATCCCGGAGATCGGGGCCCGCTACCACATCGGCGTCGACGGCATGTCGCTGCCGCTGCTCGAGCTCTCCCTGTTGGTGACGTTGTTGTGCATGATCTATCTGTGGTGGCACGTGCCCGAGCCGGGCAACGCCAAGGCGCTGCTCGCCCTCGTCCTCTTGCTCGAGACGGGGATGAACGGGACGTTCGTAGCACTCGACCTGCTGTTGTTCTTCATCTTCTGGGAGCTCGTCCTCGTCCCGATGTATTTCATGATCGGGATCTGGGGCGGCCCCCGGCGGGAGTACGCCGCGGTCAAGTTCTTCCTCTACACATTGTTCGGCTCGATCTTCATGCTGCTCGGCTTTCTCGCGCTCTACTTCAACGCGGGCACCTTCGACATGGTCGCTCTGCGGGAGCAGGGGATAAACGCCGGCACCGTGTTCCAGAACCTCGTCTTCCTCGGGCTCTTCCTCGGGTTCGCGATCAAGGTGCCGATGTGGCCCTTCCACACGTGGCTTCCGGACGCCCATACCGAGGCCCCGACCGTGGGGTCCGTTCTGCTGGCGGCCATCATGCTGAAGATGGGCACCTACGGCTTCATCAGGATCGCGTTGCCCATCCTGCCCGAGGCGGCGATCGACTTCGCGCCCGTCATCGGCATCCTCGCCGTGATCGCGATCATCTACGGCGCGCTCTGTTGCATGGCCCAATCGGACATGAAGCGCCTGATCGCCTTCTCTTCAGTGGGCCACATGGGCTTCGTCATGCTCGGCATCGCCACCCTCACCGACGCGGGGATCAACGGTGCGATCTTCGGCATGGTCGCCCATGGGCTCATCACCGGGATGCTGTTCTTCCTCGCCGGGTCGATCCACGAGCGCTACCACACCCGCGACATCCCGACCCTGGGCGGCGTGCTGCGCCAGATCCCTCGCTTCGGGTCCGTGCTCACCTACGCCGCGATCGCGTCGCTCGGCCTCCCCGGCCTCGCCGGATTCTGGGGCGAGATGCTCGCGCTGCTGGGCTCCTACAACCCGGGGCAGGGCCTGGACCCGACGCTGTTCCGCGTCCTCATGGTCGGCGGCGGCATCGGGACCGTCCTCACGGCGGGCTACCTGCTGTGGCTCGTGCAGCGCGTGAACCTCGGCTCGATCCCCGAGAGGTTCCGAGAGGGCGGCCACATCTTCGACGTCGTCGCGCTCGAGTGGTACTCGTGGGCGCCGCTGCTCGCGCTGATCCTCGCCGCGGGCCTGTATCCCAAGCTGGTGCTCGGAGTCACCGACGGGGCCGTAGAGAGCCTCTTGACGGTGTTCGGGTCGTGAGGACGGCTCTTTGATCGACCTCGCGCAGGCGGTCACCCAGCCGTCCGTCGACTGGCACGCGCTCGCGCCCGAGATCGTCCTCACCCTGACGGCGTGCCTCGTGCTGACCGCGGACCTGTTCCTTCCCCCCTCCGCGAGGTGGCTGGCGATGCCGCTGTCGGCGGCCGGGATCGTCGGGACCGCTGCCGCGACGCTGTCTCTCATCGGGAGCGAGCGCACGACCCTCGGCGGCACGTTCGAGATAGACGGCTTCGCGCTCCTCTTCAAAGGCCTCTTCTGTGTGCTGGGCCTGGTGCTGCTTGCGATCTCGCTCGACTACTTCCGCCGCGCCCAGGCGCCCGAGGGCGAGTACTACTTCTTGCTGCTGTGCTCTCTCCTCGGGGGTGTCGTGATGGCGAGCGCGCGCGACCTCGTCACGATCTTCATCGCGATCGAGCTGATCAGCGTGCCGGGGATCATCATGACGGGTCTGCGCAAGCGAGACGTCAAGTCGAACGAGGCCGCGCTCAAGTTCTTCTTGTTCAGCGTGCTGTCCTCCGCCGTGATGCTCTACGGCATGTCGCTGGTCTACGGCGTCACGGGAGAGACGGAGGTGGACGCCATCCGAACCGCGATCCGGGGGTCGGCCGACGAGCCCCTCCTCGTGCTGAGCGTCTTCTTCGTGATCGTCGGCTTCGCGTTCAAGGTCTCGGCGGTCCCCTTCCACTTCTGGGCACCGGACACCTACGAGGGCGCGCCGTCGCCCGTGGCCGCGTTCCTGTCGACCGCGTCGAAGATCGGCGGCTTCGTGGGGCTGCTCGTGCTCATGTTCCGAGCCTTCCCCGAGGTGGCGGATACCTGGAGCCCCGTGTTCGGCGTGCTCGCGGCCCTCACGATGACGGTGGGCAACCTCATCGCTCTCCGCCAGCGCCACATCATCCGCCTGCTCGCCTACTCGGGGATCGCACAGTCCGGATACATCCTCGTTGCGTTCGCGCTCATCGAGCCCGGCGCGCCGGACGTCAACGCACAGGCGTTCAAGTCCGCACTCGTATACATCGCGATCTACGGGCTCATGGACCTCGGCGCCTTCGCCGCCGCGGTCGCATACGCGGCGCGCGGCGGGACTTACTTCATCGCCGATTACTCCGGTCTGTGGCGGCGCAACCCGACGCTCGCGCTGCTCATGGCGGCGTTCCTCCTCTCGCTCGCCGGCGCTCCCCCCATGGCGGGCGTGTGGGCCAAGGTCTTCGTCTTCCTCGCGGCCATCAACGCAGAGGTCTACTGGCTCGCGATCGTCATGGGCATCAACGCGGTGATCGCGGCGTGGTACTACCTCGCCGTGGTCAAGGCGATGTTCATGGACCCGGCCGAGACGACCGACCCCGTCGAGGTGCCCTCGCTCGTGCGGGTCGCGATGGGTTTCGCCGCCATCGCCCTAGTGGCCGCGTGCGTGTACCCGGGCATGATCACGAACCTCGTCGATCGTTCGCTGCTGTAGCGCTCGGCAGGGCGGGGGCTCGGCCGAGCAGCTCGTCCCTCCACGCGCGCGCGTAGCGGCCGGGGGTTCCCACGTCGATCCAGTAGCCCTCGTGAACGTGGACCCCGAGCCGTCCGCGCGCGGCGAGGGGCCGCAGCAGCCCCTCGGCGAGGCCGAGAGGCCGGCGGTCCGGGAGGAGCGCGAGCGCCTCCGGCTCGAACACCGCGATCCCGAGGAAGGCGGCCCCCGCGGCGCCCGGCGAGGTTCTTCGATCCACGAATCCGATCGCGCGCCGGTCTCGGACGAGGAGGTCCGCGCCCCGGTCCACCGTCCGGACCGCGACCGTGGCCGGCGCGCCGCCGGCGGCGTGCGCGCCCAG
The DNA here is from genome assembly GCA_036258675.1 of Actinomycetota bacterium. Lineage (GTDB taxonomy): Bacteria > Actinomycetota > CADDZG01 > CADDZG01 > WHSQ01 > DATADD01. The sequence continues at coordinate 1,692 of DATADD010000080.1, read as the reverse complement.
CAGGTCCGCCGGGCGCAGGTCCGTGACGACGTCGGCGTTCCAGGTCACGACGGGGGCGGCGAGCCTCTCCCGTGCGGCCGCGAGCGTCCCTCCCGTCCCGTACGGCTCGGGCGACTCCACCGCGAAGGCGACGGCCCCTGGAGGCGCATAGGGAGCGAGGGCGCGGCGGACGCGGGCGTGCATGTGGGCGAGGTTGACGAGGACCGGCGGGCACTCCCGCACGAGGACCGCGAGCGCCCGCGCCCCGAGGGGCGCGCCCCCGAGGGGCAGCGCGGGCTTCGGGACCACGTCGCTCAGGGGACGCAGGCGAGCGCCGCGCCCCGCCGCGAACAGCACGGACGCGAAGCCCCCCGACGACTCGGGCGCGGGATCCCGCGGGAGCTCCATAAGACCGCAACCGTAGAGTGCTTCGAGGGGCATCGCGCGGGCTGCGCCGACAACGGGAACGCGCGCGCGCGTCCACTTCGCGTGTCGGCGGGTTCTCGCCGCCGGGTAGTCTCTTTGCTCCCGGCGGGATGCCCGAGCGGCCAAAGGGAGCGGCCTGTAAAGTCGCCGGCGTATGCCTACGGAGGTTCGAATCCTCCTCCCGCCACGCGCGAGGCTACACTCCGCCGCATGTCGCCACGGTTGTCGGTGTTCATCGCGGCCAGCCTCGACGGCTACATCGCGACTCCAGACGACAAGCTCGACTGGTTGCTGGCCGCGGCCGGACCGGACGAGGACTACGGCTACGAGGAGTTCATCGCCACCGTCGACGCGATGGCCATGGGGCGCGGCACCTACGACTTCGTCGCGCGCGAGGATCCCTGGCCTCTCGCGGGGCGGCGCGTGTTCGTGTTCACCAAGGATGCGCCCGAGCCGCACGACGATGTGACGTTCTGGAGCGTGCCCATCGAAGAGGCGGTCGCGCGCTGGGACGAGATGGGGCTGCGGCGCGTCTACGTCGACGGCGGCCGTCTCATCAGCTCCTTCCTCGCGCGCGGGTTGATCGACGAGATGACCGTCACGATCGCCCCCCGGCTGCTGGGGCGCGGCCGCCCCCTGTTCCATCCTCACGAGCGCGAGACGAAGCTCCGGCTCCTGGGGTCGAGGGCGTTCCCGAGCGGCATGGTGACCCTGCGGTACGAGCGCGATCCGGGCTAGAGAGGGCCTCGAAGGGGACATGTCCGAGGGGCTACTCTCCTCCGTCGTGGGGCCCGTCCTGCTGCGTCGCGGGGGTGCACGACATCTCTGGCGGGACCGACCGCGCGAGGGAGGACCGCTGCCAGCCGACTATCGTTCCCTCAGCCTCTGGTTCGACGGGGTGGAAGACGACCTCTCGCCGCGCCCGTCGCTCGATCGCGACGACGACGTCGACGTCGCGATAGTCGGCGGTGGCTACACGGGACTGTGGACCGCCTATTACCTCGCGCATGCCGATCCCGGCCTTCGCATCGCGATCGTGGAGGCGGAGATCGCCGGCTTCGGGGCCTCCGGGCGGAACGGCGGCTGGTGCTCGGCGCTGTTCGCCTCCGAGTCGGACAGCATCGCCAAGAGGCACGGGAAACAAGCCGCGATCGCGATGAAGCGGGCGATGGTCGACACCGTCGACGAGGTCGGCAAGGTCGCCGCCGACGAGGGCATCGACGCCCGCTTCGCCAAGGGGGGCACGCTCACCCTCGCGACGCGGTTGGCGCACGTCCCCCAGCTGCG
>DATADD010000079.1:0-2604 GCA_036258675.1 Actinomycetota bacterium | reverse complement strand
TCATCATGGCCGCGGGGGACAGCGCGGTTCTCGTGGCGGTGACGGCCACGAGCGCCAAGGTGGGGCTCGTCATCTTCGAGATGCGCCAGGTGGCGCGCCGCGTCGCGTCCGTGATGGGCACCCCGACGCCCGAGGCGGCCGCAGCCGACCTCGGCCCCGGTGCCCAGAAGACCGCGTACGACGCGGAGCCGTACCCCGCCCCGGTCGCCGCGGGCGGGTCCCCCGACGAGCTGATCGACATCCGCGAGGAGAGGACGCACCCGGCCGATACCGCCTGAGCAGGACCGCCGGCGCGCCGAAGACGCCACAATGGCGTCGGAGGGACGATGGCGCACGGCGATACCTACTCCGACAAGCGAAGCTTCGACCGGACCCCCGAGCCGGCCGGGACGCCGCGCGCGGACGTCGATCCAGGCGTCGCGCCGCCCGGCCGCCGCTTCGTGATCCACCAGCACCACGCCCGGCGCCTCCACTTCGACCTTCGCCTCGAGATGATGAACGGCGACCTCCCCGTCCTCGCGTCCTGGGCGATCCCCAAGAACCTCCCTGCCGAGCGGGGCACTCCACACCTCGCCGTCCACGTCGAGGACCACCCGATCGATTACGGGTCGTTCTCGGGCACGATCCCCGCCGGGAACTACGGCGCGGGCGAGGTGCGCATCTTCGACTCCGGCTCCTACGAGGTGCTCGAGCAGGAGCCGGGCAAGCTCTCCTTCCGGCTCCATGGTCGGCGCCTCAAAGGGGTGTGGCACCTTGCCCGCACGCGCTCGGGGGACGGCCGCAACGAGGAATGGCTAGCGTTCCTCAAACAGGACGAGCGGGAGCCGTTCGAACCGGTGCCCGAGCTCAAACCGATGCTGGCGACCGCCCACCCCGAGGCCTTCGACAGCGACGACTTCCTGTTCGAGCCCAAGTGGGATGGAGTGAGGGCGCTCGCGGTGTGCACCGAGGAGACGGTCCTCGTCTCGCGTACGGAGCGCAACATCACCGAGGCATACCCGGAGCTGTCGCAGCTTCACGAGCGCCTCGTGTCCACCGGGGCGGTGCTCGACGGTGAGATCGTCGCGCTCGAGGGAGGCCGCCCGTCGTTCGAGCGGCTGCAGAGCCGCATCAACCTGCGCAACGCGCGCGACGTCGAACGAGCCGCCCGCGCGGCCCCGGTCACCTACATCGCGTTCGACCTCATCTACCTCGACGGCAGGTCGCTTACGGAGCGGCCTCTCGAGGAGCGCAAGACGCTGCTGGAGGAGGTCGTGGTGGCGTCGGAGCGCGTGCGCGTGTCGTCTCCTTGCATCGAAAGCGAGGGCACGGCGCTGCTGCAGGCCGTGGAGCAGTGGGGCCTCGAGGGCATCGTCGCCAAGAGGAAGGGTTGCCCCTACCGGCCGGGTCGCCGCACCCGCGACTGGCTCAAGATCAAGGTCGTCCACGAGGCAGACGTCGTCGTGGGCGGGTGGTCGCCGGGAGAGGGGGCGCGCGCGAGCTCTTTCGGCGCCCTCCTCGTAGGCGCCTACGACGGCGACGGGCTCCGCTTCGTGGGCGCGGTCGGGACGGGCTTCTCCCAGGCGATGCTCGACGACCTCCTCCCGCGTCTCCAAGAGCATCGGGTGCAGGAGTGCCCCTTTTCCGACGACCTCGCGCAGCTTCGGCTGGGCCGGTTCGGCGGGCGCGGGTTGCGCGACGCGCGCTGGGTCCGCCCCGAGCTCGTCGCGCGCGTCGAGTTCCGTGAGCTGACGTCGGCGCCGCGCCTGCGCGCGCCGTCGTTCAAGGGACTGCGGGACGACAAGGAGGCGAGGGACTGCCGCCTCTCCGACCTGCTCGCGGAGGCGGGCCGGGCGTAGGCGCACCGTCCTTGAGCCGCCGAATCTTCTTATCTGTGACGTGCGTCATATGAGACGGAACAGAGAGCCCGCAGGATGGACGCATGCAAGTGCGGCATGCGGACGAGGGGGTCGAGGGGGGCGAGGACTCCGATCCCCTCGTGCAGGCGATCGCGCTGGTGGAGAAGGCGAACGCCGACCTCGAGCCCGAGCTTCTGCCGCTGCCCCAGGCGCGGGAGCGGTTGGAGCTGTACGCGCGCGCCCGCAGGGTGGTGGACTTCGGGGGCGCGGCGCTCGCCCGGCGGGTCGACGACGCGGCGGAGGTGTCGCGGGCCACGGGGACATCGCTGGGTGATGCGAAGGCCGTGGTCGAGACGGGCAAGACCATGGCGGGTGCGCATGACCTCGGCGCGGCCCTCCAGGGAGGGGCCATCTCCCTCGAGCAGGCGACCCACATCGCATCCGCGGAGGAGTCGTCTCCCGGGGTCGCGGCGGAGCTCGTCACGGTTGCGCGGGAGAGGCCCTTCCACGTCCTGAGGGAGAGGGCTCGCAGGGCGAGGCTCGAGGCCGAGCAGCACCGCGACCTCGGGGCGCGCCAGCGGGCCGCCCGCTCGGCGCGGTCGTGGGGCGACGACCTCGGCATGGTGCACATCCATCTCGCCCTCGAGCCCCACGTGGGAACACCGCTCGTGGCCCGGGCCGAGGCGGAGGCGGAGCGGATCGCCAAGAGGGCCCGCACGGGGTCGACCGACAAGGACAAAGAGCCCTTCGAGAGATACCTCGCCGA
>DATADD010000078.1:0-11012 GCA_036258675.1 Actinomycetota bacterium | reverse complement strand
CGCGTGCTCGCCCCAGGCGCGCCGCGAGCGAAAGACCCGAGCGGTCACGAGGGCGCGCGCCACCGGTGCGGTCGCCCCTCGGCGCGCCGACAGCTCGAGGCGCACGATCGCCGACTCCCCCGGGACCAGGGTCGCCTTCCCGGGGCGGCAGTCGACGACCCGCCACCCCGGGGCGCACAGGGCGCGCGTGACGTGCTGGGCCATCGCCCGCGGCTCGAGCGCCGCCCTGAGCCCCGGCAGCGCCCGGGTCACGGCCGGGTTGGCGAGCGGGTCGAGGACCTCGGGGTCGGCCCTCAGCGCGCGGGCGCCTGCAGACACCCGACGCGTTCCTCGAGGGCCTCGACCGCGTACGTGGTGCGGGCGGCCTTGAGCTGGTGCCACGAGCGCAGAGCGATCCCCAGCAGGCTCGCGGCCTCGAACAGGGCGGCGCGCCGTCGCAGGATCCGCTCGTCGACCGCGCACGCGGGAGAGCCCGCGTAGCCGCCCGCGACCTCCTCGCAGAGGGGGTCGCCGAGCTGGGGAGCCCCCGCCCGGCGGCAGGCGACGCGCAGGTAGGCCCAGAAGTGCCCGAGATCGAGCGCCGGCTCCGCCCCCGCGACCGTGTCGAAGTCGAGCAGCCCCGAGCCGGAGGCGTCGAACAGGACCTGGGTGTGGGTGAAGTCCCCGTGGACGAGAACGGGGTCGAGCGGGGGCACGCTCGCGGCGGCGCGCCGGACCTCGTCCGCGGACGCCTCCAGGCGCCGGGCGAGGCGGTCGTCGTGCCGCCGGACGTTGGCGAGCAGGGTCCCGAGGCGGTCGAGGTCGCCCTCGAGCGTGCGTCCGCCGCCGGGCCCCGGCGGCGCCCCGTGGACCGCGGCCGCGATCGCCCCGCAGGTGCGCAGGTAGCCCTCGAGGGGCTCGGCCGCGCCCCCCGCGGCGCGCTCGGCGACGAGGCCGCCGATCGCGGGCGTCCCCGGGATGCCCTCGACGAGCGAGAGGTGCAGCTCGGGCAGAACGCCCACGTAGCGAGGAAGTCGGAAGCCCGGAGGCGCCCCGTCCCCGGCGCCGAGGTGCGCCCGCACGGCGGTCAGTCCCGCGGCCGCGCGGCCGTCGCCGTTGCCGGTCACCTTTCCGAACAGCGTCCGGCGGGCGGGCGCGCCGTCCGAGCTCGCCTCGAGCTCGTAGCGGAGCAGGCAGTGGTGCCGGCGGGGGTAGTGGGCGAGCTCGACGCGAACGGACCCGAGCCGGCGCCGGTCGCTGCCCCGCGTGAGCGCGTCCCGGAACACCCGCAGCATGAAGCCGGCGTCGGTCGCCTCGATCAGGGTCGGCAGCTCCGCGTCGATCGGGAACGCGTGCAGGGCCATGGGGATGTCCGCGAGGCTTGCCACCGCCGCCTCGAGCCGAGCGACCTCCTTTCGCCCGCGGGCGCGCTCGCCGAGCGGCTCGAGGCGCGCCAGCAACGACGACATCTCCGGGCGCGTGCGGAGCAGGCGCCCCCCCACCAGGACCTCGCTGCGGGCGCCGTCCGCGTCCACCACCTCGGCGCGGTAGCGGACGTGGAGACCCTCTCCCGGTACCAGCACCGCCTTGCCGGGAGAGCAGCGGGCGACCTCGCCCCGGCCCCTCACGAGCGCGTCCGCCAGCCGGGCGCTCATCTCGTCGCGGTCGAGCGCGATCTCGAGCCCGGGCACCTCCCGCGCGAGCCCGTCGGCCGCGAGCGGATCGATGCGCCCCTCCCGTGCGGGCGGCTCGGACGGGCCCTCGGCCCGCGCGCGCGCCCGCATCGACGCGCTCATCTCGTGCACCTCCGACAGCAGCCGGCGCAAGCTCGCCGGCTCCGGCACGTCGGCCTCCTCGGCATCGCCCGGCGGGTCGCGGAACTGACGCGCGTACAGCTGCGCGTAGAGGCCTCCCTGCGCGAGGAGCTCGTCGTGCGACCCCTGCTGCTCGATCCGCCCCGACCTCAGCACGAGGATGTGATCGGCGGACCTCACCAGCTCGAGGTCGTGGGAGATCAGCAGCGTGGTCTTGCCCTGCATGAGGGTTCTCAGCGCGGCCAGCACGATCTCCGACGACTCCACGTCGAGCCCCGTGGTCGGCTCGTCGAGGATGAGGATGGGCGTGTCGCGGATGATGGCGCGCGCGATCGCGATCCGCTGTCTCTGACCCCCGGACAGGTTGGTGGCGCGCTCGCTCACCTCGGTGTCGTAGCCGTCCGGCATCCGCTCGATGAACTCGTGCGCGTGCGCGAGCTTGGCTGCCTCGACTATCTGCGCGCGCGTTGCCTCCTCCTTGCCGTAGGCGATGTTCTCCGCCACGGTGCCGCGGAACAGCACCGTCTCCTGGAGGACGACGCTGATCTCGGCGCGCAGCGACTCGAGGGTGAACGTGCGCACGTCGTGCCCGTCGAGGAGCACGGCGCCCTCCTGGGGGTCGTAGAGGCGAGGCACGAGCTGTGCGATGGACGTCTTGCCCGCCCCGCTGTGACCCACGAGCGCGACGACGCGGCCCGGAGGGATCGAGAAGCTCACGTCCCGGAGCGCGGGGCGCAGCTCGCCGTCCGCCGCGCCGCGGTCCTCGGCGTCGAGCGGGTAGGCGAAGCACACGTCGCGGAACTCGATGCTTCCCCGGAGCCGGGGGGCGGGGGCGGCGCCGGGCTCGTCGCGCACCGTCGGCTCCCGGTCGAGCACCTCGGCGATCCGCTCGACGCTCGCGAGCAGCTTGCCGATCCTGTTCCACTCCTTGATGATCTTGCGCGTCGGTTTGAACATCTCCTCGATCAGCAGCACGCACATGACGAGGATGCCCAGGTCGAGCCGCACGACGAAGAGGCCGATCCAGACGACGGCGCCGATCGCGATCGCCTTGAGGACGCTCCACACCCACGAGAACCACGCCTCGAGGCGCGACGTCTCGTAGGCCGCGTCCATCGCCTGGCCGCTCTCGCCCGAGAAACGCTCCTCCGCGCGCCGCGTGCGTCCGAACGTCTGGACGACCCTGATCGACGTGAGCATCTCCTGCGTCGTGGAGGCGAGGTCTCCCTCGCGCGCACGCTGCCGCTTGGCCGCCTTCTTGATGCGCACCGCGTAGTAGTTCGACACGTAGACGAGAAGCGGGATCATGACGACGCCGACCACCGTCACCTGCCACGAGCGGCTGACGAGGAAGGCGAGCACACCGACGATGAGGAAGACGCTGCCGATGAGGTCGCTGACGGAGTCCGTGACGAACTCCTCGAGCTCCTTGACGTCGCCCGTGACGCGCGTGATGACGTCTCCCGTACGGCGCCGGTCGTGGTACGCGAGCGAGAGCTTCTGGAGATGGGCGAACAGCGCGACGCGCAGCTTGTAGGCCAACGTCTGGCCGCCGCGCGCGAGGAAGATCTCGGCCCCCGAGTCGGCCGCGCTGTTGACGGCTGCCAGCACCAGCACCCCCAGGGTGAGGATCAACACGGTGCTGGCCCGGCCCGTGGGAAGCCCGGGGACCTCGAGCGCGGGCCGGTCGCCGCGGAAGTAGTCGATGAGGTAGGCGAGCGGGTAGGCCTCGAGCACGGCCGTGGCGGCCTCGACCACGAGGACCGCGACCGCGAACCCGAACGAGCGCCCCTGCCCGCGCGAGTAGCGCCGCAGCAGCCGGAACGCGCGCCGCACCTCGCCCGCGGACGAGGGCTCGCCCGAGCGCCGTCCCCGCTCGTGCTCGGAGCGGGCCGCGCGCTCGAGCTCGGCCGCCGTCGTGTGGACGCCGTCCTTCTCGATCACAGCCACCGCGTCCTACCTCCCCGGAGCCGGCCGAACATCTCGACGCGGTCCTACGAGTGTGCGGCCGACGGCGATGCGAGGCAACCGAGTGCCTGCCTCGTGAGGGCCCCGGGAAGCGGGGAGACGAGGCTGCGGGCGAACGACCGCTGCGCCTTGCGCAGGAGCGCGGCCGCGACGTACCACCCGGCCCGCTCCAGCACCGCGTCGGACGACGGGGCGGCGTCGAGATAGGCGCGCAGGAAGCGGCCCTCGAGGGGGCGCAGCGGCGTCGGCGGGCGCGGGGCGGACCGGAGCGAGCGGCGGACGTCGGCCTGGCGCAGGCTCGCGACGAAGGTGCCGACGTCGGAGGCGGGGTCGGCCATGGCGCAGTGGTCGAAGTCGAGGATCCCGGTCCCGCCGGGCGCCAGCAGGAACTGGCTCGGCTTGCAGTCGCCGTGCACGAGGACGTGGGGAGAGCCGTCGCGGGGGACTCCGGCGGCGAGGGCGCGGACCGCGGCCGCCATCTCCGCGCCGAGCGAGGGAGCGACCTCGCCGATGCGGCGGGCGCGCGCGTCGAGCTTCTCCAGCGCCTCCTCCGGGGGCCTGCGGCGCGCGCTGGTGGCGCCGCCGGAGTGGAGCGACGCGAGCGCGCGCGCGGCGCGCTCGACCCCGCCCGTCAGCGCCGGGCCGGCGGCGCGGGAGGGACGCAGGAGCGCGTCCAGCGGCGTGCCCGGGAGGGGCTCCTGGACCACCATCGCGAGCTCCGGGACGAGGGCGACGGCCTCGGCCACGGAGGTGCCCGCGGCCCGAAGGCCCGGGTCGGCGCCGAGGGCGCGCATCTCGGAGAAGACCGCGGCCGCCTTGGCGGCATCGTGGTACAGCTTGGCGTAGAAGCGGCGCCCGGCCGCCCGCCCGGAGCGCCCGCGGCGCACGGTCAGGTCCAGGCGCAGGGTGCACCGCCGGCCCGGCCGGTAGCGCACCGGAACGACGCGGCAGCGGACGACGTCGGCGTCGCCCGCCCTCTCCGCGAGCGCGCCCCGCAGGGCGAGGCCGAGCCGGCCGGGCTCGAAGCACGCGGCGAGGCCCGGGAGCGCGGGGTCGTCGGGGAAGGGATGGACCGACATCCCGAGCGCCTCGATCCAACGGCCGCCGCGGGCGGGCGCGCCGGCGCGGTCCCAGCGGAGCTCGCCGAGCACGATGCGCTCCCCGAGCGCGTAGAGGACGCTGCAGGAGATCCCGGGGTCGTAGCGGGCGTCCAGCACGCGGCAGATGCGCGGCCCGGGCGGGCCCTCGACCGCGGCCGCGAGATGGGGGCCGGCGACGCGGGGCGAGAGCGCGGCCCTCAGCTGGCGCTGCTCGTCGGCCCGTCGGGGCGCGGGATGCGGCGGCGCTCCCGTCTGCGTCACGTCAGCTCCCCCGCGCGCCCCTCGCCGTGAGCCAGGATCGCGTCGAGCTCGAGGTCGAGCTCGGACCCGCGCGGGCGCGGCGGAAGCCCCCGGCCGGTGGCGAGCTGCCACGCGATCTTGAGGCAGGTGTAGAGGCACAACAGCGGGTACCGCTCGTCGGCCACCCAGCCCGTCCTCGCCGCGTACGACGACAACAACCCGGCCTCGACGTCGCGTCCGGGCGCGCCCTTTCCCCGCAGCGCGAGGAGGTGGGCGTACGTGCTCATGTGGGCGAGGTCGAAGGCGCGGTCGCCCCAGCGCACCTCGTCGAGGTCGAGGAACCAGGTCCGTCGCCCCACGACGACGTGGCCTCGGTGCAGGTCCTTGTGCACGACGACGTCGGTGTCGAGCGCGATGGCGCGGGAGCCCGCGGCCAGGACGCGCGCGGCGCGGCGAGCCCGCGCCCGGAATCGGGGGCGCGCCGCACCCACCTCCTCGGCCCAGCCGGCCGCCTTGCGCGCCTCGTGGGCGGGGTCGAAGGCGCGGTCGAGCGACGGTCTGCACGAGTGCAGCTCGGCGAGCGCCCCGGCGCAGCGCGCCAGCGCGCCGGCCGAGTCGTCGAGGGCCCGGCCCTCGGCGGCCTCGAGGATCACGACCGACCCCTCCGAGCCGAGCGCGAGCGGGCGCGGGACGCAGGCATCGGCCGGGGCCCCGTCCAGCTCCCGCCGAAGGTCCGCCAGCGCGTGGAACAGACGCCGCGCTCGCACGGGGTCGGCGAACCGCTTCGCGACCAAGGTGCGCCGCCCTCCACCGTCCCCCGCGACCTCGAGGGCGGCCGTGGTCCTGACCCCGGGCTTGTGGGCGAGGACGGCCGCGCCCACGATGCGGGCCCGCGCCGGCGCCCCGCGGGCGGCGGCGGAGCCCGTCACTGGAGCCTCGCCGCGCTGCCCTCTCCGAGAACCGTGAGGTGGGCTCCCTCCTGGCCCTCGGCCGCGACGCCGGCCGCGGGCTCCGGCGCAGGACGGACGACCGCGCCCTCCGCGCCGAGACCGTCGAGCAGCATCTCGGCGGCGCGCCCGGCCCCGTCGAGCGGCGGGACGTTGGCCGCGGCGGGGACGTGCTCGTCCTCGGCCAGGGCCATGACGTCGCGCGCGAGCCGCTCGGGGGTGAGGTCGTCGGGATCCAGGACCCGCACGAGCGACCGCCGGGCGAACAGCTCGCTGCGCGTCCGCTGCTCGAGGCTCGGACCGGAGCGGGGCACGACGAGGGCCTTCTTGCGCCACTGCATCACCTCGCACAGGCTGTTGTAGCCGCCGAGGGTGATCACGAGCGCGCTCGATCTGATCCACTGCTCGGCGTCGCCGAACCCCGTCCGGATCGCGACCGGCGCGCGCGCGTGGCCCACCAGGGCCTCCCGTTCGCGCTGCGGCATGTTGGGTCCGGTGAGCAGGACCGCATCCATGTCGAGCTCGCGCGACACGCGCGGCAGCGCCTCGAGGAACGCGCGCGCGACCGGGAACGCGTCGCGCCCGCCGCCCCCCATCATGAGCAGGAACGGCTCGTCGGGGACCGGCTCGGCCACAGCGAGATGGCCGCGCGGCGAGACGTAGTTGCAGTACACGACCCGCCGGGCGCTGGGCTGGAGCCGGTAGGCGGAGACGGCGTCGTAGATAGTCGGGTCTCCGTAGACGAAGACCGCGTCGTATCGATCCAGGTACGCGTACGCGTCGAGCTTCGTCCACACGCGCCGGATCAGCGCGGGCGAATCCAGTATGTCGCGCAAGCCGAGGAAGAGCCTGGGCGGCTCGGGGACGGTCTCGGACGCGTCGAGCATCGGCTTGAGCTCGCCCAGAGCCCCCACGGGCATGTGGTCCACCAGGACCGTGTCGGGTTGGAACTCCAAGAACGTCTCTCTCATCAGGCGCGCGCGCAGGTCGACGACGCCGCGGACGTCGGACGTCAGAGATCCGTTCCTCCACGCATCGCTGCTCCAGCTGGAGCTTCCCGCCTTCACGATCGTCGGGAGCTTGAGGACGTCGATGCCCCGCCGCGACGCGACGAGCGACGACGCGGGGGAGTCGGCCAGGATGAGCACGTTGCATGCCGGATCGCGCGCCAACACCTCGAGCGCGATGTTCGAGCTCCGCCGCAGATGCCCCAGGCCCATGCCATCCTGGCTGTACATCAGAAGGCGTCTCACGCCGACGCCTCCCGCGCGCGCTCTGGCGGCGGACCCTCTCCATTGCGTGCGGTCGCGCGCGGACGCGCGGTTCTAGAGATAGAAGCCGGGTCGGTACCCGGATCGCCTTGTAAGGCTCCCCCTGCGGTTGCTCGCTGCATGCCCCCCACGGCGTGCGATCGTCGCCCCACTGTAACAGGGCGACCGTTTCACTACGCTCGTAGTGCATACGTCGGAAGAGTGCGAAAGGATCGTCTTACGTCGCTTGCGCGAGTCCGGGATACCGCGCTTGCATCGCTTCCGGACGCGCTGGACGAGAGCCGCGCGGCCCGCGGGTTCGAGCCCGTGGTGGCGGCCGGAGCGCCCGGGGCCGAGGTGGTTGCGTGCGCGCGCCTGCGCGCCCGCTACGAGGCGGGACGGGGATGCTCGGTCACGTTCCGCATCAGGGTCGCGTCGCGCAGAGGGGAGCGCGAGACGATCGGGGTCGTGGAGGTCGCGCCCGCGGGAGCGTCGTACAGGCTGTTCCGCGACGACCCCGCGCTTCCGACTCTGGCGGAGGCGCTCGACGGGGCCGCGGTGGCGGCTCGTCTGAGGGCGCTGGGGAAGTGGCCGTCCCGGGACCCCGCGACGGACCCGGATCCCGTCTCCTACCATCCCGGTCGCAGCTGCGTGCTCCGGTACGCCGTCGGCGGGGGCCCGCCCGTCTTCGGGAAGCTGACTTCCCGAGCCTCCGGGCGCCTGTGGGCCGCGCTGCGAACGATCGCCGCGGCGCGGCGCGCCGACGGGCGGCTGCCCCGCGTGGCCCCCCCGATCGCCCACCTCGCCGACCTCCACCTCGTCTTGCAGGCCGGGTCGGAGGCTCCCCTTCTCGGACGGGTCCTCGAGCGCCCCGACGGCACCGAGCACATGCGCCGAGCGGGAGCCGCGCTCGGGGCGCTGCACGGATCCGGGCTCGAGGCGCCCGGAGGCAGCGACGACCTCGCGGAGCTGCGGGCCGCCCGGGCGGAGGTCGGGATGCTCGCGCCCGAGCTCGCCGGCGCCTACGCCGACGCGGTCGAGCACGGCGGGCGCGCGCTGGCGGGGCTCGCGCCCGAGCGCGAGGTGCCGAGCCACGGGTCGCTGCGGACCGATCAGGTCCTCGCCGACGACGACGGCCCCGTGCTCGTGGACCTCGACGGCTTCCGCCTCGCGCCCCCCGCGCGCGACGCGGCCAACCTCCTCGCCTACCTCGACTGGAGGGCCGTGCGGGGGGCCGCGCCCGCGGCCGTCGCCGCGGCCGCAGGCGCCGCCTTCCTCGACGGCTACGCGAGCGCGCGGGCGCTGCCCTCGGACGACGCGCTCGCCGTCCATCGCGCTCTGGCGCAGCTCAAGATCGCGGCGCGCCGGTTCACCACCCTGGCGGTGCACGAGTGGCCGCGCGTGCCCGATCTCGTGGCGCGCGCCCGCGCCCTGCTCGGCCTCGGGCCGCCCTCGTAGGATGTCGACGCCGTGTTCACCAAGCTGTTGGTCGCCAACCGGGGGGAGATCGCGGTTCGGGTCGTGCGGGCCTGCCGGGACCTCGGGATCTCGCCGGTTGCGATCTACTCCGATCTCGACGCAGAGGCGCCGCACGTTCGCCTCGCGGACGAGGCCCACAACGTCGGCCCCGGGCCGGCGAGCGCCTCCTACCTCGACATCGCCGCGATCATGGCGGCGGCGCGTCGTTCCGGGGCCCAGGCGGTGCATCCCGGGTACGGATTCCTCGCGGAGAACGCCGGGTTCGCGCGCGCGGTCGCGGACGCGGGCATGGCGTGGGTCGGGCCGCCGGCCGAGGTCATCGCCGCGATGGGGGACAAGACCGCGGCGCGCCGGAGCGCGGTCGACGCCGGGGTCCCCACGGTGCCGGGCACGATGTCGCCCGTCCGCGACCCGGCCGAGGTGGCCGCGTTCGCCGAGGAGCACGGTCTGCCCGTGGCGATCAAGGCGGCCGCGGGAGGAGGGGGCAAGGGCTTTCGCGTCGTCCGCCGGCGCGACGAGATCGAGGATGCGCTCGCGGGGGCGGCGCGCGAAGCGCAGGCCTTCTTCTCCTCCCCCGACGTCTATCTCGAGCGGTACCTCGAGCGACCGCGCCACGTCGAGGTGCAGGTGGTGGGGGACGCCTCGGGCGCGGTGCTGTCGTTCCCCGAGCGCGACTGCTCGCTGCAGCGGCGCCACCAGAAGCTCGTCGAGGAGTCGCCGTCACCACGGCTGCACCCGGCGGTGCGCGAGGCGATCATGGAGGCCGCGGCGCGCATCTCGAAGCAGGTCGGATACCGCAACGCGGGGACATGCGAGTTCCTGCTCGCCGACGACGGCGTGTCCTTCTTCTTCCTCGAGATGAACACGCGCCTCCAGGTCGAGCACCCGGTGACCGAGCTGGTGACCGGGGTGGACCTCGTCCGGGCGCAGTTGCTGGTCGCGGCCGAGGAGCCGCTGGACCTCACCCAGGACGCCATCGAGCTGCGCGGGCACGCGATCGAGTGCCGCATCAACGCCGAGGACCCGGCCCGCCGCTTCATGCCGGCGCCGGGCACGATCACCACCTACCGGGAGCCGGGCGGGCCGGGCGTGCGCGTGGACTCCGGAGTGGAGGCGGGCTCGGAGGTGTCCCAGGCCTACGACCCGCTGCTGATCAAGGTCGCGACCCACGGGCGCGACCGCGACGAGGCCCGCCGGCGCATGCTCCGGGCGCTCGGCGAGCTCGAGGTGGGCGGCGTCGTGACGACCGCCGCATGGCACCAGCTGATGCTCTCCGACGAGCGCTTCGTCGAGGGCCGCTACCACACGGGGACGGTCGAGAACGAGATGGACCTCTCGTCCCTGGCGGCGTCCGGCGACGCCCCGGGGGGCCCGCCCCCCGGGAGGAGCGCGCCGCGGCCGCGGGTGGCGCTCCGCCGCTTCGGGGTGGAGGTCGGCGGAAAGCGGTTCGACGTCGTCGCGCGCGAGCACCTCGACGAGGCCGCGCGCCCCCGCAAGCCCTCTCCTCCCGCGGCGCGCCGGGCGCTGCAGGGCGGCGCCTCGGACGCCCTCGTGGCGCCGATGCAGGGGACGATCGTCAAGGTCCTCGTCGCCGAGGGCGACGAGGTGTCGGCGGGCGAAGTCGTGTGCGTGCTCGAGGCGATGAAGATGGAGAACTCGATCCTCGCCCACGTCGACGGGACCGTGGCCGAGCTGAGGGTCGCCCCCGGGGAGGCGGTCGAGACCGGCGCGCCGATAGCCCTGATCCGCTGACCGGCGCGCCGCGCCCGGAGGTTCGGACGCGCTAGATGCCTCCCCTTTCCAGACCGATCCACTGAAGGAGACCGGCACAGCAACGGCTTTCATGTCACGGGTCGGGCGGATTCCTCCGGTGCGCCATGCAGTGCGTCTTCCTCTTGCCTCTTCCACCCGGAGGCGGCCTCAACTTGCCAGCCTCTCGCTCCCGCGCCGTCTTGTCCTGGTGGCAGCTCCAGCAGAGGGGGTCGATGTTCGTCGTCGACACGGGACCCCCTGCGGCGTGGGGCTCATGGTGGTCGAACTCGGTCCGGAAGCGGTTGCCGCACCGCGCGCACGCGACCCCGTCGAACTCGGGAGGGTCCCCCAGCCCGAGGGCGACCGCGACCTCGACCGGTATGCCCCGGGACCACCGGGCGAAGTGGCGCAGGTCGACCCCGTCGTAGAAGACCCCGGACAGAAAGGCGTTCTCGGGTTGCTCGGGAGATAGCCGAGAACGCC
>DATADD010000077.1:0-30631 GCA_036258675.1 Actinomycetota bacterium | reverse complement strand
GGCCGGGGTGGGCGGGTGCGACCGCCTACAACCGGGGGCAGGTCCTCTATCGCGTCGCCGAGGTGATGGAGGCGCGGCGCGCCGAGCTGATCGAGGAGGTGCGCCGCCTGTCGCCCGGGGCCGACGCGGCGGAGGAGGTCGAGGCATCGATCGACGCCTGGGTCCACTACGCGGGCTGGGCCGACAAGCTGGCCCAGATCATGGGGAGCCTCAACCCGGTCGCGGGCCCCTACTTCAACCTCTCGGTCCCCGAGCCGACCGGCGTGGTCGGCCTCGTCGCGCCCGAGCAGCCGGTCCTCGGGGGGCTCGTCGAGCGGCTCGCGGCCGCGCTGTGCGGGGGCAACGCCGTGGTCGCGCTCGCCTCGGAGGGCGCGCCCCTGCCGGCGATCGCGCTCGGCGAGTGCCTCGCGACCTCCGACGTGCCCGCGGGCGTGGTGAGCATCCTCACGGGACGGCGCGCCGAGCTCGTGCCGGTGCTCGCGAGCCACCTCGACGTCGACGCCCTCGACGCGACCGGCGTGGACGAGGACGACCGCACGGCCGTCGACGAGGCCGCGGCCGGCAACGTCAAGCGCGTCGTGAGCCGTCACGAGTCACTGTCGCCCTACGAGGCCCTCGCCTTCATGGAGATGAAGACCGTGTGGCATCCGAAGGGCGCCTGACGCACGAGCGATGATCCCCGTCCGCAAGGTGCGCGAGCTGACCCTCGACTCCCATCGCAGCGAGGGCCCGCCGCACGTGTCCGCGGCGTCGAGTCTCGAGCAGCTGAACGACACGCTCTACGTCATAGCCGACGACGAGCTTCGTCTCGCGGTGTTCCCGCGGCTGGGCGCCCAGGACGGCTATGCGGTCCCCGTGCTCGAGGGCGGCCGGACGCCGGACGACCCGGCCGCGCGCAAGGAGGGCAAAGCGGATCTCGAGAGCCTCGCGCTGCTCCCCGCGTTCGGCGGCGCGAGCGACGGCGCGCTCCTCGCGCTCGGGTCGGGGTCCGGTCCCAAGCGCAACAACGCGGTCCTGGTGCCTTTGGGACCCGACGGCGCTCCCGCGGCGACGCGTCGCATCGATCTGTCGCCCCTCTACGACGGGCTGCGCGAACGCGTGGAGCAGCTCAACATCGAGGGCGCCGCGGTGATCGGAGATGCCCTCCGGCTGCTGCAGCGAGGCAACAACGGGACGGGGTCGAACGTGATCATCGACCTGAGCCTTGAGGAGGTCCTGGGTTCGCTCGAGCAGGGCGCTCCCCTCACCGCGACCGCACTGGGGTCCCTGGAGGAGCGCGAGCTCGGCCGGCTCCACGGGGTCGATCTCGCCTTCTCCGACGCCTCGCCGCTCCCCGACGGTCGCGTCGTGTTCGCGGCGTCGGCGGAGGACACGGCCGACTCCTACGAGGACGGACCGGTCCTCGGTTCCGCGGTCGGGATCATGAGCGCCGACGGAGACGTGGAGATGGTGGAGCCGATCGACGTCGAGGTGAAGCTCGAGGGATTGACCGCGCGGCCGGACGGCGACCGCATCCACGTCTTCCTCGTGACCGATGCGGACGACCCGGACAAGCCCTCGCCGCTGCTCGAGGCGCGCTTCTAACCGGATCTAGCGCGAGAGGCCGCCCAGCACACCGCGCAACAGCGCCTCGAGGCGCGCCGCGGCGCGCCGTCCCGCGTCGGCGACCTCGTCGTGGCTGAGCGGCTCGGCTCCGAGGCCCGCGGCGAGGTTGGTCACGACCGATATGCCGAGCACGCGCGCCCCGAGGTAGCGCGCCATGATCGCCTCCAGCACGGTCGACATCCCCACGAGGTCGGCTCCGAGCGCGGCGAGCATGCGAACCTCCGCCGGCGTCTCGTAGGTGGGCCCGGGAAGTCCCGCGTAGACACCCTCGTGCAGGGCGGGGTCGACCGCGCGCGCCCGGGCCCGCAGCTCGGCGTCGTAGGTCTCGGAGAGGTCGAGGAAGCGCGGGCCGCGTCCGTCGTGCGGTCCCCGCAGCGGGTTGCGGCCGGTGAGGTTGAGGTGGTCCGAGACCAGGCACGGCGCGCCGATCTCGAGCGAGTCGTCGATCGCGCCGGCGGCATTCGTGAGCACGATCGTGTCGCATCCCGCCTCGATCGCGAGCTCGACCGGCCGCACGACCTCGCCGGGCGCGCGGCCCTCGTAGAGATGGACGCGGCCGGCGAACACCAGCGTCCGCGTCCCGCCCACGTCGCCCGAGTACACCGCGCCCTCGTGGCCCTGCACGGTCGACGTCGGCATGCCCTCGATCGCGCCGAACGGGACCGGCTCGCCGCCGGTGAGAGAGCGGGCGAGCCCGCTCAACCCCGAGCCCAGCACGAGCGCGGCGCGGTGGCTCTCGACCCCGGTGGCGCGCGCGATCGCGCCGCTCACGCACGGATCCTTTCGACCACTGCAGGGCGGGGCGGAGGCGCCTCGTCGGCGATCTCCACCGCTCCCGCGAGCGCATCGAGCGCGGGTCCGAAGCGGCCCGGGTCGTCGGCCCTCAGCTCGAGCACGGGCTCTCCCTCGACGACCTCCTCTCCGGGCTTTCGCAGACAGATCACGCCCGCGCCCGCGCTCACCGGGTGGCCGAGTCGGGCGCGCCCCGCACCCAACCGCCATGCCGCGACCCCGACCGCACGCGCGTCCACGCGCGCCACGACGCCGCCGCGCGCGGCGTCGAAGGTGCGGCGCTCGGGGGCCTCGGGCAACGGTGCCTCGGGATCGCCCGATTGGGCGCGCACCATGGCGCGATAGGTCTCGAGGGCGGAGCCGTCCTCGAGGGCTCGGGCGGGGTCGGCGTCGAGCGCGACAAGAGCGAGCATCTCGCGCGCGAGCTCGAGCGTCACCTCGACGAGGTCGTCGGGTCCTCGTCCCGAGAGCGTCTCGATCGACTCCTCGACCTCGACCGCGTTGCCGGCGGCGCGCCCCAGGGGCGCCTCCATGTCCGTCAACAGCGCCGACGTCCTCACGCCGTGCGCGGCCCCGAGCTCGACCATCGTCTCGGCAAGGCGGCGCGCGGTGCCGACGTCGGGAAGGAACGCCCCCGAGCCGACCTTGACGTCGAGCACGAGCGCGTCGGTGCCCTCGGCGATCTTCTTGGACATGATCGAGGACGCGATCAGCGGGATCGACTCGACCGTGCCGGTGACGTCGCGCAGGGCGTAGAGCTTCTTGTCCGCGGGCGCGAGGCCGGGCCCCGCGGCGCAGATGACGCAGCCGACGCGCGCGAGCACGGAGCGCATCTCGTCCGCGTCGAGGTCGACGCGGAAGCCCGGGATCGCCTCCAGCTTGTCGAGCGTGCCCCCGGTGTGGCCGAGACCCCGCCCCGACAGCATCGGGTCGGCGGCCCCGCACGCGGCCACGAGCGGGGCGAGCACGAGCGACACCTTGTCGCCGACGCCGCCGGTCGAGTGCTTGTCCACGGTCGGCCGCTCGATCGAGGCGAGGTCGAGGCGCTCGCCCGAGGCGATCATCGCCGCGGTCCACGTCGCCAGCTCGCCGGGCTCGAGGCCGCGCCAGACGATCGCCATCAACAGGGCCGCGGCCTGCTCGTGGGCGACCTCGCCGGCGGTGTAGGCGTCGATGAACCAGCGGATCTGCTCGTCGCTCAGGCGCCCGCCGTCGCGCTTGGTCCGGATGACGTCGACGGCGTGCACGAACCGAGGCCTAGCCCGTGCTGCGCTGCGCGAGCACGTCGGAGGAGAACGCGCCCGGCAGGAGCGAGTCGATGCGCACGGCCCCGTCCTCGGTGTCGACGAGGAGCGCGGGACCGCCCATCTCGAGCAGCAGCTGCCGGCAGCGCCCGCACGGGGTCAACGGCCGCCGCTGCGAGTCGACCACCGCGATCGCGACGAGTCGCCCGCCTCCTGAGTCGTGCAGACGAGATGCGATCCCGCACTCGGCGCACAGCGTGAGGCCGTAGGAGGCGTTCTCGACGTTGCACCCGGTCACGACGCGACCGTCGTCGACGAGCGCCGCGGCCCCGACGGGGAAGTGCGAGTAGGGGACGTAGGCACGCGTCATCGCGTCGGCGGCCTCGTCCCGCAGGCGCTCCCAGTCGACATCGCCGGTCGTCACGTCGCGCTCGCGCCCTCGTAGGCGCGCCCCGCCGCGGCCGGCGGATGAACCCGCCCGACGAAGCCCGCGATCGCGATGATCGTGACGACGTAGGGGATCATGCGGATGAACTCCTCGGGCAACAGCGAGATCACCGGAGCGTCGTTGAGCCTGAGCGGTATCGCCTGTGCGAAGCCGAACAGCAGCGACGCGATCATGAGCCGAAGAGGCTGCCAGTTCCCCAGGATGAGCGCGGCGAGGGCGATGAAACCGAGGCCCTGGGTCTGCCCCTCGCGGAAGAGGCCGTTGATTTCGATGGCGAGGAAGGCGCCCGCGAATCCGCCCAGCGCGCCGGAGATGCCGACGCCGGCGTAGCGAAGCGGCGCCACGCGCACGCCGACCGTGACCGCCGCCTCCGGGTTCTCGCCGGCGGAGCGCAGGCGCAGCCCGAAGCGCGTCCGGTAGAGCATGAAGACCGCCGGGATCGTGACGAGGAACGCGACCGGGAGGACCGGGGACATGCCCTTGAAGGCCTGCCCGAGCCCGAGCGGCAGCGAGCTGAGCACCGGGACGCTGATCGTGCCGAAGTCGGGGATGCCCGGGTCCGACTGCGTTGCTTGGCCGAAGAAGAGCTGGGCGAGGAAGCGCGCCAGCCCGATCGCGACGACGTTGATGACGACGCCCGACACGATGTGATCGACCCGGAAGGTGACCGTGGCGATGGCGTCGATCATCGAGAACAGCAGGCCCGAGCCCGCGCCGATGATCAGTCCCGCAAAGGGGCCGTACTCGACCGACCCCCACGCGCCCATGACCGTGCCGATTATGAGGATGCCCTCGAGGCCGATGTTGACGATCCCCGAGCGCTCGCTGTAGAGGCCGCCGAGGCCCGTCAAGTAGATGATCGTGAAGTAGCGCAGCCCGAGGGCGATCGCGGCGCCGAGGTCGATGAGCGGCATCAGGCCGCGCCCTCGGCTACCTCGCGCTGGCGCCGGCGCGCGAGCGCGCGCGACACGAGCTCGTAGGCGATCACGACCGAGAGGATGAGCACGCCCTGAAGGATGATGAGGATCTCCGTGGGCAGCTCGGTGGTGACGGCGATGCCGTCCTGGCCCCGCAGCAGCATGCCGAGCAGGATCGCCGCGAGCGGGATGCCGATCGGGCTGTTGCGCCCGAGGAACGCGACCGTGATGCCGGCGAACCCCAGCCCCGTCTCGTAGTTGGACCCGAGGTAGCCCTTGTCGCCGAGGATGTGGTTGAGACCCACGAATCCCGCCAGCGCCCCGGAGATGAGGAAGATCTTGATCTGCGTGGCGCCGATCGAGACCCCACCTGCCTCAGCCGAGCGCGCCGACGACCCGACCGCGCGCACCTCGTACCCGAGGCGCGTGCGGAAGAGCAGGAACCACACCGCGACGCAGGCGACGAGGGCGACGAGGAAGAACCACGTGAGGTGCACGGACTCGGGGATCGTCTCGAGGCCGAGGCCGCTGGCGACGGTCGGCATGAGCGCGTCTCGAGGGAAGAGGTCGGTGCGGAGGTCGACGAGCTGCCTCCCGGTGCTGCGGAGCGGATGAAGGATCAGCCACGCGACGAAGCTGATCGCGATCCCGTTCATCATGATCGTCGTGACGACCTCGTGGGCGCCGGTCCTGACCTTGAGGAACGCGGGCACGAACGCCCACGCCATCGAGCCCAGCACGGACGCGACGATGACTGCGAGCAGGAGAAGCGGTCCGGGGAGGAAGTCGAGGTGCAGCGCCGCGGCTGCAGCGGCGGCCATGCCCACGATGTACTGGCCTTCCACGCCGATGTTGAACAGGCCCGCCTTGAATGCGACCGCGACCGCGAGCCCTGAGAAGATGAGGGGGGTCGCGTTCTCGAGCACCTGCGCGAAGTCCTGGGGGCGCGCCGTCGAGAAGCGCCACACCGTGAGGAACGCGATCCAGGGGTCCTCGCCGTAGAGGACGATGATGATGCTGCCGATCAGGACGGCGAAGAGGAACGCCCCCAACAGGGCGAGTCCCTGGCCGATGACGTGGTCGATCCACGCCGGCCGGCGCGGGGGTGCGGCAGCCTCCGCCGCGGTCGCCACTAGCTCGCCTTCTCCTCGACCCGTCCGCCGGTCATGCCCATCCCGATCTCCTCGATGGGGGCGTCGGGCGCGTACTCGCCCGTGATCCGTCCCTCGTACAGAGTGATGATGCGGTCCGACAGCTCGTAGATCTCGTCCAGCTCGGCCGAGATAAGCAGCACGGCGCGCCCCGCCTCCTTTTGATCGACGAGCTGCTTCCAGACGAACTCGATAGCCCCGACGTCGAGCCCGCGGGTGGGTTGGTGGGCGATGAGGAAGCGAGGGTCCTCTTCGAGCTCGCGCGCCAGGATCAGCTTCTGCTGGTTGCCCCCCGATAGCGTGCTCGCAGCGACGCCGATGCCGCGTGTGCGCACGTCGAACTCCCTGATAAGGCGGGTGGCGAGGTCTTTGATCTTCTTGATCGCGAGCAGGCCCCAGTTGCCCGCGTAGCGCTCGTTCGTCTGCTGGCCGAGAACCGAGTTCTCCCACAGCGACATGCTGAGCACCAAGCCGCGCTCGTGGCGGTCCTCCGGGACGAACGCGATCCCGTGTTTGCGGCACTGCGCGCAATCGAGACGCGTGATGTCCCTGCCGTCGAGCAAGATGCGGCCCGACGTGGGCTCGATGAGGCCCACGAGGACCTCGGCGAGCTCCCGCTGCCCGTTGCCCTCGACCCCCGCGACGCCGAGGACCTCTCCTCCCCGCACCTCGAAGCTGACGTCGTGCAGCTCGTTGCCGACCGAGAGCCCCTCGACCTGGAGGATCGGCGGCCCCGTTTCGACATCGGGCTTGTCGAGCCGAAAGAGGACCTCGCGGCCGACCATCATCTCGGCGAGCTTCTCCTTCGAG
Organism: Actinomycetota bacterium; assembly: GCA_036258675.1. GTDB lineage: Bacteria > Actinomycetota > CADDZG01 > CADDZG01 > WHSQ01 > DATADD01. The sequence continues at coordinate 23,664 of DATADD010000077.1, read as the reverse complement.
GTCTGCGCCGGGGTCGTCTCACCCACGACCTTGCCCCGACGCAGTACCGTGATGCGGTCCGCGATCTCGAGCACCTCGTCGAGCTTGTGCGAGATGAAAACGATGGTCTTGCCATCCTCCTTGAGGTTGCGCAGGTTGACGAAGAGATCCCTCGTCTCCGCCGGGGTCAGCACCGCGGTCGGCTCGTCGAGGATGAGGACATCGATGCCGCGATAGAGAGCCTTGAGGATCTCCACCCGCTGCTCCTCGCCCACGGAGAGGTCTTCCACCCGCTCCCCGGGATCGATGGAGAACCCGTACGTGCGGGCGAGCTCGCCGATCTCCTTCTCGGCGCGGGCGGTCTCGAGCAGAGCGCTGCCCTCGGCGCCGAGGATGACGTTCTCGGCCACCGTGAACCGGTCGACGAGCATGAAGTGCTGGTGCACCATGCCGATCCCTAACGCGATCGCATCTCGGGGCGAGCCGATCCGGACCTCCTTGCCCTTGACGCGGATGCTGCCCCCGTCGGGTGGATAGAGCCCGTAGAGCACGCGCATCAAAGTGGATTTGCCCGCGCCGTTCTCGCCCACGAGCGCGTGTATCTCGCCCGTCCGAAGGGTCAGGTCGACGGCATCGTTCGCGACGATCCCGGGGAAGCGCTTCGTCACGCCGACGAGCTCGATGAAGGGCTCGCCGTCGGCGGGCTCCCGGCGCGCGGCCGCGGACGAGGTGGTGTGGGACCGACCGGACGGGCGCGCGCCCGTGGGCTGCTCCGGCCTCACACCCTCGCCCCCGGCGCCCCCCTTGCCGTCGCCGGCTCTACGGCTCCGTGGGAACGGTGATGTCGCCGTTGATGATCTGCTCTTTGAGGTCCTCCAGCTGTGACTGGATGTCCTTGCTGAGCAGCTGGTCGTTGTCGTTGTACTGGTTCACCGCGTAGCCCACGCCCTCTTCGGCGAGGCCGAATACCTGGGTGCCGCTCTTGAACTGTCCCTGGTCGACCTGCTGGATCGCGTCGTGGACCGCGGTGTCGACGCGCTTGAGCATGGACGTCAGGATCAGCTTGCGCTGCTCCGGGCTCGCGGTGAGCGACTGGTCGGAGTCGACCCCGATCGCCCACTTGTTGGCCTCGACCGCGGCCTTGAAGAGACCCGCCCCCGAGGCCCCGGCCGCGTGGTAGACGACGTCGGCGCCCGCGTCGTACATCTTGGCCGACAGGGCCTCGCCCTTGGTCGGGTCGTTGAACGCCTGCGTCGAGTCGCCGATGTACTCCACGAGCACCTCGATGTCGGGGTTCACTTCCTGGGCGCCGGCAACGTAGCCCGCCTCGAACTTCTCGATGAGGCCCGTGCCCTTCTGGCCGCCGAGGAACCCGATCGTGCCCGCCTCGGACTTGAGCGCGGCGGCCGCGCCGACGAGGAAGGAGCCCTCGTGCTCCTTGAAGGTCAGGTTGGCGACGTTGTCGGCTTCCGCCGCGAAGCCGTCGACGACCGCGAAGTCGGTGTCGGGGTGCTCCGGAGCGATCTCGTCGATGCCGGGCGAGAAGGCGAAGCCGACCGCGACCACGAGATCGAACCCCTCTTCGGCGAGGAGGACGACGTTGTCGTCCCGGTTGGACCCGCTGGCGTTCGGCTCGATGTAGTCGGTATCGCCCTCGCTGACGATGCCCTCGTCGATCGCGTCCTGGAGCCCTTTGTAGGCGGCGTCGTTGAAGGACTGGTCGCCGAGCCCGCCGACGTCGAACGCCAACGCGGCGGAGGTGCCGCCGCCCCCCTCGCCTCCGTCACCGCCTCCGCCCGTCTCGGCGGGATCGCCTCCCCCGCAGGCCGCTGCGAGGAAGGCCAGCACCACGAGGACCGATGTGAGCAGGTTCATGCGGCGCGTGCGCAAGGCGGCCTCCTTGTCGAGTCCCCGTCGTCGTCCGGTGCGGGGACCACAAGCATATAGAGAGGGGACTACAAGCATATAGAGATACGTGGTTGAGGACGGATAGGGTCCCTGTTCGTGCGGATCTACACCAAGAAGGGCGACGACGGGACCACCGGCCTCCTCTACGGGGGACGTGTGCCCAAGGACGACCCCCGCACCGACGTCTACGGGACGCTCGACGAGGCCGTGGCCTGCCTCGGGCTCGCGCGCGCGGGCGGCCTCTGCCCACGCGTTGAGGAGATCGTCGTGCGGCTGCAGCGGGAGATGTTCGTCGTCGGCGCTCAACTCGCCACCTCCGCAGACAACCAGGCGAAGCTCCAGGAAGGGGTTTCCAAGGTGACCCCGGAGATGGCGGCGCGCGCCGAGGCGGACATCGATGCGCTCGTGGCGGAGCACCCCCTCCCCGCCGAGTTCGTGCTTCCGGGCGAGACCCCCTCCTCCGCCGGCCTCGACCTCGCGCGCACGGTGGTCCGGCGCGCCGAGCGGCGCGCCGTGGCCATGGACCGGACCGGTCAGGTCCCCGATCCGGAGATCCTGCGCTTCCTCAACCGCGTCTCGGACCTTCTCTTCGTGCTCGCCCGGTTCCAGGAGGCCGAGCTCGGCCGACGCGCCGCGCCCTCGCGCGCCAGGTGAAGCCGTTCCTCTACTGCCCCTCGTGCGGCGCGCGCCTCGGCGCGCCGGATGGGGAGGGAACCTGGCGCTGCCCGTCGTGCGGGCGGGTCTGGTACCGCAACCCCGCCCCCACGGTCGGGGCCGCGATCGTGGACTCCGGCAGGGCTCTGGTCGCGGTGAGGGCCCACGAGCCGTTCAAGGGCAGGATCGACGTCCCCGGAGGCTTCCTCAACGTGGGCGAGCGGCCCGTGGACGGCCTCAAGAGGGAGGTGCGCGAGGAGCTCGGGGTCGAGATCGACGTCGCGGAGGAGGACTACGTCCAGACCGCGGTCCACCGCTACGGCGAGGACGGGGACTGGCTCGTCTCAATGGGGTTCCGGGCCCGGCTGGCAGCCGGCGACCCCGAGCCGCGCGACGACGTCGAGGCCGTGCACTGGGTCACGCTCGAGGACCTCGAGGGGCTTGAGTGGGCGTGGCCGCACGACCTCGACCTCGTGCGGAAGGCGCTCGAGCGACGCTAGCGCCCCCCTCCGCGGAGGGTCAGATAGACCCCGTCTCCGGCTCCGCGCGCGATCGTCCGCGAGCGACGGGGGCCGCCTCGGCGGTGACGCGTATCACCGCCGCGAGCTCCCGGCCCAGCGACACGACGGACTCCTCCGTCTCGATCGAGAGGGGGCCCTGGAGCGGGGCGGCGTCCTTGACCGCGACCCGCGCGCCCGGGCGGACCCCGAGGCCGTCGAGGTAGGGCAGGACGTCCTCGTTCAGCTCGGAGATCTGGGCCACGACGCCGGCCTCGCCCGTGTCCAGCTCGCTGAGGCGAACGGTGCTCCGGAGGTCGACGGGGCAGATGGGGTGGCCGTGGGGACAGTAGTCGGGGTACTCGAGGGCCTTGGCCAGCGCCTCCTCGACGCGGGCCGAGATGGCGTGCTCGAGCTTGTGCGCCTCGCCGTGGACCTCGTACCACTCCATGCCGAGGACCTCGGTGAGGAGGCACTCCACGAGACGGTGGCGCCGCAGCATCGTGTGGGCGAGGCGACGTCCCTCGGGCGTGAGCAGGATCGACCCTCCCTGCTGGCGCACGAGGTAGCCCTCCGAGGCGAGGCGCTTGAGCATCTCGGATGCGGACGGGAGAGACACGTCGAGGATGCGGGCGAGCACCGTCGCGGTGATGCGCTCGCCGTCCTCCTCGAGGCGCTTGATCTCCTCGAGGTAGTCCTCGACTCCCCTCATCGGGCCAGTCTACGAGCCGCACCGGCGCGCCCTCGGGGCGCAGGACCCCTGTGCTAGCGTCGGGCCCCGTGTCCGGTGGTTGCTTCCCTCACAGGGCCGTGCGCAGGGCCGGCGCGGTCGCGCTCGCAGCGGCGTGTCTGCTGATCACCGCACCGGGCGCCTCGGGTCAGTCGACGCTCGAGGGCCTGCGCGAGCGCATGAAGGAGATCCAGGACGAGCTCGACGCGACCACCGAGCGGATCGAGGAGCTGCGCACCCAGGCCGACGAGGCCCGGAGCCGGATAGGCACGATCAACGCCCGCATCGAGGTCCTCCGGGTGCGCCGGGCGCGCCTCCAGGAGCGCGCCGGCGAGCGCGCCGACGAGCTCTACCGCAGCGGCGGGACCGAGGTGCTCGAGGTGCTGTTCACATCCGACGACCTCTCCGAGCTGTCCGACCGGGCCGAGATGCTCAGCGCGGTGTCGCAGGAAGAGGCGGGCGTGTTCGTGTCGCTCGCCCGGGCGGAGCTCGAGTCGGAGGCGCTCGCGCGCGCCCTGGAACAGAGGACGCGCGAGCTCGTCGCCGCGCGGGAGGACCTCGCGCGCGAGTCGGACAGGCTCCAGAGCCAGTTCGACGACGTCGCCGCGGAGTACGACGAGCTCAAGGCGCGCCTCGCGCGCGAGGCGGCCCGTCGCGAGGACGCGGCGGCCGCGACGGCCTCTCCGGCCGGCGGGACGGCGGCGCCCGTCTCCCTGCCGTCGGGGGGAGGGATGGTCTGCCCCGTCGCGGGGCCGGTCTCGTTCGTGGACAGCTGGGGCGCGCCGCGCGACGGCCACACCCACGTGGGCGTCGACATGATGGCGGCCTACGGGACGCCCATCGTCGCGATCACATCGGGGACGATCACCTACGCCGCCTACGACGGGAGCGGCGGCTACATGATCTTCCTCTCCGGCGACGACGGCAACGCCTACTGGTACATGCACAACCAGACCAACCTCGTCGAGGGGGGCCACGTCGCCGCGGGCGAGCAGATCGCCACCGTCGGCGACACCGGCAACGCGGCCGGGACGCCCCATCTGCACTTCGAGTACCACCCCGGGGGCGGGGCGCCGGTCAACCCGTACCCCCTCGTCGCATCGCTCTGCTGACCCGGGCCACTTGGACCCGCTCGTCGTCACGGTTGCGGGCATCGGCGCGGAGATCACGCGCGCCCAGCAGCCTGCCCTGCCGATAGCGCCCGACGAGATCGCCGCGGACGCGGCCGCATGCGAACGCGCGGGCGCGTCCATCTACCACCTCCACGTGCGCGGCCCGGACGGCGAGCCGACGATGGACGTGGGCGCGTTCCGCGCCGCGTTCGATGCGATACGCACGGCCTCGGACCTCGTCGTGCAGTTCACGAGCGGAGGCGCCGTGGGCGACTCCGAGGAGGCGCGCATCGCACCCCTCGAGCTGCGGCCTCCGATGGCTTCGCTCACCACGGGCACCACCAACTTCGGGTCCGAGGTTTTCTGGAACCCCGAGCCGCTCGTCACGCGCTTCTACAGAAGGATGCGCGAGCTCGGGATCGTCCCGGAGTTCGAGATCTTCGACGCGGGCATGATCGCCAACGCGGAACGTCTCCTCCGTCGGCACGGAGACGACCACCACCGCCACTTCGACTTCGTGCTCGGCGTTCCCGGTGCGATGCCGGCGTGGGACGACTCGGTCCCGTTCCTTGCGGCGCACCTCCCCGCAGGGTCGACGTGGAGCGCGACGGGGATCGGCAGGAGCTTCGAGGCCGTTGCGCGCGCGGCGGTGACGCGAGGCGGTCACGTGCGTACGGGCTTCGAGGACGTGCGCTACGTCGAGCCGGGGGTCCTGGCCGCGTCCAACGCCCAGCTCGTCGAGCGCGTCGCCGGCATCGCGCGCGCGGCGGGGCGGGAGATCGCGACCCCCGCGATAGCCCGGGAAATCTTGGGACTGGGGCCGCGGCGCGGTAACCTGGGTACGTGACCGAGCCCAGGCGACGGCTGGTGGAGCGCGTCAGCGACCCGTCCTTCGCGAGGGGCCTCGATCAGCGCTCGATCGAGGAGCTGCGCGCGATGCGCAGCGAGAGCAAAGAGGGCGAGAACGAGCTCTCGTTCGAGCGACGCCTGTGTCAGGCGCGCATGGACATCCTGCGAGCGGAGCTGCGGCGGCGCAGCGGCGAGGGCCAGGGGAGCGAGGACCTGCTCGAGCGCCTTCCTCAGATCCTCGCGGGGGAGGCGGGCGGCGGCGCCGAGCGCCTCCCCGAGCGTGCGCCCGACTACTCGATCCCCCGCAACGCAGACGTCCCGAGGCGCAGGATCGAGGAGATCGTCGGCGAGCAGACGCTGGCGCGCCTCACCACGCTCGGAACCGAGGAGATCGAGCGGATCCTCGTCACGCTCACGGACCACGAGCGGACCGTGTCGGTGCGCCGCCGTGCCGTCCAGGAGGTCATGGACCTCATCCAGGCCGAGATAGTCCGTCGCTACCAGACCGGGGAGGCCGACCCCACCTCCGCCCTGACACGGGAATAATCCGCCTGGTCGCGCGTTCCGGGGTGGGATGACCGCGACCGCAGCCCTCGCAGTAGACGTCAGTCGCGACGCGACCTGCTTCGACCTCCCGGAGTGGCGCGATCTCCTGCGCCGCGATCCGGACAGGCACATCTTCGCCACACCGGAGTGGAGCCGTTCGTGGTGGGAGGAGTTCCACACCGGCAAGGAGCTCATCGTGCTGACGATGCGGCGCGACGACGATGTCGTCGCGATCGTGCCTCTGTATCGCAAGCTCGAAGACGAGCGCAGGGTCCTGCGCTTCGTGGGCGGCATCGACCTGACCGATTACCTGGGTCCCGTGTGCGCGCCCGACGACCGCGACGTCGTGGCTCGGACGCTCGTGTCGTGGCTCGCGAGCACCGATCTCGCCTGGGACGAGCTGGACGCGCACAACATGCCGGTGCCCTTCGGGTTCGCCGAGGTCCTCGTGGACCATGCCGACCGCAAGGGCTACGGTTTCGCCCTCGACCAGGAGGAGACCTCCGCCGTGCTCCCCTTGGTCGGCGACTGGGACGGCTATGTGGCCCGCCTCGGCTCGAAGGAGCGCCACGAGCTGCGCCGCAAGATGCGCCGCCTCGGACGCGAGCATCCCGACGCGATGGTCCGGGCCGCGACCGAGTCGACGCTCGAGCGCGACCTCGAGACCTTCTTCGACATGCACCGCGGAGCCGAGGGCCACAAGGGCCACTTCATGCGTCCGGAGATCGCGACCTTCTTTCGCCGCCTCGCGCACGCTTTCGTACCCTTGGGGTGGCTGCGGCTCGACCTGCTCGAGATAGGGGAGCGCGCGATCGCGGCAACGTTCGGCTTCCAGGTCGAGAACCGCTTCTACCTGTACAACTCGGCCTTCGAGCCGGACGCCAGCCGCCTCTCTCCCGGCTTCGTTCTCGTCGCCGAGCTCGTGAAGCGGGCGATCGGCGAAGGGATCGAGCTCTTCGACTTCCTGCGCGGACCGGAGCGATACAAGTACCAACTGGGCGCGCAGGCGGTTCCCCTGCACAACGTGAGGATCCGCAACGAGGGGCCGTAGCATCCCGTGACCATGCTGCGCAGGGTCGCCGTCGTCGCGTACCACGCCTCTCCCCTCGTGGAGCCCGGGGCCGGCGACGCAGGCGGGATGACCGTGTACGTGCGCGAGGTCGCCGAGTCGCTCGCGGAGCTAGGCCTCCATACCGACGTCTTCACACGCGCGACCGCGGACTCGCGTCCGGTGTCGTGGCTCGCTCCCGGCGTGCGTGTCCTTTCGATCGACGCGGGGCCGCGCGCGCCGATCTCGAAGGATGCGCTCCGGACCTACGTGGGGGACTTCGCATCCGGCATCGGGGCGTTCGCGCTCGGCCAGCGGGTGCGCTACGACGTGGTCCATTCCCATTACTGGCAGTCGGGGTTGGCGGGCCTGTCGCTCGCCCGAGCATGGGACGCGCCGTTCGTTCATTCGCAGCACACGCTGGCGCGCGTCAAGAACCAGTTCCTCGCTCCCGGCGACGTGCCCGAGCCCGCGTCGCGGATCCGCGGGGAGGAGGAGGTGATGGGCGCGGCCGACGTGCTGATCGCGTCGACGGACGAGGAATGGCGCCAGCTCTCCTGTCTCTACGGCGTCTCGCACGACCGGCTCAAGACCGTTCACCCCGGCGTGGACCACGACCTCTTCCGTCCCGGCGACCCCGCGTCGGCCCGGGCCGAGCTCGGGCTCGGCGACGAGGCGGTGATGCTCTACGCGGGGAGGCTGCAGCCTCTCAAGGGGCTCTCGCTGGCGCTGCGCTCGCTGGAGCGGCTCGTGCGGGAGCTGAATCGAGACGTCGTGTTCTTGGTGGTGGGCGGCGCCAGCGGGGAGGCGGGCGAGGAGGAGGTGACGCGCTTGCGCGCTCTCGCCGACGCTCTCGGCGTCGCCGACAGGGTCCGGTTCCTGGGCCCGCAGCCCCACGCGCGCCTGCCGCTGTTCTACCGAGCCGCCGACGTCGTCGTGATGTGCTCGCACTCGGAGTCTTTCGGGCTCTCCGCACTCGAGGCGCATGCGTGCGGGACGCCGGTGGTGGCGACCGCGGTCGGCGGCCTGTCTCACATCGTGCGCGACGGCGTCTCTGGTTTCCTCGTCGACAGCCGGGACCCCGCCGAGTTTGCTGCCCGGCTGAGATCGCTGCTCGAGGACGACGGGCTGCGGGCGTCGCTGTCGGCGGCCGCGGTCCACGCGGCTCGGCGGTTCTCTTGGGACGCGACGTCGGCCGCGTTGTTCGAGCTGTACGAGTGTCTCGTGCGAGAGGGATGGCCCCAGGCCTGCACCTGTTGACGTCGCGCGCAGAGCGCGAGGAAAAGTCCTCAGCGCGCGAAGAATTCGAAGGAGCGCCTGACCAGGACGTTTGTGTCCCTACCTGGGAAGTCGCGGCGTTGACCGCCGCGCGTGCCGGTGGCTATGTTCTCGCTCGTCCCGAGGGGCAAGCTGAGCGAAGTCTCCCGACCTCCCCGGATCGTTCCTCGGGGCACTAGGTCCCAGAAGCCGGAGCCGGTCGGACCTCGTGTGTGGGGAAGTGCACGAGGCCCGGGCGGGGAAGGTTTCTGGGGCCTTTTCTCGCGCTACCTCGTTGACGCCGCGGGAGCGCCTCCTCAGTCGCGCACGAGCGCGCGCAGAAAGAAGAGCATGTTCGCGGGCCGCTCGGCGAGGCGGCGTGTGAGATACGGATACCAGGCCGACCCGTAGGGGACGTAGACCTTGACGCGGTGGCCCTCGCGCGCCAGCTGCTCTTGCAGCTCTCGCCGGATGCCGTACAGCATCTGTATCTCGAACCCCTCGCGCCCCGCCCCGCTCGAGGAGGCAGCGCGCTTCGCGTGCTCGAGGAGCTTGCCGTCGTGGCTGGCGATCGCCGGGTCGCACCCTCGCTCGAAGAGCCAATCGACGAGGAACGCGTACTGTCGGTCGACCTCCTTGCGGCTCTGGTACGCGATCTCTGGAGGCTCCGCGTACGCGCCCTTGACCAATCGGACCCGCGGCTGGAGCTCGGCCATCGTCTCGAGGTCCACGGGGGTCCGCCGCAGGCACGCTTGCATCGCCACGCGCATGTCGGGATAGTCGGATTGCAGCACCCGGTAGACGTCGAGCGTGTCGGCGACGAAGCTCGATTGCTCCATGTCGACCTCGACGGAGGTGCCGGCCGCGGCCGCCTCCGCGGCCAGGCGGCGGAGATGATCGATGCAGGCGCCCTTGTCGAACGCCAGCCCCAGTTGCGTCAGCTTGACAGACACGGTGGTGCGGATCCCGGTCTCCTCGATCCTCTTGATCGCCGCGAGGTAGTCGCGCGACGCCGCCTCCGCACCCGAGGGGTCGCTCACGCCCTCGCCGAGGAGGTCGAGGATGCCGTCGATACCCTTCGAGTTCAGCTGTCGTATCGCGGCGATCGCGTCGTCGAGCTCGTGGCCCGCGACGAAGCGCTGCACCACGGGGCGGGTGAGCCGGGAGCCGGTGACGAAGCGCTCGACGGACGGTCTCTCGGAGGCCCACAGCAGGCTTCGACTGACCACGGAGCTCCTCTCGTCGCGCGGCGTCGACCTGCAATGATAAGCGACCGCTCGCCCCGTCCCGGGGGCGCCCGAGGCAACCGGAGGGAGCTACGACGACCGGCGAAGCGGTCGCGTTGGTGACGGTCGAGGACATCGCGCGCGCCTACGACTTCGGTCCCGACCATCCCCTCAGGCCGGAGCGCGTGCTTCTGACCTACGACCGCATACGAGAGCTGCGCCTCACCGAGCTGCCGCACGTTTCCGAGGTGGCGTCTCGATCCGCGACCGAGGACGAGATCACGTCCGTCCACGACCCCGAGCTGGTCGCCGCGGTGCGCGCGATCGACGAGGGGCGGATGGAACCCTGGGCGGGCCTGGAGTTCGGCCTCGGCACACCGGACGACCCGATCTTCGCCCGCATGCACGATGCGTCCGCCGCCGTCTGCGGCGCGTCGATAGTCGCCGCCGAGCTCGTCGCCGAGGGCCGCGCCGCGCACTCCTTCAACCCGGCGGGGGGACTCCACCACGCGCGCCGCAGAGAGGCGAGCGGGTTCTGCATCTACGACGATCCCGCGGTCGCGATAGCGAAGGTGCTCGCGCTGCGACCGGCGTGGCGCGTGATGTACGTCGATGTCGATGTCCATCACGGCGACGGCGTGCAGTGGATCTTCTACGACGAGCCCCGCGTCCTGACGGTGTCGCTGCATCAGTCCGGGCGCACCCTCTACCCCGGGACGGGTTTCGAGGACGAGACCGGAGAGGGGCGCGCGCGCGGGACATCGGCCAACGTCCCTCTCGAGCCCGGCACGGGCGACGGGGACTATCTGTGGGCGTTGGAGCGCGTGCTGGTCGCGCTCGCGGATGCGTTCCGGCCGGATCTCCTGCTGACGCAGCTGGGGGCCGACACGCATCACGGCGACCCCCTCGCCTACCTCGGCCTCACGATGGGCGCGTATCCCCGCATCGCGCAGCTCCTGCACGATGCCGCGCATCGGTTCGCGCACGGTCGCTGGGTCGCGACCGGCGGGGGCGGGTACCAGGCGACCACCGTCGTGCCCAAGGTGTGGACGATCCACTTCGCGGCCATGTGCGGCGCGCCCGACAGGATCCCCGCGGGTTGGCTCGAGGACGAGCCCGCCCGGGCCGAGTCGCACGCCGCGCGCGCCGCCGTGCAGCGGTCGGTCGAGACCGTGATCGACGCGTGCGTCCCTCGCCTGCGCGCGCTCGCAGGCGGCGCGCCCTAACCTCATCGCGTGGACGACATCCACCGTCTCATCGCGTACGTGGTGCCGGCGGGATGGGCGCTGCTGCCCCTGTGGGCCCTCGTCGCGTTCGTGCGCAACAAGGCTCCGGGCCAGGGCTTCTGGAACGCGGTCGCGGTGATGCAGGTCCTGCTCGCGGTCCAGGCGGTCGTGGGGCTGGTTCTCCTCGTTCTGGGGCGCCAGCCGGCGTCGAACGGGCCCGTGTGGCTGCACTACGCCTACGGCATCGGTGCGCCCGTCGTCGTGCTTGCGCTCGCGCACTCGTGGGCGCGCCGCAACGAGGGGCTCTCGTGGGCCGTGTTCGGTGTCGCGGGATTCGTGATCTTCGGTCTTACCTTCCGAGCCCTGCAGACGGGTCTCGGGATCGACTGATGTCGCTGGTGGACGTCGTCGTGGCGCTGGTCGCATCGGCGGCGGCCGCGCGGGGGTGGCGCCGGGGCCTGCTCGGCCAGGCCTTCGAGCTGGGCGGCGGGCTCCTCGGGCTCCTCGCGGGCATCGCCCTCGGCCCGCGCATCGCGTCCGCGGTCACCGACCGTGCGGGGCTCGAAGGGGCGCTCATCGCTCTGGGTGCGGTCGTGGTGGGGCTGTCGCTGGGCCAGCTCCTCGGCTTCATGCTCGGCCACCGCTTCGGATCGCTCGCGCGCCGCGCGCGCCTCGGAGGCGTCGATTCGGCGCTGGGGGTGCTCTTCGGCGTCGCGGTCACGCTCGTCGCCTTCTGGCTCGTGGGCTCCCTGCTCGTTCACGGCCCCTTCCGGGAGCTGTCCCGCGCCCTGCGCCGGTCCACCGTGCTCGAGGCGATGAACGACGTCGCCCGCCCGCCCGACGTCCTCGCCTACGTGACCCAGTACCTCAACACGTCTCGCTTCCCCGCGGTCTTCGGCTCCGGACTGCCCCCCGCGACCGGCGCGCCCGTCGATCTTCCCCCCGGCGGCATCGCCCGGCGCGCCTTCGAGGCCGCGGGCGCGTCGACCGTGCGCGTTCTGACGCGCGCCTGCGGAGGCCTCCAGCTCGGGACCGGGTGGGTCGCCGCCGAGGGGACCGTGGTCACGAACGCCCACGTGGTCGCGGGCGGCGACGCGGTCGAGGTCGAGGACAGCTCCGGCCGGCACGCGGCGACCGTGGTCGTGTTCGAGCCCGGAGCCGACATCGCCGTCGTCAGGGCACAGGGCCTCGCGGGACGGCCGCTCCGGCTCGCCACCGAGCCGCTCCCCCCCTCGCAGCCGGGCGCGACCCTGGGCTACCCCGGGGCCGCGGGCGGCAGCCTCGAGGTGCATCGGGCCGCGGTCCAGGGGCGGCTGTCCGCGAACGGCTTCGACATCTACGGGCGCCGCAGCGTCGCCCGCGAGATCTACACCCTCCGGACGCGGGTCCGACAGGGCGACTCGGGCGGTCCCTTCGTGCTTCCCGACGGCAGGGTCGGGGGCATGGTGTTCGCTGCCTCCACGACCGACCGGGGGGTGGGCTACGCCCTCACGGGCGCGGAGATAGCGGACGAGGTGCGGGACGGGGCGCGGGCGCAAACCGCCGTCGGCACCGGCGGCTGCACGCACTGACCCCCCCTTAGGATGCGCCCCATGCTCAACGAGATGCTCGCTCGAGCCGCGTCCGAGCTCGCCGGCTCCGGCGTCGTCGGGCCGCACCAGTCCCACTCCCGCCGCAACAACGTCGCCAAGATCCGCGCTCTCCTCGACGGCACGGAGAGCGACGCCTCCTTCGGGCTCGCGCGCGCCGCCTCCTACTCGGCGGAGGAGGTGCTCGGCTTCCTCGCCGAGGTGACCGGGTGCTCGACCGACATCGAGGACCTCGAGGGCGTCGACACCATCGATCCCCGCCGGGCCGTGGACGCGATCGAGGCCGGCGCGCGCCGCCTTGCCGAGCACGCGGCGCGGGGCGGCCTCCTGCTCGCGGCCACCGGGCATCCGACCGGGCTCCTCGAGCATCACATCCGCGTCGCCGACGCCTACCGGCGCGCCGGGGGCAAGGTCCTGCGCCTGCGCGAGGACGAGAAGCTCCCGTTCGGCCGCGGGCGCGCCGAGGTCCGTTACGTCGGAGGCGTCGGCTGCCTCGCCGACGGCGCCTCGCTCAAGCACACGCACTCGAGCGAGGCGATGGAGGCCCTGCTCGAGTCCGGGCCGTGGCCCGACATCGTCTTGGGCGACCACGGGTTCGCCGGCGCCGCGATCGAGCGCGGCATCCCCACGGTCGCGGTCATGGACATCAACGACCACGCCCTTGCGGTGGCGCGCGCCGAAGGCAGGGACGTCGTCGTGATGCCCATGGACGACAACCGCCCGCCCCGCCTCTACGAGCCGTCCTGGACGATCTTCGAGACGGTCCTGTCGCAGCCGCCCGCGGCGTGACCGACGAGGCCGCCGCTTGCCGGCGGGTGCTCGTCGACTGCCTCGCAACCCGGCCCTCCGAGGACGTGCTCGTGGTCGCGGACCCGCCCCAGCGACCCCTCGGGGAGGCTCTCGTCGAGGCCGCCCGTGCGATCGGGACCGAGGCCGTTCTCGTCGAGATGGAGGAGCGCTCGGGCCACGGCGTCGAGCCCCCCCGTCACGTCGCCGCCGCGATGGTCGCCAGCGCCGTGGTCGCGGCGCCCACCTCGAAGTCGCTGTCGCACACCGCCGCCCGGCGCGCCGCCTGCGAGCAAGGCGCGCGCGTGGCGAGCATGCCGCGCGTGAGCCTCGAGATGCTCGCGCGCACGATGCGGGCGGACGCTGCCGAGGTCGCCCGGCGCGCCCACGCGGTCGCGGACGCCCTCACCTCCGGGTCCGAGGTGCGCGTCACGAGCGAGGGGGGGACGGACGTGGTCCTTTCGATAGAGGGCCGCTCCGGGATCGCGGACGACGGAGACCTGAGCGCGCCGGGAAGCTTCGGCAACCTGCCCGCCGGGGAGGGCTTCATCGCGCCGGTCGAGGGGCGCACGCAGGGCCGGATCGTCTTCGACGGCGCCGCGCTCATGCTGGGCGCGCCCCTGGTGGCGATCGTCGAGGACGGCTACGCCACGGCATGGGAGCAGGACGCGACCGGCTGGGCCGAGAGCACGGTGCGCGCGCACGGGCGCGACGCGCTCGCGATAGCGGAGCTGGGCATCGGCACGAACGACGCGGCGGTGCTGTCCGGCAACGTGATAGAGGACGAGAAGGTCCTGGGCACCGTTCACCTCGCGTTCGGCGACAACCACTCGTTCGGGGGCACGACGCGCGTCGCGTCGCACCAGGACTTCGTCGTGCTGGAGCCCACGGTGACGATCGACGGCACCGACGTCCTCGCCGAAGGGCGCCTCCTCCTGTAGGCGGTGGTTGCCGGTGGGGGGCAGGGTGGCCACAGGGGCTCCTGTGTATACTGGCGCCGAATGGGCGATACGGTGGGTACCGGCGCAGATTCGCCTCCCGTCCTGGGCCGTTTCCTGACGGTGGCCGAGGTCGCGCGCCAGCTGCGGGTCTCGAACATGACCGTCTACCGGCTCGTCAAGGCACGCCAGCTGCCCGCGGTGCGCGTCGGGCGCGGCTACCGCTTGCGCGAGGAGGATGTACGCAAGTACCTCGCCCAGCGCTACATGGACGCCGGCTGAGCCGCCTTCGTCCGCAGTGTGGGAGACCGTCCTCGAGGGGGCGGTTTTTTTTCTGACCGAGGAACGTGACGGTGGAGCACGAAGCGGCATACGAGCGCCTGCTGTCCAACCCAGGGATCGTCTTCCTGCTCGGGGGCATCGACACGGGCAAGACGACCTTCGGTCTGGAGCTGGCGGCGCGCGCGACCGCCGCCGGGATCCCCGCGGGGATCGTCGACGCGGACATCGGTCAGTCGACCGTCGGCCCTCCCACGACCGTCGGGCTAAAGCTCTGCCGCGGCATGTCGGCGGTCGCGCCCGACACCGTCCGGGCAGCCGACGCCCTCTCCTTCGTCGGCTCGATCACGCCGCGCGGCCACCTTCTCGGTCTCGTTACGGGGACCGCGAAGCTCGTCGCGAAGGCGCGCGCAGAGGGATGCCGCCTGATCGTCGTCGACACGACGGGTTTTCTGTCCGGGGTGAACGCGCAGACGCTCAAGTACTTCAAGATGGACCTCGTGGCGCCCGACGCCGTGGTGGCGTTCGCGGTCGGCGGCGAGCTCGAGCCCATCGTCGGCATCGCCCGCCGCTTCACGCCCGCCGAGGTCCTGGAGCTGAACGTCCTTCCCGAGGTCGCGCCCCGAACGGTGGACGAGCGCGCCGCGTTCCGCGAGCGGCAGTTCGCCGCCTACTTCGCGTCGGGGGCGTCGCGCTGGCGCGTGCGACCTACCGTGTTCATGCCGACCCTCCCGCCGGGATTCGATCTCGCGCTTCTGGACGGGCTCGTCGTCGGCATGGAGGACGGTAAGGGCTCGTGCGTGGGCATCGGTGTGCTGGAGTTCGAGCCGGACGAGGAGATACTGAGGATGGTCTCCCCCGTCGCCGAGGGGGTGCGGGGGCTGAGGCTGGGATCGATCAGGATCGACACCGACGGCCGCTCGAGGGGCCCGGTCGACCTGAGAGAGCTGTTCAGCACGGAATAGGGACTCGGGGATCGTGAGCGTGGAGGTCACATGCCGTCGCTCGTAAAGAAACGCCGCAAGAAGATGCGCAAGAAGAAGCATCGCAAGATGCTCAAGAAGACGCGCTGGCAGCGGCGACAGCAGGGCCGATAGGAGCCGATGGCAGGCCGTAGGCGCGAGGTCGTCACCTTCCTCTCCGACTACGGGCTCGAGGACGAGTTCGTCGGCGTCTGCCACGGGGTGATGCTGCGCATCGCGCCCTGGCTCAAGTTGGTGCACGTGCACCACAACATCCTGCGACAGGACATCCGCCACGGCTCGATAGTGCTCCAGCAGGCGATCGCGTTCCTCCCCGAGGCGGTGCACCTCGCGGTCGTGGACCCCAGCGTCGGCTCGGCGCGCAAGGCGGTCGCGATCGAAGCCGGCTCCCGCGCCGTCTTCGTCGGCCCCGACAACGGGCTCCTGGTCGCCGCCGCGGAGCAGTGCGGCGGGATCGCGCGCGCCTTCGAGATCCGCAACGAGGACTACCTCCTCGTCCCCGTCTCCCACACCTTTCAGGGGCGCGACGTGTTCGCTCCCGCGGCCGCGCACGTCGCCGCCGGGGTCGACCCCGCGGCGCTCGGCCCTCCCGTCGCACCGGACGAGCTGGTGAGGCTCGAGGTGCCGAAGGCATGGCTGCACGACGACCACCTCCACGCGGAGGTGCTGCAGGTGGACCGCTTCGGCAATCTGCAGCTCAACCTCGACCGCGCCCACCTCGACGAGGTCCGCCTCGCGGGGCGGGACAGGGTCGAGGTCCGGATGGAGGGCCACCGTCTCAACGTCGTCGTAGGGAACACGTTCGCCGACGTCGACACCGGCGCATTCGTCCTGGTGGAGGACTCCTATCAGCGCATGTCGCTTGCGATCAACAACGGGGACGCGGCGGACAGGCTGCGCGCCCGGGCCGGCTCGACCGCGATCGTGGGCCCTCCCCGCAGCTAGCTCACACCACCGGCTTCGAGGCGGCGCCGGTCAGCCGGCGAGCTGCCACAGGCGCAGGACGCCGAGGAACCCTCCGATGGAGATGGCGACGAGCAGCAGGATGAGGGCCAGAAGCGTGTTCCTCCGCACGGGCCCAGGATACGACGGCGTCGTTCAGCGGCGCGGCGATGGCTTGAGGTCCCGGCGCAGGTCGTTGATGTGCCGCTCGAGCTCCATGAGGCCCTCCACCTTGCCGATGCACAGCGCGACGCCGGCTGCGCGCGCTTCCGCCTCGAGCAGCTTGTCGAGGTAGGCGGTGTAGAGGATGATCGCTTGCGAGGGCCGCTCCTTCCTGATGTTGCGCGCCGCGGTGAGGCCGTCCATCCCCGGCATCTTGTAGTCCATCACGATGACGTCGGGGTCGGTCGCGCCCGCGGTCGAGAGGGCGTCGGGGCCCGAGGAAGCCTGGCCCACGACAGTGAAGCCGTCGAGCTCGAGCATCCCGACCAGCATGTCCCTGACGTGGTCGGTGTCGTCGACGACGAGGACCGTGACGTTCTCGTTACCCGTGGTCATCCGTCAGGGCCTCCCTTCTCCGATCCCGGCTCCGCGCTCGAGCCTGTCGAGGATGTATTGCCGGTTGCGGCGCAGCGCATCGATGAGCGCCCGGGGCTGCTCGAAGTAGCGTCGCACCGACACCTCCAGCGAGATGGTGCCGGCGTATCCGCATCGGCGCGCCTCCTCCAGGAGCCCGTCGATGGGCAGGACGCCGAGACCCAGCTCGAGGTGCCCGTCGCGTCCGTCCCCCGCGTTGTCCGACAGGTGCAGGTGGGCGAGCTTGGGCAGGAACCGCCGGAACCACACGAGTACGTCCTGGCGTGCGACCGCGAGATGGCTGGTGTCCAGCGCGACGCGCGGTGCCGCCTCGATCAGCTCGGCGGGATCCGTCCACATGTAGGCGCGCAGGGCCCGCTTGCCCACCCAGCGCGGGTACATCGTCTCCACCGCGATGGCGGGGGCCTCGCTTCCGCCGTCGGCGCCGAAGCCGCGCAGCCAGCGGGCATAGCCGCGCTCCCACAACAACGGAGGGTGCACGACGAGCGCGTCCGCACCCAGGGCCCGGCACATCTCGACTCCCCGGCGGATCTTGCGGAGGGGGTCCGCTCCCCACACCGTCTTCGTGACCGCGAGGAAGGGCCCGTGCACCGTGACGATGCGAAGACCGCGCTCGCGGGCGAGGCGCGCGGGGGTGTCCGGCTCGTGCGTGCTCGGGTCGCGCGACACCATCAGCTCCACATCGGTGAACCCCGCGGCCGCGATCGCGTCGAGGGCCGGCTCCATCTCGAACGCCCAGAACGGCCCGGTGGAGCACTGGAGCGCCGGCGCGCCGCGGGTGTGGGTCACGTGTCGATGCTGCCATGCGTTCTCCCTTGCCCCTAAAGGTGGCGCCTCCGGGAGGGACCGGAGGCGCCGTGGAGTCTCGAGGGCGGGCCGGTTGGGGCGGGCTGGGAGGCTCGTTGCGCGACCCGTGCGGGTCGAGCGTAATCGTCCCATCCTCATCCGACTCCAAGAGCTTGTTTCGGCAGGCGGCCGGGAACCTTGAGCGCTCCGCGGGGTGTGGATGGCCGCACCCGCGGGCATATCCACGGTCTGGGGCCCTCGCCCCGAACCGTCCACACTTCCGAAAGGAGACGCACGCGACATGGCTCTACTCGGCCGGAGCAAGGCCTCCTCGCCCGACTCCCTCGAGCTGGCCGCCTCCACGCTGGTCACCGTGGGCGCGCTCAATTGGGGGCTCGTGGGCCTCTTCAACCTCGACCTCGTGGCGACGCTGCTCGGACGCAGGTCGCTCCTCTCCAGGCTCGTGTACACCGCGGTCGGGGCGAGCGCGCTCTACCTCGCTCTCGGCGCGGAGGACTGAGCGCGGGCGGGCGCATCACAGCGGATCCTCTCGAGGGCGTCGGGCCTCGTGATGCGCAGGCGGCGTCCGCGGTAGGCGAGCAGTCCCGCGCGCTGCCACTCCCGAAGCGTCTTGCACGCGCTCTCCCGGCTCGTCCCGGCGAGCCGCCCGAGATCGTCCTGCCCGAGGGGAAGGTCCAGCTCCACGCCTCCCTCCCGCACGCGCCCGATGACGCCGGCGAGGTCGAGCAGCCGGCTCGCGAGACGGGCGGGGACCGCGCTCGTCGCCCGCTCGGTCGCGGACTCCACGAGCCACCGATTGCGGCGGGCGAGCTGGCGCGCCAGCTGGCGCGCCGCCTGGGGGTGGCTCACGAGGGCCCGCACCAGGTCCTCTCCGGGTAGCCCGAGAACCTCGCACGGCGTCGCCGCGACCGCATCGAGCGGCTGGGGCAGACCGTCTATCGCGGCCAGCTCTCCGACGACGTCGCCGGCGAGCGCGAGGCCCAGGATCGTGGTCTGACCGTCCGCGCTGCGCGCGACGAGCTTGATGATGCCGCGCCGGACGACGTGGGCGCGGCCCGCGCGGTCGCCCGTCATGAACAGGGGCTGGCCGCGCCGGAGCCGGCGCGCAACACCCCGGGTCAGCAACGCCTGTCGGTCCCGGCGATCGAGGGCGTCGAGCAGGGGGCTCGGGGGATGCCTCGAGGGATGCAAGCCGCACCTCCATGGTCGATCGGACTTCGGCCGAGGCGCGGCTCGACCGAGGCAACCTACCTCGCGGCAAGCCCGCGGTCGAGCGGGCCGGCCGCCTTGGGCCCCCGCTCGCGCGAAGATGGTTCGAGCATGCAAGCCGCGCACGACGCGGGGTCCCGCCCCCGCCGCAGGTGGGCCAGGTGGGCCCTGTTGCTCGTCCCCGCGATCGCCTTCCTGGGTCTGCTCGCGGCGGGCGTGGCCCGGCGCGCCGGACCGCCCGGGCCGGGCGAGGCGGCCCCGCCCTTCACCGCCCCCGCCCTGGCCGGCGACGGCACCGTGTCGCTCGCAGAGCTCGAGGGCCGTCCCGTCGTGCTCAATTTCTGGGCGTCGTGGTGCGGTCCGTGCCGGCAGGAGGCTCCCGCGCTGCAGCGCGCGCACGAGGCCTACGGGGACCGGGTGGCGATCGTGGGGGTCGACGTGAGGGACTCGAAGAGCGACGCGCTCGCGTTCGCCCGCAGGCACTCCCTCGACTACGCGCTCGTGCGCGACGAGTCGGGCTCGATCGCGTCGGCCTACGGCCTCACGGGCCAGCCGGAGAGCTTCTTCATCGACTCCCAAGGGACCGTCGTCGAGCACGTCGCCGGACCCGTATCCGAGGACGACCTCGCGACGCTTCTCGACGTCCTCGTCAGCCGAGACCGCTGACCGGACCGTGGCCGACCCCACCGTCCCGATCGCGTTCGTTGCCGGACTCGTGTCGTTCCTGTCGCCCTGCGTGCTGCCGTTGGTGCCGGGATACCTGTCGTACATGTCCGGGCTGGGGACCGCGGATGCGGACACGGGGCGCGGCCGGGCGCTGCACACCGGGACGGTTGCGGCCGCGTTCGTCCTCGGGTTCACCGCGGTCTTCGTCGCGCTGGGCGCGACCGCGACCGCGCTCGGCTCGCTCCTCGCGTCCTACCGGGGCGAGGTCGCCCGGGCGGGAGGCGTCGTGATCATCGCGATGGGCCTCGTCTTCATGGGAGCGATCCGCCTGCCGTGGCTCTATCGGGAGGCTCGTTTCCATCCCACCCCGAACGCCGGCGTGTGGGGCAGCGCCCTGCTCGGAGGGGCGTTCGCGTTCGGGTGGACTCCCTGCATCGGGGCGACGATGGGCGCGGTGCTGACGATGGCCGCGGGGCACGCGGGACGGGGGGGTCCCGCGGAGGGCGCGTTCCTGCTGTTCGTCTACTCCCTCGGGCTCGGCGTCCCGTTCGTGCTGGCCGGGCTCGGCGTCGCCCGCCTGTCGGGCGCCCTGGCGCGCCTGCGCCGGCACGCCCGAACGATCAACGTCGTGAGCGGCGTCCTGCTCGTGGTCGTTGGGCTGCTGTTCGTCACGGACCGGGTCACGGAGCTGTCGGCCTGGATGCAGGAGCGCTTCATCGCGGCCGACCTCGACTTCTGGAACGGCCTGTGAGGGACCCGTGAGGGCGCGCCGCACAATCGCACACGGCCCCCGCCCGACGCCCTTATGGGACGCGAAAGCCCAGGTCAGGGCCTTGTACGTGTTTGTGATAGCGGTCACAAGCTCGTAGGATGAAAGCGATGCGCAACCGACCCATCCCCGAGGCGACGGTCGCCCGCCTCCCCGTCTACCTGCGCGCCCTGCTCGATCTCGCGGAGGAGCGCGGCCTGCTCACGGTGTCGTCCGAGGAGCTCGCGCGCATGGCCGGGGTCAACGCGGCGAAGGTGCGCAAGGACCTCTCCTACCTCGGCTCCTACGGCACCCGGGGGGTCGGCTACGACATCGAGTACCTCCTCTACCAGATAACGCGCGAGCTCGGCCTGACGCAGGACTGGCCCGCGGCCCTCGCCGGGATCGGCAACCTCGGGCGGGCGCTCGCGTACTACAAGGGCTTCTCCGAGCGCGGCTTCAGGATCGCGGCCCTCTTCGACGTCGACGACGAAGTCGTCGGCACCGAGGTCGCCGGGCTCCAGGTCCGCCACCTCGACGAGCTGAAGGAGGCCGTCGCGCAGGAGGGAATCTGCATCGGCATCATCACGACTCCGCCGCACGCGGCCCAGGAGGTCGCCGAGCGCTTCGTCGACGCGGGACTCAAGTCGATCCTCAACTTCGCCCCCGCGGTCGTCAACGTCGCCCCGGACGTCTCGATCCGCAAGGTCGATCTCTCGATCGAGCTCCAGATCCTCTCCTTCTACCAACAGCGCAAGCAAGCGATCGCGGCGGCGCGAGAGGCCAACCGGCGCCTCGAGGGCCGGCTCGGCTCCGACGGCTGAGAGATGCCCCTCGTCGTCGTAGGGCTCAACCACAAGACCGCGCCGATCGAGCTGCTCGAGCGGCTCGCGATCCCGGACGAGGACGTGCCCAAGGCACTCGACGCGCTCATGTCGTACGAGCACGTCCTCGAGGGGGCGGTGCTGTCGACGTGCAACCGCATCGAGGTGCTCGGGGTCGTTGCGAGGTTCCACGGGGGCGCGCAGGACATGCGCAACTTCCTCTCCGAGCTCCGCCACGTCGCGCCCGAGGACTTCGCCGATCACCTCTACACGTATCACGACGAGGGCGCCGCGAGGCATCTCTTCAGGGTCGCGGCGGGGATCGACTCGATGGTCGTGGGGGAGTCGGAGATCCTCGGTCAGGTCCGGCGCGCGTTCGCGCGCGCGACCGAGCAGGGGACGGCGGGCCCGATGCTGTCGCACGCGCTCCGCCGGGCGCTGCACGTCGGCAGGCGCGCTCGGGTCGAGACCGCCATCGGCCGCAACCCCGCGTCGATCTCGTCCGCGGCCGTCGAGCTGGCGCGGCGAGGGGCGCCGGGCGGCTCTCTCGCGGGCAAGAACGTGCTCGTGGTCGGGGCGGGCAAGATGGGAGCGCTCGCCCTTCAGGTCCTGGGGCGCGCCGGCGTCGGCGACGTCGTCGTCCTGAGCCGCTCGGAGGCGAGCGCTCGCCGCGCCGCATCGTCGACGGCCGAGGACGTGGCCGCGGGCGGCCTCGACGAGCTCGAGGACGCGCTCGCGCGGGCCGACATCGTGATCTGCTCGACCACGGCGGCCACCCCGGTCCTCCTCCCCGACCTCGTCGCGGCGGCCGTCGAACGCCGGGACCGCCCGGGACCGCTCACCCTGATCGACATCGCCGTGCCCCGAGACGTCGACCCCTCCGTAGCCGAGCTCGACGGCGTCGTGGTGCACGACATCTACGACCTGCGCGCGGTCGTCGACGCCGGCGTCGGCAGCCGCATCGCGGAGATCTCGAAGGTCGAGGAGCTGATCGCGCACGAGACCGAGCGCTTCGCGCAGGAGGAGCGGGCCCGCGAGCTCGCGCCGGTGCTCGCCACCCTCGTGGGGCGCGCCGAGGAGATCAGGCGGGCGGAGCTCGATCGCGGCCTCGCGCTCGTCCGGGGGCTCTCCGAGGAGGACCGGCGAGCCGTCGAGGACATGACCCGCAGGATCGTGGCCAAGCTGCTGCACACGCCCCTCGAGCGGGCGCGCGCTCTCGCCGGCGCGCCGCAGGGACCTCTCTACATGGACGCGATGCGCGAGCTCTTCGAGCTCGACGATGCCGCGTCCCCCTGACGCGCCCGCGGTCGTAACGATCGCGAGCCGCGGCTCGCGTCTCGCCCGGCGCCAGGCCGACATCGTGGCCGGCCTTCTCCGGGCGGCCCATCCCGCGCTCGAGGTCGCGATCGCGACCGTGACCACGACCGGCGACCGGGACCGCCGCCCCTTCGAGGACATCGCCGGGACCGGCCTGTTCGTCAAGGAGGTCGAGAGGGAGGTGGTCGAGGGCCGCGCCGACCTCGCCGTGCACTCGGCCAAGGACCTCACCGCCCGGCTCGCGCCGGGCTGCTCCATCCTGTGCGTTCCCCGGCGCGCGGATCCCGCCGACGCGGTCGTGGGCGGGAGGGGAGCCAGCGGCGAGCATCGCCTCGCCTCGCTCGCCCCGGGGGCCGTGGTGGGGACCTCGAGCGCGCGCCGGCGCGCCCTGCTCGCCGAGGCGAGGGGAGACCTCGAGGTCGCGGAGCTGCGCGGCAACCTCGACACGCGCCTCGCGAAGGTGGAACGGGGTGAGCTGGACGCGGCGATCGTTGCCGCCGCGGGGCTCGAGCGCCTGGGACGGGACGATCTCGTCGCGACCGGACGCCTCGACGCGTCGTTGTGGGTGCCGGCGCCCGGGCAGGGAGCGCTCGCGGTCGAGGGCGTGACCGAACGAGGCGACCTCGCCGCTCTCGTGCGCCCCCTCGACGACGCCGCGGCCGCCGCCGCGCTCCAGTGCGAGCGAGCGTTCGCCGCCGCGCTCGAGGGCGGGTGCTCCGTGCCGCTGGGGTGCCTCTGTGTCGCGCGCGGCGCGGACCTGGTGGCAACGGGCTTCCTCGGCGCGCCCGAGGGCGGGTCGGCGGTGCGCGATCGCGTCTCGGGCCCCGCCGCGCACGCCGCCGAGCTCGGGGCCGAGCTCGCGCGCGCCCTGCTCGACGCCGGCGGCGACGCCATCATCGCCGAGGCTGCGGCGGGGCGCGCGCCCGAGCCCACAGCTCCGTGACCTC
>DATADD010000076.1:0-7760 GCA_036258675.1 Actinomycetota bacterium | reverse complement strand
CGGCCGGCCGTGGACGGGACGAGCGGTTCGGCGACCACGTCGCCCGCCAGAAGGGACGCGGTCCCGAGCCCGCAGGCGAACGGCAGCTCGGGCAGCGCGGCCGCGAGGGCGACCCCGGCCGCCAGCCCGACGGACGTCTCGAGGGCGGAGGAGACGACGACGGGCAGCCCGCACGCCTCGGCGACCTCCAAGGAGGCCGCGACCCCGCCGAGGGGGTGCGCCTTGAGCACGACGACGTCGGCGGCCCCGGCCGCTCGAACCCGGGCGGGGTCGCGCGCCGTGCGGACCGACTCGTCGGCCGCGAGCGGGACGTCCACCCGGCGCCTGAGCCGCGCCATCGCCTCGAGGGTCGGCACGGGCTGCTCCACGTACTCGAGCTCGAAGCGGGCGAGCGACCGGATCGCGGCCGCAGCCGCGTCCTCGTCCCATGCCCCGTTGGCGTCGATCCGCAGTCGTCCGCGGGGACCGAGCGCGTCTCGCACCGCCTCGACCCGAGCGACGTCGTCTCCCTCGGCGACCTTGACCTTGGCCGTGGAGCAGCCCGACGAGGTCACGATGGCGTGGGCGCGCGCGGGGGCGACGGCCGGCACGGTGACGTTGACCGGCACGGCGTCGCGCACTGGGGCCGGCCAGGCGCCCCGGGCGGCCTCGAGGGTCGCATCAAGCCACCGCCGCGCGCGCAGATGGTCGTAGTCGGGGAACGGGGACAGCTCGCCCCAGCCGCCGGGCCCCGAGAGCAGCAATCCCTCCCGCGCCGTGACCCCGCGGAACGGAACGCGCAGCGGGATGCGGAAGGCGATCAGCGGGCGAGCCACAGCCCCGCCGCGAGCAGGAGCCCGAGCACCGCCTCGAGGCGCGCGGTCCCGACGAGCGCCCCGACGAGCTTCGCCGGATCGTCCGCTCCGGCCAGCGCCAGCGGCGGGCGAGCCGCGGGGAGCGCGGCGAGGGCGAGGAGCGGCCACGCGCTGTGCGCGGCGAGCGCCACGAGCGCGACCCCGGGGAACGAGGCGAGGACGAGGGCTCCGAAGGCCCGGCGCGCCGCCGGCGCCCCGAGCACGACCGCAAGCGTTCGCTTGCCGGCGCGCCGGTCGGTGGGAAGGTCGCGTACGTTGTTCACCAGGAGGATCGCGGCGGCCAACAGGCCCACCGGGAGGGCCGCCGCGACCGCGACCGCTTCGAGACGCTCCGTCTGCACGTACGCCGACCCGGCCGTCGCCACGAGGCCGAAGAAGACGAACACGAGCAACTCGCCGAGCGCGGCCGACCCGTACGGCCTCGGCCCCCCGCTGTAGCCCAGGGCCGCGAGGAAGCACGCGGCGCCGACCGCGAGCAGCTCGGGTCCGACGGCGATCGCCAGCGCGCCCCCCGCGAGCGCCGCGACCGCGAAGCAGGCGGCGACGACGGCGCCCGCGGCTCTCTCCGAGAGGAGGCCCGACGAGACCGTGCGCCTCGGGCCGAGGCGCTCCGGCGTGTCGACGCCCCTGCGCGCGTCGAAGAGGTCGTTGGCGAAGTTGACCGCCACCTGAAGGCTCAGCGACACGACGAGGGCGGCGGCGAACCGCCACGGGTCCACCGCCCCCGCGGCCGCGGTTCCGACCACCACGGGGACCGCTCCGGCCACGAGCGTGCGGGGCCGCGCCGCCTCGAGCAGAACGGCTCCCTTGGGCGCGGTCACCTCCGCCACCTCAGGGACGACGCGGGAACCTGTCGAAGCGCGGAGGGCGCTTCTCGAGGTACGCGTTGCGGCCCTCCTGGGCCTCGTCGCTCATGTAGTAGAGCAGCGTCGCGTCGCCGGCGAGCTGCTGGACCCCTGCGAGCCCGTCTGTGTCGGCGTTGAACGCGGCCTTGAGCAGTCGCAGCGCGAGGGGGCTCATCTCGAGGATCCGCTTCGCCCACGCGACCGTCTCCACCTCCAGCCGGTCGAGGGGGACGACCTTGTTGACGAGGCCCATGCGCAGTGCCTCTTCGGCGTCGTACTGCTCGCAGAGATACCAGATCTCGCGCGCCTTCTTGTGCCCCACGATGCGGGCCAGCATCCCGGCGCCGTAGCCTCCATCGAACGACCCGACCTTCGGCCCCGTCTGGCCGAAGCGGGCGTTGTCGGCCGCCACGGTGAGGTCGCAGACGACGTGGAGCACGTGCCCGCCCCCGATCGCGTAGCCGGCCACCATCGCGATGACGGGCTTGGGGAGGCGACGGATCTGGACCTGGAGGTCGAGCACGTTGAGGCGTCCGACCCCTGCCTCGTCGCGGTAGCCGTCGTCGCCCCGGACCCGCTGGTCTCCCCCCGAACAGAACGCCTTCGTGCCCGCCCCGGTGAGGATCACGACGCCGACGCCGGGATCGTCACGAGCCGCGTCGAACGCCCGGCTCAGCTCGAACAGCGTTGTGGGGCGGAAGGCGTTGCGGACCTCGGGGCGGTTGATCGTGATCTTGGCGATGCCCTCGCAGGTCTCGTAGACGATGTCCTCGTGGTCGCCGGCGCGTTCCCAATCCATGGAGTATCCGCTCCTGAGTGATCGCTCGTACTTTCCCACCGTACCAAAGCGCCTCCTCTTCGGGCTCGATCAGGGGTCCTCTCGGCCCCCCGCACCGTATGATCTCCGTCACGAGGTGCAGTCGACCAAGCGGCGCGCCCGGAGAGCCAGGGGGAACGATGGCGTCGTCTAAGAGAACCATTACCTTGCTGGCCGGGGCGCTTCTCGTGGCCCTGACCGCGGCCTGTACCGGCGGAGGTGGCGGCGGCGAGACCGAGGGCGGCGCCGACTCGGGGGGCAAGACGACGGTCACGTTCTTCGTGGCCCCTGCGGAGACGCCGGAGCTCGACCGGGAAGCGCAGGCGCTCGTCGACAAGTTCGAGCAGCAGAACCCCGATATCAACGTAGAGCGGGAGACGATCGCGGCCGAGGATCAGCGCACGGTGATCCAGACGCGCCTGCGCTCCGACAACCCGCCCGATCTCTTCGGTTACGACACGGGCCCGGGGTTCGCGGGCGTGCTCGCGAAGGCCGACCTTCTTTACGACCTCGGCCCCGCCTACAAGCAGTACGGGTGGGACATCTATGACTGGGCTAAGCAGCGCGTCACGTACGACGGCGTCCTCTCCGGTGTCCCGGGCAGCGTCGAGGAACTCGGCGTCTACTACAACAAGGATCTCTTCGACCAGAAGGGCTTCGCGGAGCCCGAGACCCTCGACGAGCTGAAGGAGATGGCGGACGAGTTCAAGGCCGACGGGCTCATCCCCTTCGCTTTCGGGGACCAGGAGCAGTGGCCCGCCGGCCACATCTTCTCGATCGGCGTGAGCAACATGCTCGGCCCCGAGGGCCTCGACAACATCCTTTACGGGAACGGGAAGTGGAACGACCCTGAGGTCGTGGAGGCGATCGAGGTCATGTTCACCGACATGGTCGAGGCGGGCTACTACCCTGAGGACGTCAACGCGATCACCTACGAGGACTCCAACGCGCTCTTCTACAGTGGCCAGGCGCCCATGAACATCACCGGAACCTGGCTCGTCTCGGAGGTTCGCCAGGAGGTCGGAGACCGCTTCGAGGTCGGGTTCTTCCCCTTCCCCGCGATCGACGACACGGGGATCCACCCTCCCGGTGGTCTCGGCGGCGGGCTCTTCGTCGCCAAGAACACCGACGAGCCGGAGGCGACCTTGAAGCTGCTCGACTACTTCCTTTCCGAGCCGTTCCTCCAAGCGAACCTCGAGTTGACCAACACGATCCCGGCGCTGCCGCTCGAGACGGAGGGTCTCGAGATCACGCCCCTGTTCCAGGAGATCCTCAACGACCTGTCGCAGTCGTCGGGCGAAACCGCGTTCGGCTACAACATCGACGTGCTGACGCCCCAGGGCTTCAACGACGTCATGTTCGACGGGTTCCAGGAGGTCCTGAACGGGTCACGGACCCCGCAGGAGCAGGCCGACGCGCTCCAGGAGGCCTGGGCCAAGGCGAAGGCGGCGGGCGAGGTCCTAGAGGCCCCGTAGGTCTCCGAGGAAGGGTTCGAGAAGTGGCCCGCACCAGCGACGTCGCCGCGAAGCCGGCGGCCGCCGGGTCTGCGGCGGCGCGCGCCGGGCGCCGCGCGGGCCGCTCGACCACGATCCGTGGGACCGAGGTGCGGACCGCGTACCTCTTCGTCCTCCCCGCGCTGCTCGTCTACGCCCTCTTCATGCTGTTCCCCTTCGTCACTTCGATCTATTACAGCTTCACGAGCTGGGACGGTGTCTCACTCGATCTGCCGTTCGTGGGCTTCGAGAACTACACGTCGATGTTCGACGACGGTGAGCTCTTCGGGGCGTTCCGTAACAACCTCGTGTGGATCGTCGTCGGAACGATCGCTCCGGTGGCGATCGGTCTGACG
Source organism: Actinomycetota bacterium (assembly GCA_036258675.1). Lineage (GTDB taxonomy): Bacteria > Actinomycetota > CADDZG01 > CADDZG01 > WHSQ01 > DATADD01. The sequence goes on along the minus strand of DATADD010000076.1, from coordinate 3,395 downwards.
TTGGCACTGATGCTGTGGACGCAGAAGGTCGGCTCCCTCGCCTTTCGAACCCTCTATTTCCTGCCGTACATAACGCCAGTTGTCATCATCGGGATAGTGTGGGGATGGATCTACAACCCGCTGTTCGGAGGCTTGAACAAGCTACTCGAGTTCATCGGGCTGGACTCCCTCACGCGCGGCTGGCTCGGAGACCCCGGCACGGCTCTTGCCGCGGTGCTCGTGGCAGCGGTTTGGGGGGCCTTCGGCTTCGTCACCCTGCTGCTGTTCGCCGGCCTTCAGAGCGTTGACCTGAGTCTGGTAGAGGCCGCCGCCATCGACGGCGCGAACTGGTGGCAGCGCGCCCGTCACGTGATAATCCCCGAGATCGCTCCGGTCCTCACGCTCGTCACCGCGATCACATTGATCGGCGGCTTCGCGGTCGTCGACTTCGTCCTCATCATGACCGGAGGTGGTCCGGGCACCGCGTCGCAGGTACTCGGCCTCTACGCTTACAAGAACGGCTTCCAGATCAACAAGGTGGGCTACGGGGCCGCCGTCTCCACGGTGATAACGATCCTGACCTTGGTGGCTGCGATCGCGTTCGTCCGGCTGCGAGAGAGGGGGAGGGACGGTGGCTAGCGTTCCCGCTCCGGCGCCGAACCTGTACTCGCCCCCCAACCCGATCCGCCGGGTAATCGGGCCCGTGGTCAGGTACATCGTCCTCGCGTTGTTCGCGGCGCTCACTCTCTACCCGCTGTTGCTCGTCGTTTCTACCGCCATCAAGAACCCGGCGGATTTCACTGTGGATCCCTTCGCCCTGTTCTCGTCGGTGCGACTCGAGAACATCTCCGATGCATGGACGGTGGGTGAGTTCGGTCGTTACTTCTGGAACACGGTCGTGATCACGATGCCGACGGTCCTCGGGGTCGTGGCGCTGTCTACGATGGCCGGGTACGCGCTGGCCCGCCTCGAGTTCCCGGGGCGGAACCTGATCCTGTATGCGTTCATGCTCGGGCTCATGATCCCTTTCACGTCGGTGATGATCCCGCTCTTCTATCAACTGCGGGATATGGGGCTGTTGGGCAGTCTCCTGGCAGTGATCCTGGCCGGCATCGGAGGAGCGGCCGGGTATGGTGTCCCGCTCGGTGTGTTTCTCATGCGAGCCTTCTTCCAGGACCTTCCCCACGAGCTGGCCGAGGCGGCGCGCGTCGACGGCGCAAGCGAGTGGCAGGTGTTCCGCAAGGTCATGCTTCCGTTGGCGGGACCGGGCATCGCGGTGTTGTCCATCCTCGTGTTCTTTCAGTCCTGGAACCAATTCCTCATGCCTTTCTTGTTCGTGCCCGGTCAGGAGAACAGGCCGCTCGCGTCGGGCCTCTATCTCTTCGCGACCGGTCGCACGCAGGACTATCAGTTGATAGCGGCCGGGAGCCTCATAATGATCGTGCCCGTGCTCATCGTGTTCATCCTGTTTCAGCGCCAGTTCGTGAAGGGTGTGACCGCGGGCGCGCTCAAGGGCTGACCGCCGCACCTCCATGAAGCTCGCCTGCCAGGAGCACCTCGTGCCGGGGCGCGACCTCGTCGAGAAATGGGATGTTGCCGCGGCCGCGGGGTTCGACGCGATCGAGCTGCACGGGCACGGTGACTTCGTCTTCGCGGCGCGCCTGCCCGAGCTGCGCAAAGCCAAGGAGGCGGGCGTCGTCATGCCCACGGTGTGCGTGATCATGGACCACTTCATCGGCGACTTCGACGCCGACCGGCGGCGCGACGCGATCGAGAACATGAAGTCGCTGCTGTCGGTCATGGCCGAACTCGACGGCTTCGGGGCCATCACGCCGGCCTCCTACGGCATGTTCTCCCGTCGCCTGCCTCCCTACGAGCCCCCGCGCGCAGAGGACGAGGACCGCAAGGTGCTCGTCGAGGGCGTGACCGAGCTCGGGGAGCACGCCGCGCGCGAGGGCGTCGTCGTCCTGCTCGAGCCGCTCAACCGCTACGAGGACCACATGATCAACCGCATCGACCAGGCCGTCGAGCTGTGCGAGGTCGTCGGCCTGGCCTCGGTGCAGGTGATGGGCGACCTCTACCACATGAACATCGAGGAGGACGACCCGCCCGAGTCGATACGGCGCGCCGCCGGGCGCCTCGCTCACGTCCACCTCGCCGACTCGAACCGGGCTCAGCCGGGTACCGGCCACATCGACTTCCGCGCCGCGCTGCGCGCGCTCGCCGAGATCGGTTTCGACGGCCACATGGCGATGGAGTGCGGCCTGCGCGGCGACCCCCGGACGGTGCTCCCCGAGGTCGCCTCCTTCCTCAGGAGCCTCGCTGGCTAACCGGGTTCAACGAGATCCGAGCTCGCGTGCGCAGCTTTCTCTCCACGAACCGGCGCGGGTGCGCGTCAGGGAGCCCGTCTCTCGAGCGCCTCGTAGGCGATCGCAGCAGCGACCGTGTACACGACGTGATGCCATACGTCGATCGCGACCTCCTTGCCGCCCCACATCGTCACCGGCGGGGCGACGTCGAGCGTCGGCAGGGTAACCAGGGCGCTGCCCCAGACGCTCGCGAAGTGGCCGGCGGTCGCGGTCGACGGCCCCATCCCGAGCGCCCTGAGAGCCCCGCGCGCGGCGCCCCAACCGGTCCCGTAGGCCCAGTGCACGAGCGTGCTGAACCGCTGCTCGGCTTCGGCGCTCGTGAAGCGCTCGATGCCCAAGGCCTTCTGCGCCGCCTTCGAAGGAGCCGTGGACGCGGCGCGCTTGCGCAGCTTCATCTCGACCGTGCTGGAGACCGTCATCGCAGCTGTGCCCGCCAGGCCCGCCGCCAACCCCTGGCCCACCCCTCGGGCGAGCGTCGTGATCGTCATGCGAGCGACCTCCCTGTCCGATGCCTCATGCTCCGCTGCGCTCGGCGAGGAACCGTATCCCGCTGAGCCGCGCTGCTCGTCCGGCGCTGCGGTCGTTCCTCTCCCGTCACTCGGAGGACCACGGCTCCCGGAAATCGGCGTAGAGCGTCAGCCCCCCGTCGACGAAGATCGTCTGACCCGTGATGTATGCGGCGTCGTCGCTCGCGAGGAAGCACGTCACCCCCGCCATCTCGTCGGCGGTGCCGGCGCGGCGCATCGGGATGTGGCTCGTCACCATCTGGGCTTTGACGGGATCGTCCACCCAGGCGCGGTTGATGGGCGTGATCGTGGCGCCCGGACCGATCCCGTTGACGCGGATCCCTCGCCCGGCGTACTCGAGCGCGAGGGTCGTGGTGAGGTTCTGCATCCCGCCTTTGCTGACCGAGTAGCCGAGGTAGTTCGGCTTCGGGATGCGCTGGTGGACGCTCGAGACGTTGACGATGACCCCCGGCGTCTCGGCCGAGAGGAAGCGCTTGATCGTTTCCCGGGCACACATGAAGGCGCCGCGCAGGTTGACCGC
>DATADD010000075.1:0-9196 GCA_036258675.1 Actinomycetota bacterium | reverse complement strand
GGCCGAGATCGTCTTCTTCCGGCGCGCCGAGCGTCGCACCTCGATCCGTGAGAACTCCCCCTCGGCGCCGGGAGCGTCGAAGGGAAGCCTGTTCAGCGCCATCGACGGCATCCTAGGGGGCCAGGCTCTTCCGGCACCGGTTTGTTCCCCGCGAACAAGAACAACCGTGTGATCTTGAACGCTGCTCGCTTGAGAAACCTTGTGAAACGGTTCACAATGTCTGCGAGACCACAAAGTCTCGTACGAGCCCCCTCCGTTCATTGCCCATCCCCCCCGACGGAGGGGGCTCGACCATCTCCACGCCCCCGTCCCCTACGACGCCGCCCCGCCCGCGACCCGCAGCGCCGCGCCGCCCGGCAGCAGAGCGGGGAACGCGACCCTCTGCAGCGCTCGCACGGCCCACGCCAACGCCGCGTGGCTCCCGTCCGCAACCGACCCCAGCACCCGCCCCCACCCCTCCCACGCGCCGGGGCAGGCGGGCGGCGCGTCCCGCAGGAACCCGTGCGCGACGGCGATCGCCTCGGCGGAGCCGAGGATGGAGCTGTGGCCGAAGATCGCCTTCGGGGCGAGGATGCGGTTGGTCTCGTGGGGCAGTCGCGAACGGGTCGCGGTCACGACGACGTCGTGCGGCATCGCGAGCGACAGGACGCGCGTCCCGTAGAGCACGTCCTCGCGCGCGAGCGCGGTCACCAGCGACGACCCGGGTCGCAGCTGCCCGACCGCGGCCGCGTCGGGCGGCGGCAGCGGAAGCCAGCCCCGGCGCGCCAGCATCGCGAGCGTCTCGACGGCGAGCGCGCCCACGGGGCCCGCCGCGAGGGCTTCGGGGAGGGCGGCCAGGGGCGTGCCGAGGTGGGGGGATGCGAGCGTCACGACGTGCTCCACCCGCGGCAGGCGCGGGTTCCAGGAGCGCGCCAGGATCTCGAGCAGCACCCGCACCACGACACCTCCCTGCGAATGGGCCACGAGATCGACGTCCGCCCCGGGGTGGCGGCGGGCGACCCTCACGAGCAGCGCACGGAGAGCGCGCGCCGCCGACAGGATGTCACCGAACGTGTCCGTGCGGTCGTAGGGCCGGTGGAGCGCCGGCCCCTGGGGACCCCGGTAGGAGAAGAGGTGGACCCGCTCCGCGGGGTAGCCGAGGTCCTCGGCGAGGTCTTCGACCCCGAGCCGCCGGACGGCGCCGCCCGACGTGCTCGTCGAGATGCCGCCGACCGCGACGGCCACGTTGTCGTTGGGGGCCGGCGGTGACGCCCCGACGCGCCCGGGGGGCCGGCACGCGCCCGGCTCCGCCCCCGGGGGGACCACGGGGACGAGGTGCAGCGCGCGCGTTGCGTCGAGCGCGCCCAGGAGGTCGAGCGGGTCGACGTAGACCCCGTCGAGGCGGGCGCCGAAGTGGAGCCCGGGCGCGCCACCGGGGTGGCTCGCGGCGGCCGTCCCCAGCCAGTGGCCCTCGTCGACGAGGTCGCCCCGGGCGACGACGACCTCGCCGAGCGACGTGTAGGTCGTCACGAGGCCCCCGCCGTGATCCACCGTCACCGCGGTCGTGGGCCCCACCCGTCCCGCGAACGCCACCGTGCCCGCGGCCGCGGCGCGCACCGGTGCGCCGGCCGGGACGTCGTAGTCGATGCCCCGATGCCCGGGGCCGTACGCGGTCGCCGGCGCCTCGAAGCGGCGCACGATGGGCCCGTCCACGGGAGGGATCAGCGGGACGCCGATCCCTGCCCTCGCCTCCGTGGGCCCGAGGAGCCCGAGGACCCCGGGGAGCCAGGACGCGAGCGCCACCGCCGCCCATCTCATCGCGACAGCGTGGCGGGGTCCGCCCGCGGCCGCAGTGACCTGCCCCACAAGGGGCAGACCGTAGGCCCCCCGCGGGAGGCCTACGCGTCTACTTCGTGCGCGCCCGGCCGCCGCGGACGACGACCGCGATCGTCTTGCTGCGCGCGATGGCCTGGCGGAGGGCAACCTTTCCCGACGCGTCCGGGCCCGCGCCGCGCCCGAGCCGCAGCTGCGCGATCAGGTCGCTGGTGTGGGGCTGCCGCTCCTCGGCCGCGATGAAGCCCGCGAACGACGTCGCGCCCCGGGCGGTCGAACACCGCGTGAAGCACGGCGTCCCCCCCGACACGACGAGCTCGCCGCCGCGCCGGGCCGCGCGCGGCACCCTCACGCTCAGCGTCCTCACGAGGTCGGAGGTGCCGTCGTAGGGCTCCAGGGTCACGCGCAGGCGGATCCTCTGGCCCGGGCGCACGCGCACCCTGCGGACGTCCCGGAAGCGCCCGTCGCCCACCGCGGCCCGCACCCCGACGATCGTGAGCTTCCGCACCTGCTCGGTCACGCTGATGTCTGCGTCGATCCCCGTGTACTCGACGGGCTCGAACCGGTTGGCGTCGATGCGGTGCATCTGCCAGTGGTACTCCTCGATCGTGTCCCACGGCAGCCCGTAGCGCGACGTGTACCGGTTCCATCGGTTCAGCTCCCACGCGTTGCCCGACTCGGTCGTGCCCGAGATCGTCCACCTCATCCTCGAGCTGCCCTCGTCGAACTCGTCGGTCGCGACGAGGATCGAGTAGAAGAGGTGGTCGAGCGACAGGTGAGTCACGTCCTCGTCCCACACGATGCGCGTCTCGCTTTCGTCGACCTGGCCGGTCTCCTCCGATGCGACCGTGGTGTGCACCGGGATCGAGGAGACGTTGGCATCGAGCTGCGCTCGGATGCCCGCGAGCCGGTCCTGGTCGACGCGGCCCACGATCGCCCCGACGTTGGCGAGCTTGTAGGGGCCGAAGGTGGGATCGTCGACCACGGTGATGGCGGTTGCCTCGTTCGCTCCCATGAGTGTCTCGCCGCCGAAGAAGAAGGGGTGGCCGAACGCGATCGCCTTGTCGCCGCAGACCGCCGTCGTCGTTCCGACGCCCGCGATGGTGACGTCGCCGTATGAGAGCGCGGCGGCGAAGTTGCCGCCCGGCTCGAGCGACGCGCCGGATCCCGTGGACGAAGGCGACACCGACGACCCGTTGAACGGGATCGCCCGGACGCCCTCCCGCCGGAACAGGTGACGCAGCGCGCGCGTTCCGCCGACGGCCAAGCCGCTGACGCTCACCGGCACCCGCAGCCGCACCAACCCGTCGCCGACCTCGTCGGCCGAGACGCCGGTGGCGCTCGCTATGCGCGCGCGCATCGCGCTCGAGATGTGCACCTTCGCCGGCTGCATCCGGCCCGCCGTGGTCGCCGCGGGATCCGGCCGGTCGAGGAGCCTCATCATGTACTCGGCGGGCGTGATCCCCGCGATCCTGGAGGGCCCGAAGGAGAGGCTGTAGGCGACCGCGCCCACGAGCTTGCCGTCGAGGTACACGGGCGACCCCGACATCCCGGCCCATACGCCCCGGGCGGAGTCGAGCGCGGCGCTGCGAAGCTCCGCGATGACGAGGTCTCGCCCCGGCAGGATGCCGTTGTCGAGCACGCCGAGGAACTCGGCGTCGAAGGCGCCCGGTTGGGTTCCGCGGGCGACGGTGTATCCCGTGCCGACCACGGACCCAGAGGCCCCGGAGAGCCGCGCGCGCAGCTCGTCCACGGGCATCGGCGCGGGACAGGGTTCGGGTCCCTGGGCCGCGCTCGGCGCGCCCGTGGCCGTCGGCGCCAGCGACAGAGCCCCCACCAAAGCAGATCCCACTGCGAGCGCGCACAGCCGCACACGCCCATGCCGTCGGGACATCGTCTCCTCCTCTCATGGGCCGCGCGCGAGACCGCGGCCCACCGGTACGTCCGGGAACAGTGTTCCGGGTACCCCTACGACGCACAAGGGGGTTGGGGGGTTGCCCATATCCTGTCGCCCATGCCCACGGTCACGCTGATCCCAGGCGACGGCATCGGGCCGGAGGTGACCGAGGCGACGGTGCGAGTCGTCGATGCGGTCGGCGCTGGCATCGAGTGGGACGTGCACGAGGCGGGAGCCGCGGTCGCGGAGAGGCACGGGACGCCGCTTCCGCCGCGACTCCTCGACTCCATCCGAGCCCACCGCGTCGCCCTCAAGGGCCCCGTGACGACGCCGGTGGGCACCGGCTTCCGCTCGGTCAACGTGACGCTGCGCCAGGAGCTCGACCTCTTCGCCAGCGTGCGTCCGTGCCGGCTCTACGACGGGGTGCCCTCCCGGTTCAGCGGCATCGACGTCGTCGTCGTGCGGGAGAACACCGAGGACCTCTACGAGGGCATCGAGTTCGAGCAGGGCTCCGCGCAGCTGGAGAAGCTACGCGGCTTCCTCAAGTACATGCACGGGTTCCCCATCGCCCGCGACTCCGGTGTGTCCGTCAAGCCGCTGTCGATCTCGGCCACCCGGGCGATAGTCGCGTACGCCTTCGACTACGCCCGCAGCAACCGCCGGCGCAAGGTGACGCTTGGCCACAAGGCCAACATCATGAAGTTCTCCGACGGTGTGTGGTTGTCCGAGGGCGAGAGCCTCGCCGAAAGCTACGACGACGTCGTCTTCGAGGCGACCCAGGTCGACGAGCTCGCGATGTGGTTGGCGTGGCAGCCGGAGGAGCTCGATGTGATCGTCCTGCCCAACCTCTACGGCGACATCGTCTCCGACCTGTGCGCGGGCCTCGTCGGCGGTCTCGGGGTCGCGCCCGGCATGAACCTCGGCCGCGAGTTCGCCGTCTTCGAGCCGACGCACGGATCCGCACCCGACATCGCGGGGCGTGGCCTCGCCAACCCCGTGGCCATGATCCTGTCCGCCGCCTTCATGCTGCGCCACATGGGCATGCCCGATCACGGAGACCGGGTCGAGCGGGCCGTCGCGCGGGTCCTCGCAAGCGGCCGGGCCCGCACGGCGGACCTTCGCCCGGACGGGGCTCCGGCGCGCACGGACGAGGTCGCCGACGCGATCGCCGCCGAGGTGACCTGAGAGAGGTGAGACCCGGGCGCCCGCTCAGCGCGAACGGGGGTCCCAGCGGGTGCGAGGTGCGATCGGGCGCAGGAGGACGCGGTCCTTGTAGCGCTCGATCGTGGCCATGAGGTGCTCGATCACCTCGGCCGTGAGGAGGTGCGGCTGCAGGCCCAGCTCGAGCAGCTTCGTGTGCGCTGCGTTGTAGTAGTGCTCCTGGGCCTCGATGCGCGGATCCCCGACGCGGTCCACGCCGACGTTGAGGCCCATGGCCGAACCCACGGCCGCGACGCGGTCCGCGAGGTCGGACACGGAGAACTGCTCCGTGAACTGGTTGAAGACTCGGTACTCGCCCCCTGCGGCGGGCTTCTCCACAGCCAAACGAACGCACTGCAGGGTGTCGACGATGTTGAGAAAGCCTCTCGTCTGCCCGCCCTTCCCGTACACGGTCAGCGGGTATCCGACGACGGCCTGGACGCAGAACCTGTTGAGCACGGTCCCGAAGACCTCGTCGTAGTCGAAGCGCGTGCAGAGGCGATCGTCCATCTCGGTCTCGGGCGTCTTGATGCCGTACACGACTCCTTGGTTCAGGTCGGTGGCGGCGAGGCCCCACACGCGGCAGGCGAAGTGGATGTTGTGGGAGTCGTGGACCTTGGTGAGGTGATAGAAGGAGCCCGGCATCTTGGGGAAAGGCAGGGTGTCCCTGCGCCCCTTGTGCACGACCTCGAGGAACCCTTCTTCGATGTCGACGTTGGGGGTCCCGTACTCGCCCATCGTGCCGAGCTTGACGAGGTGGCACTCGGGCGCGATGTCGCGCAGCGCGAACAGCAGGTTGAGCGTCCCGAGCACGTTGTTTCGCTGGGTCGCGACCGCGTGCCTGCGGTCGATCATCGAGTAGGGCGCGCTCGGCTGCTCTCCGTAGTGCACGACCGCGTCGGGACGGACCTCGGACACGATCCGATCGACGAACGCGGCGTCGGTGAGGTCCCCCACGTGCGCGTCGATCGCCCGCCCCGACCGCGCCCGCCAGACCCGGAGGCGCTCCGGCAGCGGGCGCACCGGTGTGAGCGAGTCGGCGCCGATCTCGACCGACATGTGGCGGCGCATGAAGTTGTCGACGATGGCGACGTCGTGGCCGGCCGCCGAGAGGTGCATCGCGGTGGGCCAGCCGAGGTACCCGTCGCCGCCCAGAACCAGGACTCGCACGGGCGGGGAGGATAGCGCAGGCGCGTGCTGCAGCGTGGGACACTTGGGGCATGTCCACGGCCCCTGCTCGCGTCGAGCGCGGCGCTCTCACCGACGCATTCGGCCGCGTCGCGAGCGACCTGCGGGTGTCGGTCACCGATCGCTGCAACTTCCGCTGCCGCTACTGCATGCCGCCGGAAGGTCTCCCGTGGATGGCGAAGGAGGAGATCCTCTCGTTCGAGGAGATCGAGCGTCTCGTGCGCGTGCTCGTCGAGCTCGGGGTCCGCTCCCTCAAGGTCACCGGCGGCGAGCCGCTCGTGCGTCGCGACCTCCCCGTGCTCGTGCGCATGCTGCGGGGGCTCGGCGGCGACCTCGACATCTCGCTGACAACCAACGGCCTGTTGCTGGGACGCCACGCACGAGCGCTCGCCGATGCGGGCCTCGACCGGGTCACGGTTTCTTGCGACTCGCTCGTAGCGCACCGCTTCGCCGACATGACGCTGCGCGACGCGCTCGGGGAGGTGCTCTCCGGGCTGAGGGTCGCGGCGGGTCACGGCCTCACCCCGGTAAAGATCAACACGGTCGTGATCAAGGGCCACAACGAAGACGAGGTAGTGGACTTCGCCCGGCTCGCGCGCGCGACCGGCTACGAGGTCCGCTTCATCGAGTACATGCCGCTCGATGCCCAGGACGCGTGGGACCCGGCCGCCGTGGTCGCGGGAGCCGACGTGATCGCTCGCATCGCCGCCGAGTTCGACCTCGTCCCCGACACCGACGACGAGCCGGAGCCGGCCACTCCCTACCGCTTCGCCGACGGCGCGCCGGGACGCGTCGCCGTCATCCCGTCCGTCACGCAGCCGTTCTGCGACAGCTGCAATCGGCTGCGCCTGACCGCCGACGGCCAGCTGCGAGCCTGTCTGTTCGCGCTCGAGGAGACCGACCTGCGCGGTCCGCTGCGAGAGGGCGCGAGCGACGACGACATCGCCCGGCTCGCGCGCGCCTGCGTCGCGCGCAAGTGGGCCGGGCACAGCATCGGCAAGGCCGGCTTCGTCAAGCCGGCGCGCTCCATGTCGATGATCGGCGGATGACCGGGGAGACGCCCTTCATCCGCACCGGCGTAACCGCGGGCCGTCTCGACGTCGCGCGCGCGCTGGCCGACGCCTCGGCGCCGGGATGCGGCGGCATAGGCGCCTTCGTCGGATGCGTGCGCTCGAGCCCCGCCGCGCCGGGGCGCCGGGACGCCGCCGTCGTCCGGCTCGAATACGAGGCCCACCCCACGCTCGCGGCGGAGGCGTTGGACGGCATCGCGCGCCAGGCGGCGCGGCGGTGGAACCTCGAGCGCGTGGTCGGGCTCCACCGCACCGGCCCGTGCGAGCTGGGGGAGCCGACGGTCGTGGTCGCGTGCGGCGCGGCCCATCGGGGCCCGGCGCTGGAGGCGTGCCGCTGGATGATCGACACGATCAAGTCCTCGGTGCCCATCTGGAAGCGGGAGGTGTACGCCGACGGCTCCTCGTGGGTCGGGTCCGAGGCCGGCGACGACCGCGTGGAGAGCACTCACTGAAGCAGTTGCGCATCGTGGACGGCGGGCTCCAGCTGGTCGAGCGCGACACGCCCGAGCCGGTTGCCGACGAGGTCCTCGTCGAGGTCGCGGGCGCGGGGCTCAACCGGGCCGACCTCCTGCAGAGGAGGGGGCGATACCCGGCTCCCCCGGGGGCGCCCCCGGACGTGTGTGGGCTCGAGTTCTCGGGCACCGTCGCCGCGACGGGGCCGAGGGCCGCGCCGTGGGGGCCGGGCGACCGCGTCTTCGGCGTCCTCGCGGGCGGGGGCCACGCGACCCACGTGCTCACGACCGCGCCGCTGTGCGCGGCGGTGCCCGACGGTCTCGACCTCGTCGCCGCGGGCGGAGTGCCGGAGGCGTTCGTCACGGCGCACGACGCGCTCTTCTCGCGGGCCCGGCTGCGGGCGGGCGAGCGGCTACTGATCCACGGAGTCGCCAGCGGCGTCGGGCTCGCAGCGCTCGCTCTGGCGCGGGCCGCGGGGGCCTGCGTGACGGGGACATCGCGCACGCCGGCCAAGCTCGACCGGGCCGTCTCGCTGGGGCTCGACCGCGGCGTCCCCGCCGGCGACGACCTCCCCGAGCGCATCGGCGAGGTCGACGCCGTGCTCGATCTCGTCGGCGGCCCCTACATCGGGATCGATCTCCGGGTGTGCCGCCCCGGCGGACGCATCGTGCTCGTCGGACTGCTCGGCGGAGCGCGCGCCGAGATCGACCTGGATGCGCTGCTGCGCAAGCGCCTCTCGCTCACGGGCACGGTGCTCAGGACCCGGCCGCACCACGAGAAGGCCGCCGCCACGGCCGCCTTCGCACGCGAGGTCGTGCCGCTGCTCGCGCGCGGCGCGGTCGCGCCCACGATCGATCGGATCGTGCCGCTCGAGCGCGCCGAGGACGCCTACGAGCTCATGGCGGGGAACGCGCTGTTCGGCAAGGTCGTCCTCGCTCCGAGGCGATAGCGGGTGGACCTCGGGCTGGGAGGACGGGTGGCGTGGGTGACCGGTGCGTCGGCCGGCATCGGCCGGGCGGCCGCCGCCGCGCTCGCCCGAGAGGGCGCATCCGTGGCGCTCTCGGCGCGCCGGCTCGGCCCCCTGGAGGAGGCGGCCGAGGCGATCGCCGGCGCCTCGGGGGCGCGCTGCGTCGCGGTCCCTCTCGACGTCGCGGACGCCGGCGCCATCGCGCCCGCGCACGCGGCCGTCGAGGCCCAGCTCGGCCCCGTCGACGTGCTCGTCTCCAACGCCGGCGGACCTCCGCCCGGCCTCTTCCTGAACCTCGACGAAGACGCCCTGCGCGCCGCCTACGAGATCACCCTGAGGTCCGCGTGGGGCCTCGCGCGCGCGGTCGCGCCGGGCATGGCCGCGCGGGGGCGCGGCAGCCTCGTGTTCGTGACGTCGTGGTCGACCAAAGAGGTCATCGAGGGCCTGCTCCTGTCCAACTCTCTGCGAGCCGCCGTGGTGGGTTTCGCGAAGACCCTGTCCAAGGAGCTCGGGCCCCGAGGCATCAGGGTGGCGTGCGTGGCTCCCGGCAAGATCGACACGGCCCGCTCCCGCGCGCTCGACGAGGCGGCCGCGGCGCGCGCGGGCCGC
>DATADD010000074.1:0-1609 GCA_036258675.1 Actinomycetota bacterium | reverse complement strand
TGGCTCGGGTCCGGAAAGAGGCCACCCGCGCGCCCCCAGTCGAGGAACGAGACGTACGACTCCCATGTCCCGAACGTGGGGGGCACGCCCGCGCGCGGGAACGCCTCGTTCAGCTTCGCACGGATCGACGCGAGGCCCGTGTCGCGCCCTTCGGCGTACGGCGAGTTCGCCGTGAGGGCACCGATCTCGGGGAGGTACGAACGGAGCGCGTTGTACACGGCGAGCGTCCGTTCGGCCCCGCCGACGGCGACGTGAACGTGGAGGCCGCACATGACCGACCGCCTCGTCGCCCATTCGTACTCGTCGGCGAGCATCTCGTAGCGCTCGTCGGCAGTTACGGCTCCCCAATCGGTGCTGGTCGGGTGCGTGCCGGACGCAAGGAGGCGGACGGAGCCCGTCAGGGTCGTCGCGAGTCGCTCGCGCGCCGCCGCGAGCGCCGCGGATGCCTCCGTCGCGGTCGAGCAGACGGGCGAGACGATCTCGAGCTGCGTCGCCCGGAGCTCCTTGCGGTACGGCGAGTCGTCGCCGAAGAGCCTGAGCACCTCGTCGTTGACGGGAGCGAGCGCGAGGGAGTCGGGCTCGACGAGCATGAGCTCCTCCTCGAGCCCGAGCGTGAACGGCGGCGCCTCTTCGAAGACCGCCCGACAGCGCTCGACCGTGAGCCGCTCCCCCTCGGGCCAGGCGGGGGCTTGCGCGACCGCGTCTCGGTCGCCCGTCCGCCAGCGCGCTTTCCTCTCATCCATCACCATGCCCACCCCGGTTGGCGCTCGCATTCCGCGTTTCGCGCCGTATCCTCGTTCATGACGCGCGTGGCAGGCCCGCGCGCGGCGCACGCGCTCAGAATCCTGGTGCAAGGGCCTTGCTCGGCGGTCGGCTACAGCGGTGGTCCGTGGACGGCGCCGCCGCCGGCGTCTCGCGCGCGCGAGTGGCGCACCTTGTCAGCACGAAGGCGGGGCCGCCCGGGTGGGCGGCCCCGCTAGCTACGCGCGCCGCTGAGCAGTCGTCGCTGCCCCTGTCCTGGTTACATCACTTAGTGCCTGCCGCGGCTCTTCTTGCGCTTCTTCTCGCCGCGCGTCATCTCGTGATCCATCGTTTGCGGATTCAGATGGTCCACCCGGGTGTGGCGGCCGGGCTTCCGAAGCAGCGTCCGGTACACGACCATTCCCTGCGCGAGAGCGTTGTTCTCGACGCCGTCAGACGCGTAGACGGGTATCCCGGGGCCCCTCTTGAACAGCGGCCCGGTGTACGGGTAGGCGGACCAGGTGCCCGAGTCCCGCTGCGGATCGTAGTACGCGATCTCCCTCAGGCGCCTCGGCTTGGTGAAGTCGATCACGTCCGCGCCGCCCGTGTACCAGGCGTTGACGAGCAGGTCCCTCTTGATGCCCATGACGGCCATCCCCATGTGCGCCGAGCAGTACTCGGTCGGCCCGGGGTCGGGCCGCAGGTCGCCCACGTGGAACTCGCTTAGGAAGTTCCCCTCCATGTCGGAGAAGAACATCTTCCCGGTCTTGTGAGTCCCGCCCGCCGGGTTCCACGGCCGCGGCTGGTACGGCGACATCGTCGGGCAGCCGGCCCCGAAGGACTCGTCGACCCAGTTCACGACCTCCGC
>DATADD010000073.1:0-25831 GCA_036258675.1 Actinomycetota bacterium | reverse complement strand
CGCCCGCGAGCAGCACGACGGAGCCGGGCACGAGCCCGCCGCCGAGGACGCGGTCGGCCTCGGGCGCTGCCCGGAGTGCGGGGCGTGGAGCACGGCCGCGTCCCCCGCCCGCGCGGCGCCGTCCGACGCCGGGCTCGTCGTCCGCACGCTCGCGGGCACGGGTCGAGCCGGCGCCCGCATCCACACCGGCGCGCCCGAGGCCGACCGCGTCCTCGGCGGCGGGCTCGTGCCCGGCTCCGTCGTGCTGCTCGCGGGCGAGCCGGGGATGGGCAAGTCGACCCTCGTCCTCCAGCTCGTGGCGGGCCTCGTCGAGGCGGGCCGCAGGTGCCTCCTCGTCACGGGCGAGGAGTCCGTGGACCAGGTGGCGCTGCGCGCGGCGCGGCTCGGCGCGCCGCGGGAGCGCATCCGCGTCGCCGCCTCGGGATCGCTCGGGGCCGTGCTCGAGGCGAGCGCCCGCGAGGAGCCCGAGGTCCTCGTCGTCGACTCGATCCAGACCCTTTCGGACGACGCGCTCGAGCAGTCGTCCGGCTCCGTCGTCCAGGTGCGGGAGTGCGCCGCGTCGCTCGTGCGCCACGCCAAGTCGACCGGGCGCGCGGTCCTCCTCGTCGGCCACGTCACCAAGGACGGGTCGGTGGCGGGCCCCAAGACGCTCGAGCACGTCGTCGACGCGATCGTGACGCTCGAGGGGGAGCGCAGCGGCAGCCTCCGGCTCCTGCGCGCGGTCAAGAACCGCTTCGGCTCGTGCGAGGAGACCGGCGTGTTCGCGATGACCGCGGGAGGACTCGCATCCGTTCCCGATCCCTCCTCCATGCTGCTGTCGGATCGCCGTCCCGGGCCCGGCTCGGCCGTGCACGCCGGGCTCGAGGGGACGCGGCCCGTCCTGGTCGAGATGCAGGCCCTCGTCGTCGGGACCCCGCTCGCCCAGCCGCGCAGGGTCGCGATCGGCATCGACCAACGGCGTCTGGCGGCTCTTCTGGCCGTGCTCGCGAAAACCGCCCGGGACAAGCTGTCGTCGTGCGACGTGTTCGTGTCCGCGGTCGGCGGGCTGCACGTGCGCGAGCCCGCGGGCGACCTCGCCGCGCTGCTCGCGCTGGCGTCCGCGCTCGACGGCGCGCCGGTCGATCCGGGGCTGGTCGCGGTCGGTGAGATCGGGCTCGGGGGCGAGGTGCGCCGGGCCCCCGGCATGGAGCGCAGGCTCGCGGAGGCGGCGCGCCTCGGCTTCGCGCGCGCGCTCGTGCCGCGCGCGTCGAAGGCGACCTGCCCCGGGGTGGACACGATCGGGGTAGCCGACATCGGTGAAGCGATCGACGCGTTGACGTCGTATCGCGTCGCGCGCTCTGCCGGGCCGGAGGTGGCGACGTGCTACGCTTGAATGCCAGGGATCCAGGGGCTCGTCCTCGTCCTCGTCAGGGCGTCTTGAACGCCGGCCATCGACTTCGCAGGAGGTTGCGCGTTCGTGAGTTTCCATGTCGGCGACAAGGTCGTGTATCCGCATCACGGTGCCGCTGTCATCGAGCGGGTCGAGGAACGGGAGTTGCTCGGCGAGATGCGCGAGTACTACATCCTCAAGCTGGCATACGGCGAGCTCACGCTGATGGTCCCGACCGACTCCACGGACGAGGTGGGGCTGCGCGACGTCACGCCGGAGCGCGAGGTACCCAAGGTCTTCAAGGTCCTCAAGAAGAACGAGCCCGCAACCAACACGACGAACTGGTCGCGACGCTTCAAGGCCAACGTCGAGAAGCTCAAGTCGGGCGACATCTACCAGGTCGCCGACGTCGTTCGCAGCCTTCACCAGCGTGACAAGGAGAAGGGCCTGTCCGCGGGCGAGAAGCGCATGCTGACAAAGGCGCGCCAGATCCTCGTGTCCGAGCTCACCTTCTCGAAGGACTGCAACGAGGACGAGGCAGAGAAGATGCTCGACGAGGTGCTGGGCTAACGCAGTCCGGCGCGGCGGCGGTCCTGGCCGCCGGCGGGCGGGGGCGGCGCGTCGCCTCGGACACGCCCAAGCAGTTCCTCGGCCTCGCGGGGCGTCCTCTGTTCCGGTGGTCGCTCGACGCGCTCCTCGACGCGGGCTGCGCGCCCGTCGTTGTCGTGGTTCCCCCCGGTGCCGTCGCGGATGCCGCCGCGCTCGTGGGCGGCGAGCCGGACGTCGCGGTCGCCGAGGGCGGGAGCAGTCGGCGGCGCTCTGTGGCCCGCGGGCTCGCGGCGTGCGCCGAACGGGACGCGTCTCCGCCCGGCCGGGTCGTGGTGCACGACGCGGCGCGTCCCTTCGTGACCGCACCCGACGTCGTCGCCGTCCTCGACGCGCTCGAGGGAGCCGAGGGAGCGATTGCCGCGGTGCCCGTCCACGAGACCCTCAAGAGGGTCGACGACGGGCGCGTCGTGGAGACCGTCGCGCGCGGCGGGCTGTGGCGCGCCCAGACCCCGCAGGCGTTCGTGTTCGCGGCGCTCGCACAGGCTCACTCGCGCGCGGCCGAGGACGGCTTCGAGGCGACCGACGACGCGCAGCTGCTCGAGCACTACGGGGGCAGCGTGAGAGTGGTCCGGGGACGCGCCGACAACATCAAGATCACGTGGCCCGAGGACCTCGCGCTGGCCGAGGCGATGCTCCGGGCGCGCCAGTGATGCGCGTGGGGCATGGCTTCGACGCCCACCCCTTCGACGACGCGCGGGCGCTCGTGCTCGGGGGCGTTCCCATCGAAGGCACACCCGGGCTCTCGGGGCACTCCGACGCGGACGTGCTCGCCCACGCGGTCGCCGACGCCCTCCTCGGTGCCGGGGGCCTCGGCGACCTCGGCGACAGGTTCCCGCCCGACGACCGTTGGGCGGAGGCCTCGAGCCTCGGCATCCTGGCGGAGGTCGCGCGCCTGCTCGGCGAGGCCCGGTGGGCGATCGCCAACGTGGACGCGACCGTGATCGCGCAGCGCCCCCGCCTGGCGCCCTACCGGGAGCGCATGGAGGAAGCCCTCGCGGGGGCGCTCTCGATCGTCCCCGAGCGCGTGTCGGTGAAGGCGACGACCACCGACGGCATGGGGTTCGCAGGGCGCGGGGAGGGGATCGCTGCCCTCGCCGTCGCGCTCGTGGAGAGGATTTAGGGTCTCGACATGCTGCGGATCCACGACACCATGCAGCGCCGGACCGTCCCCCTGGAACCCCGCGACGAGGGAAGAGTCGGTCTCTACGGATGCGGTCCGACCGTCTACAACTACGCCCACATCGGCAACGTGCGCACGTTTCTCTGGTACGACCTCATGCGCCGCTACCTCGCCTATCGCGGGTTCGAGGTGACATACGTCATGAACTACACCGACGTCGACGACAAGATGATCGAGCGGGCACGGATCGAGGGGATACCGCTCGACGGGGTGGCGAGCAAGTACGGGGCCGCGCTCGAGGAGGACCTGCGCGCTCTCGGGGTGCAACCGCCCGACATCCTGTCGCGCGCCACCGATCACATCGACGAGATGGTGGACGCGATCGAGGAGCTGGTCGCGCGCGGCTTCGCCTACGAGGCCGAGGGCGACGTGTGGTTCTCGGTCGACTCGTTCGACGGTTACGGCAAGCTGTCGGGCCGGACGCTCGAGGACATGCGGGCGGGCGAGCGCGTCGAGCCCTCCGCGTCCAAGCGCCACCCCCTCGACTTCGCCCTGTGGAAGTCCGCCAAGGAAGGGGAGCCGTCGTGGCCGTCGCCGTGGGGCCCCGGCCGTCCCGGGTGGCACATCGAATGCTCGGTGATGGCGACGAAGTACCTCGGGATGGGGTTCGACATCCACGGCGGCGGAGCCGACCTCATCTTCCCGCACCACGAGAACGAGATCGCCCAGGCGGAGGCGCTGGCCGGCGCGCCGTTCGTGCGGCACTGGGCGCATTCGGGCCTCGTCCAGATGGACGACGAGAAGATGTCGAAGTCCCTCGGCAACGTCGCGCTGGCGCGTGACGTGCTCGAGCGCTACCCCGGAGAGGCCGTCCGGTACTGGGCGCTGACGGGCTCGTACCGGACCCAGGTGTCGTTCTCGGAGGCCGCGATGGACGACGCGCTCCACGCCTACGAGCGGTGGCGGACCTTCCACGACGCGGCGCGCCACGCGCTCCGCGACGACATGCCGCCGCGCCCCCCGAGCCCTCGCCGTCCCCCCGGTGAGGAGGACACCGGCGTCGGGCGCGGGTTCTCGGCCCGCTTCGCCGAGGCGATGGACGACGACTTCAACTCCGCGGGCGCGCTCGGGGCGGTGCACGAGCTCGTGCGCGAGGCGAACAAGTGCGTGGCGGGGGCGCAGCGGGGCGACGACTCGGATCGCGACGCGCTCCGGCAGCTCACCGAGACGTTCCTCGAGCTGACGTCGGTGCTGGGGTTCTCGTTCCCGTCCCCGGCGGAGGACTCCGAGCTCCTCGACGGCCTCGTGACCTATCTGCTCGAGCTGCGCGATCAAGCTCGCGCCGAGCGCGCCTTCGACCGCGCCGACGGCATCCGGGCGCGCCTGCGCGAGCTCGGGATCGCGGTCGAGGACACGCCTGCGGGGTCGCGCTGGCGCCTCGGCGGCTGACGCGCGGCTCCCCTCGCCCGGCGCGCGGCGCGCAGGTGCTCAGCGGGCGGCGGCCCGTGCTCGAGGCTCTCAAGGCCGGGCATGTGCCCGAGCGCATCCTCGTCGCACGCGGGCTCGCGCCCTCGTCGGTGATCGGCGAGATCAGACGGCGCGCCGAGGGCTCTTCGATACCGGTCGACGTTGTGCCCCGCGACCAGATCGACCGTCTCGAGCCGGAGCTCAACCACCAGGGTGTGGTGGCGCTCGCGCCTCACTACCGCTACACGGCCCTCGAGCGGATCCTCGGCGCGCCCCGAAGCGCGGTGTTGTTCTGCGACGGGATCATGGACCCGCACAACCTCGGCTCGCTGCTGCGGAGCGCCGACGGAGCCGGAGCGGGCGGCGTCGTCATCCCGGCGCGCCGCGCGGTGGCGGTGACCCCGGCCGTGCGCCGCGTCTCGGCCGGGGCTGCGGAGACGATGCCCGTCGCGCGCGTGCCCAACATCGCCACCGCGCTCGAGCGGGCGCGCTCCAGGAACCTGTGGATCGCGGGACTCGACCAGGACGCCGACGACGACCTGTGGACCTCGTCGCTGCTCGACCCGCCGGCGGCCATCGTCGTCGGGGCGGAGGACCGGGGACTGTCGACCCCCGTGCGCGATCGCTGCGACGGCTTCGTGTCGATCCCGTCGGCGGGGCGGCTCTCCTCGCTCAACGTTGCGGCCGCGGGCGCGGTCGCGCTGTTCGAGGTGGCGCGGCGCGCTCGCGCGCTCGCGCACGACTGAGCCGCCGAGGCGCCGCCTCCTGTAGTCTGGGGCCGATGCTGGAGTAGCTCAGCCTGGTAGAGCAGCCGCCTTGTAAGCGGCCGGTCGCAGGTTCGAATCCTGTCTCCAGCTCGTGCCGTCGATGTCGTGATGGAGAGAGCTTGGTCTTAGAAGCGGAACGCGAGGGGGTCGCGCCGGCCACAGCGTGGGACACGGCGCTCGCCCAGCTCGACGAAGCGGCCGAGCTCATGGGTCTCGCGCCCAGCGTGCACGAGGTGCTGCGCTCGCCGAAGCGATCGCTCAGCGTCTCCGTCCCCTTCCGCAAGGACGACGGTTCGGTGCAGGTATGCCAGGGCTACCGCGTCCACCACAACGTGACCAGAGGACCGGCCAAGGGCGGGATCCGTTACCACCCCGACGTGGACCTCGAAGAGATCAAGGCACTAGCGATGTGGATGACGTGGAAGTGCGCGGTCGCTGGTATCCCCTTCGGCGGCGCCAAGGGCGGGGTCGGCGTCGACCCGCGCCGGCTGTCGCGCGGCGAGCTCGAGCGGATGACACGGCGCTACGCGTCCGAGATCCTTCCGCTCATCGGTCCGGAGCGCGACATCCCCGCGCCCGACGTGAACACGAACGAAGAGATCATGGCGTGGATCATGGACACGTACTCCATCAATCGCGGCTACTCCGCGCCCGGCGTCGTGACCGGCAAACCCGCGTCCATAGGAGGGTCGCGCGGCCGCGGCGGTGCCACGTCGCGCGGAGTCATGTACATCATCTTCTCCACGCTCAAGAAGCTCGGCCTCGGGATCGAGGAGGTCTCGGTTGCGATCCAGGGCTACGGCAAGGTCGGCGGTCACGCCGCCCAGCTGCTTCACGATGCGGGCTGTCAGGTGATAGCTGTGTCCGATGTCGAGGGCGGGCTCTACCGTGAGAAGGGCCTGGACCCGGAGGCCATCGACCGCCACAAGCGAGAGGCCCGCACGGTCGCCGGCTTCCCCGGCGCCGATCCGATATCGAACGAGGAGCTGCTCGAGCTCGATTGCGACGTGTTGGTCCCTGCCGCCCTCGAGGGCGTGATCACGGTGAAGAACGCCGACAAGGTCAACGCGCGCATCGTGTGCGAGGCCGCCAACGGCCCCGTCACGTTCGAGGCAGACAAGATCATGTGCGACCGCGGCGTCTTCGTGGTGCCCGACATCCTCGCCAACTCGGGCGGCGTAACCGTGTCCTACTTCGAGTGGGTGCAGGACATCCAGGCCTACTTCTGGTCCGAGGAGCAGGTCAACGACCGCCTCCGCCAGATCATGGAGAGGTCCTTCGAGGAGGTCCACGCCCTTGCGTCGGAGAAGGGGCTCACGCTGCGCCAGGCGGCCCACTGGATCGGAGTGGGGCGCGTCGCCGAGGCCCATCTCACCCGCGGCCTCTTTCCCTGAGCCCCAGCACCAAATCCGTCCGCCGTCGGGGGAGGGCCGATAGGTTGAGCCCATGGAGCTATCGGACAGAGACATCGACATCCTCGACTTCGAGCGGTCGTGGTGGAAGCACGCGGGAGCCAAGGAACAGGCGATCCGGGAGCGTTTCGACATGTCCGCCACCCGCTACTACCAGCTCCTCAACGAGCTGCTCGAGAACCCGGCCGCGATGTCCCACGACCCCATCCTGGTCAAGAGGCTCAAGCGGCTCCGGGCGTACCGACAGAAGAAGCGCGTGGCCCGGCTGCTGGGAGCGGAGTACACACCGGCCGGCAAGCGCTAACGCCGGTGTGACGCCTCGACCCGCCCGCGCGCCCGGCGCTCGTGCCGGGTTCTAGCGATGGGCAAGCACTCCTCGCCCGAGCAGTCTCCCTTCGTCCGCTCGCTCCTGGGCTGGCTGGTCCCGTGGATGCTGGTCGCGGTCGTAGCCGGCATCGCCCTGTTCGTCGCGATCGACGCCGTGAGCGAGGGGCCGCTCGAGGCCAAGCCGCCGCTGCGCTCGGAGGCCCCGGCCCCCGAGGAGACGGTCACGACGCCGCCGACGCCGGAGTCGTCGCCCACGCCGGAGCGGACCCCGAAGCGGAAGGACCCTGAGCCGAGCCCGACCCCGACGGCGCGCGACCTCATCACGGAGGGCGTCACGATCCAGGTCCTGAACGCCACGGCGTCACCCGGCGCGGGGCGGGCGATGGCCTCCACGCTCGAGGGGCTCGGCTTCCGCGTCGTCGTCGTGGGCGACGCGGCGACCGCCTACGAACGCACGACGGTGTTCTGGTCCTCCTCGGGCGTCCGCGAGGCGGGGGAGCGGCTCGCCCGGCGGTTCGGGTGGGTGAGCGCCCCCAAGCCCGGGAACCTGTCCGCGTCGGTGGCGCTGCACGTCGTCGTGGGGGCCGACGAGACCTAGGTGGGGGCCTGCGGGACCGGCAGGGCTGCGTGATCGACGAGCGGGTGAAGGAGATCGCGGGCCGGGGGCGGCGCGCCGGGCTGTTCCTCGACTTCGACGGGACCCTTTCCGAGGTGGTCCCGGTGGCCTCCGAAGCCCGCCCGGTCGAGGGGGTGGTCGACCTCCTCGCCCGCCTCGCCGGGCGCCTCGGGGTCGTTGCCGTGGTGTCGGGGCGCTCCGCCCGCGAGCTCGTGCGGTGGCTGGGGGACGGACCCGAGATCTGGGGCGTCCACGGCGCCCAGCGCGCCCGGGGCGGGGTCGTCGAGCTGTCCGAGGCGGTGCGCCCGTTCGCCGCCCTCATGGAGGACGTGCGGCGGCGCGCCGAGGACGCGGCGGCCTCGCTCGAGGGCGTCGACGTCGAGGACAAAGAGGTCGTCGTGACCCTCCACTGGCGGGCGGCCGCCGACCGCGAGGCGGCGCGGCGCTCTGCCGAGGCGGTCGCGGGCCGGCTCGCCGAGACCCACGGGGTCACGCTTGCGCCGGGGCGGATGACGCTCGAGCTGCGCCCGCCGGTGGAGCTGTCGAAGGCCGCGGTGGTGCTGGGGCGGGCGCGCGCCGAAGGCCTCGACGCGGTCGCGTTCGTGGGCGACGACACCGTCGACCTGCCCGCGTTCGACGCGCTCGACGAGCTCGCCGCCCACGGTGTCGTGACCCTGCGGGTGGCGGTGCGCTCGGACGAGTCGCCGCCCGAGCTGCTCGCGCGCGCCGACCTCGTCGTGGACGGTCCCCACGGCGTGGTGGAGCTGCTGCGCGGGCTCGCGGGGTAGCGTCGGGAGCCGAAGGCCGAGGGCGCGCTACGAGGGCGGGCTCTCCGGCTCCGCCCCCGCCTGCACGGCCTGCAGGTCGGCGAGCTGCGCCTCGATCCAGTGGCCCGGCTTGCGGGCCGCGGCCCGCTCCCGCAGCGCCCGCGACAGCCGTTTGCGCTCGTCGCCGTCCATCTCCAGGGCGCGTTCGAGAGCGTCGGCCGTGGCGTGCACGTCGAGGGAGTCGTCGATGCGAACCGCGCTGTCGCCGAGCTCCTCGAACGACCCCGCCCCCCGCGACAGCACGAGCACGCCGTCGCGTCCGTTTACGGTCGGGCCCTCCTTGGACACGAGGTTCATGCCGTCCATGATCGGGTTGACGAGCAGGACGTCGTAGACGGACAGCGCGCCGAGCGTGCGGTCGAAGTCGTCCTCGAGGAACAGCTCGATCGACCCGGGGTGGCGCTCGTTCACTCCTTGGACGGCGGCCTCGATCGCCTGCGCGTAGCGCCGGTACTCCTCCATCGATTGGCGGGACGGGTAGACGCAGGCGATGAAGCGCGCCTTGCCCCGCAGGTCGTCCCTGCGATCGAGGAGCGCGCCGAATGCTTCGAACCCGCGCACGATGTTCTTGGACGGCTCCGCCCGGTCGGCCCGCACGATCAGGGGCCCGCTCGTGTCGCGCTCGAAGCGTGCGGCCCAACGGCGGGCCTCCTCGCTGTCGGCGCGCGCCCGCATGTCGTCGACGTCGATGGGTATGGGGTACTCCCGCACCCACGAACGGTGGCCGTTGTGCTCGACCGCGCCGGCGTCGCGGTCGACGCGCGCGTCGATCGCCTCGCACGCATCGAGGAACCCATGCACCCATGGCGCCACGTGGAGACCGACGAGGTCGGCGCCGAGCATCCCCTCGATGACCTCGCGCGGTATGGGCGCCGGCAGTCGCTCGAGGCCCTCGGGGCCGCAGAAAGACGAGTGCGTGAAGTGCAGGATCGTCTGGTCGGGACGCTCCCGCTTGATGTAGCTCGGAACGAGCGTTAGGTGATAGTCCTGCACCAGCACCAACGACTCCGCGTCGGCGGCGTCGAGGGCGCCGCGCGCGAAGCGCTCGTTCACGGGCTTGTACGCGTTGCTCCACGCCTTCAGCTCCTCGTCGCCGAAACGCTCGATCCCAATCTCGTCCCACAGACAGTGGTTCGCGAACCACAGCATGCGGTTCGAGACGTCGTCGTAGTACTGCGAGTAGACGTCCGGGTCGATGTCGAGCAGGTGCAGGCGGTATCCGAGCTCGGCCACGAGGTCTTCGGTGACGCCCTCGCTGAGGGCCCTGCGGTCGTCGTCCGAAGTGGCTGCCGCGATCCACACCGCCCGTTCGCCGAGACGGCGCGCCACGGGATCGAGGGCGCCGGCGAGGCCGCCCGCGCCCCGCTTCATCTCGAGCTCGCCGCCGCGTGTCGCGAACGACACCGGGCCTCGATTGGAGATCATCACGACGCTGAGGTCGTCGGTCACGGCTGCGTATCCTACGGGCGCGCCGTGAGGGTCCTCATCGCTCCCGACAAGTTCAAGGGAACGCTCCGCGCGTCCGAAGCGGCGCGCGCCATGGCGCGCGGGGCGCAGCGGTCGTCGGCCGGGTGCAGCACGATCGTCGTACCTCTCGCCGACGGGGGCGAGGGCACGGTGCAGGCGCTGCTGGAGGCACTCGGCGGCGAGCTCGTCGCGGCGCGCGTGCACGGGCCTCTCGGCGCGCCGGTCGATGGAGGGTTCGCGCTGCTCGGCAGGGGCCGCGCGGCCGTGGAGATGTCGTCGGGGGCGGGACTCGCACAGGTGCCGGAGGGACGGCTCGACGCGCTGCGCGCGTCGTCGCGCGGTGCGGGCGAGCTCGTGTCCACGGCGCTCGATCGGGGCGCGCGCGACGTGGTCGTCGGAGTCGGAGGCAGCGCGTCGACCGACGGCGGCACGGGCGCGGCCCGCGTCCTGGGATGGCGCTTCGTGGACCGGCGGGGGGGCGACCTGGACCCGGGCGGCGGGGCGTTGCGCAGCCTCGCGCGCATCGACGGAGACGGCGTCGACGAGCGCCTCGGCGAGTGCTCGATCGTCGGTGCCTGCGACGTGTCGAACCCGCTGCTCGGGCCCGCCGGCGCGGCGCACGTGTTCGCGCCCCAGAAGGGGGCGTCGGCGAGGGAGGTCGACGCGCTCGAGGAGGGACTCGGGCAGCTCGCCGATCGCATCCGCGCCGACCTCGGCATCGAGGTGGCGTCCGCCTGGGGCGCGGGCGCCGGCGGGGGGATGGGCGCGGGGCTGCTGGCCTTCTTCGGCGCGTCCCTGGAGCCCGGGTTCGAGCTCGTGGCGCGGGTCGTCGGTCTCGACGCGCGCGTCGGTCAGGCGGATCTCGTCCTTACGGGCGAGGGCAGGCTCGATGCCCAGAGCTTGGGAGGCAAGGTTCCGGTGGGCGTCGCCGCGCGCGCCCGCGCGCATGGCGTCCCGTGTGTTGCGATCGCAGGCGATGTCTTGCTCGACGCGCACGAGGCGCGCGCGGCAGGCTTCTCGGCGACCTTCTCGCTCGTGCGAGCCGTGGGGGCACAGCGGGCCCGGGAGCACGCGGCCGCGGCGCTGGAGGAGGTGGCGGCCGATGCGGTCGAGCGCGCCGCGGCGCACAGGCTGTCTTGAAACGAGCCCCGGCGGGCATACTTGAAGCCGTGGCGACCCCCTCTGCTCCCCGGCTTCCTCCTGGAGAAAGATTGCGGCGCGCCGGACTCGGCGCGTGGTCGATCATCGGCATCCTCATATGCGCCTACGCGGCTATCTGGACCCTTCAAAAGGTCACGGTCATATTTCCGCCGCTTGTGCTTGCGCTGCTCATCATCTATCTGCTCAACCCGATCGTGGGCTGGCTCGAGCACCGTGGGATCCACCGCACCGCGGGCGCGATCGGCACCTACGTAGTAGTGCTCGGCAGCCTGTCGTTGCTCGTGATCGCGCTCATCCCCATCGTCTCCGAGCAGGTAACAGGCTTCGCCAACGACTGGCCGCGGTTCCGTTCCGAGATCGCGGGCTTCGTGCACGACAGCGCGAACGGGGTCGAGGACCGTTTCGGCATCTCGATAGATACGACCTCGGTGGACTGCCTCCTCGACAACACGGCGGTCGAGAGCCAGGCGACGTGCGACTCGGTGACGCGCGAGCTGCGCGAGCAGCTCTCGTCGCAGGCCGGGCGCCTCACGACGATCGGGACGTCCGTGCTGGGGGCGCTCCTCGTGTTCATCCTTGCTCCGTTGATCGCGCTCTATCTGCTGATCGACCTTCCGCACCTCAACCGGGACCTGCGAAGCCTCGTGCCGCAGACACACCGCGACGAGATGATCGATCTCGGGGACAAGGTGAGCCGGGCGGTCGGCGGGTTCTTCCGGGGCCAGCTCCTGGTCGCGTTCATAGTGGGGACGCTCTCGAGCCTCGGCTTCTATCTCATAGACCTTCCCTTCTGGCTCGTGATCGGGGCGATCGCGGGGTTCTTCAACCTCGTCCCGTTGATCGGACCCTTCATCGGCGGGGGGCTCGGGTTCCTCGTCGGGACCATCAGCGGCGGCCTCGGGCTCGGGCTCAAGGCCGCGCTCGTCGAGCTTGTCGTGCAGCAGCTCGACAACCACGTCATCAGCCCCAATGTGATGAAGAGGACGGTCAACCTGCACCCGGTTACCGTCATGCTGTCGCTGCTTGCGGGCGGGACGCTGGCCGGCTTCTGGGGTGTATTGCTGGGCGTGCCCGCGGTCGCGGTCGGCAAGATCCTGCTCGGACACGTGTGGGCGACGCGCGTGCTCGGCATCGACGCCTCCGGGAGCCGTCCCACCCCGGGAGCCGAGGCCCCTTCCGTGGTGCCCGAGCAGGGATCGGAGCCCGGCGCGCGCGCGGCCGAGATAGGAGAGGTCGACGATCCCCCGGACACTCCCGAGGAGCGGGCCGAGCCCTACCCGGTGCCGGACCGCAGCGCCTGACGCGTCAGCCGTCCCGGTCCTCTCCCCGGCACGCCTGGCACAGCCCCGAGATCGCGAAGTGGGTGAAGTCGGGCATGAACCCGGTCCCGCGCGCGAATCCCCGGCGCGCCTCCTCGACGTCTTCCGCAGGCCTCGACTCCTGCCGCCCGCATCCGGCGCACACGAGGTGAAGGTGGTCGCGGTGCTCGGACCGGTGGTACTCGGCCCCCCGTTCGGTGTGAGCGTGGGAGACGACGCCGAGCTCCTCGAGCAGGTCGAGCGTGCGGTAGACGGTCGAGGCGTTGACTCCGGGGACCCTGTCCTGCACCCGCGCGGCGATCGCCTGAGGCGAGATGTGACCCCTCGTGGCGATGACCTCGGCGACGATCGCCCTTCGCTGGGGCGTCATGCGATGACCCTGCACCCGGAGCCGTTCGAGCACACGCTCCGTGTCGGCGGACCCTCGGTCGGGGGCAGAGGCGGTCATGGCGGGTCCAAGAGTAGGGGGCGGATCCCCGGGGGGCTGCCCGGTCGCGCCCGGCTCAAGCCCGGGGCACCCCCGCCGATAGAGAGGAAGAACGCAAGCCACCGGGAACAGGCCCGAAGACCGAGGCTAAGGAGCGGCGCGCATGGCTCGAGTCTTCGTCGTGGACGACAACGCCGACGTCCGCCACGTGATCATCTACTCGCTGATGGACGGCGGCCACGACGTGACGACGCTCAAGGACGGGGAGGCGGCCTTGGAGGCGCTGCTCAACGAGCCCCCCGACGTGTTGGTGCTCGACATCATGATGCCCGGCTACGACGGCTTCGAGGTGCTGCAGCAGATGCAGAGTTGGGGCCTCAGGGACACGACCCGCACGATCGTGCTGACCGCGCGCGCGTCCGACAACGATCGCAAGAGGGCTCTCGAGGCGGGAGCGGACGAGTTCATGCGCAAGCCGTTCGATCCGGAGGAGCTGGCCTCGAAGGTCGAGGAGCTGCTGTCCGTGCCGGCGGACGAGCTGGCGTCGCACCGGGCGCGGCGGGTGGCCGCTCTTCAGGCGGCGGGCGACTCGTAGCCGTCCAGAGGGCGCACAAGACACGGAGCTAGGACATGGCCGACATCCTCGTGATCGACGACGACCCCGACATCAGGCGGCTGCTGACGGTGATCCTCGAGCAGGAGGGGCACAACGTCTCTTCCGCGGGGGACGGCGAGAAGGCCCTCGAGCTCATCAACAAGCAGTCCCCGGACCTCTGCGTGCTCGACGTCATGATGCCCAAGAAGGACGGGTTCATGGTGCTCAAGGAGCTCAGGTCGTCCGGCCAGCGCGAGTCGACCAAGGTGCTGCTGCTGACCGCGCGCACGGCCGAGGCCGACTGGCTGCGAGGCTACAAGCTGGGCGCCGACCAGTACCTCACCAAGCCGTTCGAGAACGACGTCTTCGTGCAGAAGGTCGACGAGCTCCTCGCCATGAGCCGGGACCAGCTCAAGGCGCGCCGCCAGGGCGAGCTCGATCGCGCCCAGCTGCTCTCCCGCCTGGAGTCCATCTTCCAGTCCCAGCGCTGAGCCCTCCCGGGGCGCGCCCCCGGTAACCTCTCTTCCCGTGGGGCGTCTCAGAGGGAGCGACCGGGAGCAAGGCGTCGAGGAGCTCGTGCCAGAGGTCCTGCTCGACCGCTGCCGCATGGGCGATGAGCAAGCGTGGGCGGAGCTCGTCGACCTCACCTATCGGGAGGTCTACTCGCTGTGTCTCAGGATCTTGCGGGATCCGGACGACGCCGCGGAGGCGGCGCAGGAGGCGTACGTCAAGGCGTGGCGCGGATTGCGAGGCTTCCGGGGCGACGCTCGGTTCACGACGTGGATGTACCGCGTCGCGACCAACGCGGCCATCACCACTCGTCGCAGCCGGCAGAGGCGGTGGCGGCACGAGACGGGAGCCGACGAGGAGATGCTCGTGCACATCCCCTCGACGGCCTCGACCGAGGAGAGCGCGCACGCCCGCCTCGACCTGCACGAGCTCGAGCGAGCCATCGGATCGTTGCCGGCGCTCTACCGCGACGCGGTTGTGCTGCGCGACGTCTACGGGTTCTCGATCGACGAGCTAGCGCGGCACCTCGGCATCAGCGAGACGGCGGCCAAGGTGCGCGTTCATCGAGGCCGCAAGAGGCTCAGGGAGATGGTGTGGTCCGAGGCGCAGCACAAGGTGAGTGAACGGGGATGAACTGCGACGAAGTGAGGGAGAGGCTTGCCGCGCATGGGGGGGAGGGGGACACCTCACTCGGCATGCGCCGTCACCTCGCCGAGTGCGAGGACTGCAGCGAGGAGCTGACGCGGTACGAGGTCCTTCTCGGCTCGCTCGCCCAGCTCAGGACGGTGCGCGCGCAGCCGCCGCCGTACCTGTACCGAAACCTGACGCGGATCCCGCGGCGCGCCGGGCTCGCCGACAGGTTCGTCTGGCGCACGGGGGGCATGCGCGGCCACGTCGTTCGCAACCGAGGCGCCTACCTGGGGGGCGCCGTCGCCCTGGCGGGCGCCGCGGGCGCGGCCTTGTGGCGGACGCGGGTGCGCCGCCCCGCCACGGCGTAGCGGCGCTGGGGGCGGGCCTAACCCCCCGCCATCGCGCCCACCACCCTGAAGGGCTCCTCGCCCGCCGCGACCGCGTCGGGCAGGGGGGCGTCGGGCGGCTCGTGGGAGAGGTCTTCGCCGCACGCGAAGAACCTCAAGAAGGCCCGGCGTCGCTGTGTCGAGTGGTCGCGGATGGTCCCGCGCAGCATCGGGTAGCGGGCCTCGAGCTCGTCGAGCAGGAGGCGCTGGGTCGCTCTGCCCTCCACGTCCAGCTCCACCTCGCCGTCCACGTCGGCGAGGATCCGCAGGTGCGCCGGCAGCTCGACGCGGATCACGGCAGCGTCTGGACCTCGACGGAGAGCACGGACGGCAGGTCCCTGACGATGGGGTTCCAGCTGTCTCCGGCGTCCCTCGACGCGTACACCTGGCCCCCCGTGGTTCCGAAGTAGACGCCGCACGGCTCGTGCGCGTCGACGGCCATCGCGTCGCGCAGCACGTTGACGTAGCAATCGCTCTGGGGAAGGCCGTTCGTGAGGGGCTCCCACTCGTTGCCTCCGGTGCGGCTGCGGTACACGCGCAGCTTGCCCTCGGGAGGGTAGTGCTCGAGGTCGCTCTTGATCGGAACGACGTAGACCGTCTCCGGCTCGTGCGCGTGGACCGCGATCGGGAACCCGAAGTCGGTGGGGAGGTTGCCGCTGATCTCGCGCCATGTCTCTGCCGCGTCGTCGCTGCGCATGACGTCCCAATGCTTCTGCATGAAGAGCACACGCGGGTTCGACGGATGCATGGCGAGACGGTGGACGCAGTGGCCGACCTCGGCGTCCTCGTCGGGGATCTGCGCCGACCGAAGGCCGCGGTTGGTCGCCCGCCACGTCTTGCCGGAGTCGTCGCTGCGGAACACTCCCGCAGCCGAGATCGCGACGAAGATGCGCTCGGGGTCGCTCGGGTCCAGGATGATCGTGTGGAGGCAGAGCCCGCCCGCGCCGGGTTGCCACGCCGCTCCGGAGCCGTGGCCTCGCAGCCCGGCGAGCTCTTCCCACGTGCCTCCTCCGTCGACGGAGCGGAACAGGGCGGCGTCCTCGACCCCGGCGTAGACGGTGTCGGGGTCGGTGGGCGACGGCTCGAGGTGCCACACGCGCGCGAACTCCCACGGGTGCGGGGTTCCGTCGTACCACTGGTGGGTGCCGGCATCGCCGTCGTAGCGGAACTCGTTGCCCACGGGGGTCCACGTCTTGCCGCCGTCGTCCGAGCGCTGGATGACCTGGCCCGACCAGCCGCTGGACTGGGATGCGAAGAGGCGGTCGGGCTCGGCGGGGGACGCCGCGACGTGGAACACCTCCCAGCCCGCGAAGTGCGGGCCGCTGACGTCCCACGACCGGCGCTCCTCGTCCGAGGACAGGACGAAGGCGCCCTTGCGCGTCCCGACCAGTACCCGTGTGCCGTTCATCCGCGCTCCTCTCCGGCCTGCCGCGGGCCGCTCTGTCCGGTGCTCCCTCACGTTACGACGCCTCCCGGCGGTGGAACTCATCGCCGCACCTGCCGGCCGATCGGCTCCTCGGACGCCGAGAGAGAGGGGACAGACGCCTGGATACTGGACCGTCCGTGTCGCGGCTGGAGGGAGGAACGCCGATGTCGGAGAGGCGGGACGAGGGGTTGCTCGCCACGATCGTCACAACGGAGCATTTCACGCTTCAGACCGCCCGGGCCGCCGCGGTCAACCAGGCGAACGGGAGGACGGCGGCGTATCTGGGAACGGTCTCCAGCTCTTTGATCGCGCTCGCCTTCGTCGGCCAGATCACGGGGGTCGACAGCTTCTTCAGAGTGTTCGGGCTCGTGCTGCTGCTCCCCCTGGCCCTCGTCGGCATCGCCACCTTCGAGCGGACGCTGCAGTTGGCGATCGAGGATGTCGGTTACGCGATGCGCATCAACAGGCTCCGTCGCTTCTACTTCCGGCCGGGGGTCGACCTCGGCGACTTCCTGATGGCGCCGCCAGAGGGCGACGACGTCGAGGCGGTGATGCGCCAAGCCCTCGTGCACTCGCATAGCCGATGGCAGCCGTTCCTCACGAACGCGTGGGTGGCGGCCGTGGTCAACAGCTTTCTCACGGGCGTCCTCGTCGGCGTGGTCACGAGCGTTCTCGGCGGCGGGCTGTGGCTCTCGGTGGCGGCCGCGGCGTGTGGCTTCGTTCTCGCGGGCGCCATCCACTACCGTCACGGGATGCGCGCGTGGAGCCACCTCGAGTCGTCCGTCACCGCGCGGGCCGGGACGGTGAGATGACGACGATGGTCTGTACACGTTCCGCCGGGCGGTCCCAAAACGGCCTGGTGCGCCTAGCGGTTCCGCCGAGCGCGGATATCGAGGACGCGGGCTCGAACGTGCCACAGGAACGCTCTGACATCCTGTTCATCTAGGTCCGGCCTGGTCATGCCCTCTCTGATCGCGAGGGCCGAATCGAGGATCGTGGCGTCTTGCATGCGAGGGCGGGCCCATGCGGCGGCTCCGGCCTTCGAGTCGAAGACCCCCTCCTCGGCGAGGCGCCAGGACCTGCACGCGTTCAGCACGCTGTAGTGGGCGAGGGTCTCGTGTCGCGCGTGCCACTCGAGCGACTCGATGAGAGCGCGCAGCATCCAGTCCTCGGGGACGGGCGCGAACAGGTCCGCGGCCGGCGGACCCACGAGGGCGATGGCCTTCCTTCGCGCGAGCGCGATGTCGAGGATGAACCAGTGAGACGGCTCAGATGCAGGGTCGAAGGAGACGTGCTCGTCCATCCCCGGGCCCGTGTTGAGGTTGAGCGCGAAGCGAGGCGTCCTCGTGACGGTCGCCGCCGATGTCTTCGTGTACATCACGAACTCGAGGCCGCGCGCGGGACAGGCGAGTCTGGGGTGGGACAGCTCTTCGACGATCACTTCCTTGCTGTGCTGGAGCGATCCGTCCGCGGACACGGCGAGGATGTCGATGTCGCTGCGCCCCGGAACGTAGTCCCCGAGAGCGAGCGATCCGATGAGATAGACGGCCGCAAGGTCATCGGCCAACACTCCCGTCAGCTTCGCCGCGACCGCCCGTGCATAGGCTCCCGCCCGCCGGTCGAGCGGCGGGCCGTGGAGGGGGGTCAGGTCGCCCGGTACAGGTCTATCCATCTCGAGTTGAGCTCATCGGCCTGTCTCCGGGTCCTCTCGGTGATAGTGGCTCCTCTCGGGAGCGTTATCCCCAGGAACGCAAGGACGTCCTTGGTCACGCCAACCTTGTCGTTCACGAGTTCCTCATAGGTGACACGGAACGGGTCGAGGCCATTGGAAGAGAACCATCCTTCCCAGGCCGCCCTGTGGGCCAGGACCTCCTTCACCAGGTGATCGATCTGTGTGAAGTCGAAGCGCGGCTCGTCCTTGCCTCGACGCTGTGAGTCATGCGACCACTGACCTGTCTGGATGGCTTTCGCGAACGATACAGCTTGTGCTACGGCATCCTCACGCCAGATCCAAACGAAACGTGGATGGCGAAACGAATGCTCGAGCAGGTCGACGTCCGAGACGTCGTCTGCTCGGGAACGGGCTCCACGGAGCTTTGAAAGGAGCTCGCCGAAGTACCCCCACATGACGCGCGCGCCGAAGACTCCATTCTCGGTCGTGCCTGCTTGAATGCTCTCCTTGACATAGCGGCCGTAGTCTGCGGTTGCCCAGTCCGGCTCGTTGTCGCGCCAGAAATACTCCTCCGGGCGGCCTGCCACTCCGGTGCCGGCGAGCAGGCCAGCCAGCAGAGATGTACCGCTTCTGGGAATGCCGCAGATCAGATAGGAGAGTTCTCGCCTCATCGTTGGAGTAGTCCTGAAGGACTGCCGCGCTGAGTCTCGCGCCGAGACCGGGTCCAATCCCCAGGGGAGTCTTCCCCGGCGATCGCCTGGTTCATGGACCCTGCCGGCAGTCCTGTCCGTGATCGAGGCGGGCCGACCCCTGGGAGCACAGCGCGCAGGTAAATCCGCCGGATTGCTACCGTGGAGGTGGCGGGTGAGCAGAACCGGCGCCCTTCTTCCCCCCCTCCCAGCGGGTCGGTTCTGCCCCGCCGTTACTCCGCTGCGGAGCTAGAGGAGCCGGGGGTCGCCAGGCTGGTGGGATCCGGCCGAGGCGGGAGGAGATCGGTGTGACCGTTGTCTACTCCCCGGACCCAGGCAGGTGGACCAGTCAATCCGTGTGGGCCGGCAGCACGCAGAACTCGTTACCTTCCGGGTCTGCCAGCACAACCCACGGCTCTTCACCGGTTTGTCCGACATCGACACGCCTCGCGCCTAGAGCCAGCAAACGCTCGACCTCAGCGTCGCGGTCATCGGGAGCCAGGTCGATGTGCAACCGGTTCTTGACCGTCTTTGAATCCGGCACGCGATTGAAAAGCATGCCTGGGTAGGTCTCCTCGTGATTCGCGATGACAGCTTCGTTGTCATCCTCATAGACCATGTGGAAGTCCAGGACAGCCGCCCAGAACCGGGCGAGTGCTGCTGGGTCCTGAGAGTCGATCACGACGGTCTTCCAGAGGCTTCCCACCCCTGCGATTGTCCCTCATCATCGGCGACCGGTAGATCGGCGCCCTTCCTCGAGTTCCTGCTACACAGCCGGACTAGGCGTTGGCACGATGGCGATGAAACCAGTTCTGACGGTCCTGGGGATCCGTCCCCCACAGGATGCGTCGTCGCAACAACAGCGCGCCAAGGAGGAGCAAAAGCGGAACGAGGAACCATCCCGGCATCCGCCAACCGGTACTTAGCGCCGCTTCCTCGGATGGGAGGCCCTGATCCCTTAGTACCGAGACGAGGCGGGGCGGAAGCTCGTACCATCCCGGATTGACTCTGAACTTCGTCTCCCTATCGGTGTTGCCGACTCCTACCCCGATCGCCTGACCGGCCGGGGCGTAAGCCCAAGGGCCAGCCTCGGCGTAAGGGTAGAGGTCCACCGTGATCGGTTCGCCTGCCGCCATGTGAAAGACGAGTTCGTAGCGAGGACCCAGCGCGTTGCCCAGAGGATGGTCGCGACTGGTGTCTCTGTCACGCGACGATCCGAAGGCAAGGCCAAGGACGGTCTCGTTTAGCATGTAGGGAAAGCGATCCCTCAGAGTGATCCGTTGATCGATCCCCGGCCCCTCCAGCACCGCATGATCCAGTCCCGGACCCTTTGCCGCAGCCATTCCGGGAATGGCGAGCAAGAGAGCGCTCGCTAGGACGCCGAGGGAGCAGAGGCTCCTGGTCGCCGGCATGACCCTCCCCTTCTAGGCGGTTGCTGTCATGCCTTCATACGCTTCCACAAGGCGATCGGTTCCATCGCCTCCACACCCTCGCCTGGCTGGTGCTGCGGCGAGCTCATCGGACGATCCGGGATGGGGTGCTTACAGGCGATCAACTGGAGCCCCCTGAGGCTGCCTGTTATCCCGTTACCTCGAGTGTTCCCTTCATGTCGGGATGGAACTTGCACACGAACTCGTAGCTGCCGGCCTCGACCCCCGAGAGGTCCACGGTCGTTGAGGCCTTGGCGTCCACCTCTTCGTCGATCCCGGCGTCCTCTGCGGTAAAGCTGTGCTTGGCGTCATCTTCATTGGTGAACTCGATCGAGCTCCCGGACGCAGCGCTCAGCGACGTGGGTGAGAACTTCAGGCCTTCGGCGACGAGTGAGACCGATGCACTTCCGCCACCGCCCGAGCCGCCCCCCGCTTCGCCGTCGCCCCCGCAACCCACTGCCGCGATCGCGGCGAGGGCCAGGCCCGCAATCATCCTCTTCTTCATCAAGGCCCCTTTCATTGCACGGTCACCTTTCCTTTCATCTCGGGATGGATCTCACAGCGGTAAGCAAAGACGCCGGGCGTTGTGAACTTGTGGGCAAAGGAGGCGCCGGACTCGAGCGTGCCGGAGTCGAAGCTGCCGTCGGTCGATGTGATCGTGTGGGGGGTCGGATCCTCGTTGTCCCAGGTGACGCTCGTCCCCGCGGTCACTTTCAGGTGACCGGGAGAGAAACCGAAGCCCGCTACGGCGACCTGGTCCGGGCTCTTCTTCGGAGCGACTTTCACCAGGGGGGCGTTGGGACTCACCTCTAGGGTTCCCTCCATGCCCATGTCGTCGTGGCCGTCCACGAGACACTCGATCTTGTAGAGGCCGGGGGGGAGGGCGACCGTCATGCGGGTGGTCTCACCGGGCCGCAACAGGCTGCTCTCCGCCTTGAACAGGTCACCGGAACCGTGGCCGCTGCTCTCGCCCTCCAGCGAGACCTCGTAGCCGTGTCCCATCGTGCCCCGGTTCTGGATCACGAACGTCACCCGCCCGGGCCGGATAGCCGGAACCTCGGGAGTCACGGCCCACTCGCCCAAGACGATCTCCAGACCGTCGCGGCGTGGGTCGACCTTGCGGGGCTCGATCTTCGAGGCCCCGGGGGAGGGTGCGGTCGTTGCTTGCTTGGCTACGGGCGTCTCGTCTGCCGCTACCGGCGACTGCTCGCTTGCTCGGTCGATGGCGTCACCCCCGCAGGAAACCGATAGGAGCAGGAAGGCGGCGGCCCAGATGCTTCGGCGCAAGTCCACACCTCTCTTTCGAGGCCGGGTCCCTCCCGGCGCATGCGTCCAACGAGAGAGGGGGCCGCGCGTTACGGACTCTCCAGAGGACTCTGCTCGGGTGGGAATGCCAGCCCCTTCCTAGCCCCCTTGAGCCCTCGATAGCCCCTTGTAAGAGGGTCGATCATCCCGAGAGAGGGAGAGCGATCTACCAGAGCCGGCGACCGGATCAACGCCCCTCATGGAAGTCGGCCCTCCACCTTCCTCGGGAAACCCGCGATCACTACTCCCCGACCAACGAGGACACGCTTGCGTCCTGGGGGACCTTTCGTGCGTCTGTTGGGTGAGACCGCCCGACACGAAGAGGACGATGGCGCCACCCCCGGAGCTGACGGCGTTCTGCACGGACGAGCATCCCCGCCTCGTCGGCATGCTCGGTCTTTACCTGGGCGACCGCGCGCTCGCCGAGGAGCTCGCGCAGGAGGCGCTGCTGCGGGCGTGCCGCGACTGGCGACGCCTTCAGGAGGTCGACGACCGCGCCGCGTGGTTGCGGCGTGTGGCCTTCAACCTCGCCAACTCCTACTTCCGGCGCAGGCTCGCCGAGCGGCGCGCGCGGGAGCGCCTCGAGCGCCGGCCCCGGATGTCATGGGACCCCGACCCGGTTGCCGCCGTCGCCGTTCGGCGCGCCGTCGCGGCGCTCCCTCGACGCCAGCGTACGGCCATCATCCTGCGCTTCTACCTCGACATGACGCTCGCCGACGTCGCGCTCGCCATGGACGTCCCCGTCTCGACCGCGAAATCGCTGTGCAGCCGCGGCCTGGCCCGCCTGCGCGCCAGCGCAGGGCTCACCGACTTCGAGGAGGTTCGTCATGCACGACCGTGATCTCAGCGCGGTCCTGCGGGCCGCCGCGCCGCGGCCCGCTCACGCGCCCGATGTGGAGGCGTTGTGGAGGCGCGCGGCGCGTCGTCGCCTCGTGGGGCGCGCCGTCGCCGTCGCGCTGGCTGGCGCCCTCTCGCTCGCGGGCTGGGCCGCGGTGTCCGCCGGTCTCGGGGACCGGCTCGTCGATCGCCTCGCGGTCGAGCCGGGACCCCGGGGCAACTCCGGCGGTGGCACCGAGCCGCGCCACGAGCGCCTGTTCCTGGAGGCCCTCGACGGCCGCAGCGTCATCGTGGCGAACCTCCTCGACGGCACCACCCGCTCCTACCGTGTGCCGCAGCTCAACTCCGGCGACGCGCTGTTCCGGCTCGAGCTGATCGGCTCTCGCCTCGTGTTCCGCGGCGCCCTCGCAGGTGACGCGGCGCGCACGGCGACCTTCGCCATGGACCTCGACCTGAGCGACCTCGAGAGCCTGGGGCGGTCGTGGTACTTCGTGCCGTCCGCGACCGAAGGTCGCATGTGGCTCGCGCTGCTCGATCCGCGCAGCCCTCCGACGGAGCGCGCGCTCGCGGCCGTCAAGGAAGTCACGGTGGACGGACGCGTCACCGTGCCGCGCGTCCCCCTGCCCGGCCGGTGGAGCACGCTGGTCGGCGCGGTGACACACGGGCTCGTCTTCCAGGAAGGCCGCGGCCTCGTGGTGTGGGACCCCGCCGTCTCGGACGTCGTGCTGCGCATGCCCGGCTCCTTCGCCGTCGGCACCCACGGCAGCCTGATCGCGTGGTGCGACGACGGTTGCCGCCAGCTCCATCTGAGCGACGCGCGCAGCGGCCGGGACGTGCGCGTCCCCCCCGGCCCGGGCTTCCGCTTCCGGGAGACCTACTTCGGGGCGTTCTCTCCCGACGGTTCGCAGCTCGCCGTCCCCGTCTCCGTAAAGGGCGAGCGCGGGACGCGTATCGCCCTCGTCGACGTCGCACGCGCGACCGCGCGCCTGGTCGAGGGTTCGCGCGTGGGGCGCTCGTACGGGTCGATGACGTGGTCGACCTCGGGCGAACGCCTCTACGCCAACGCCGGAGGAGGACGGATCATGGTCTACGACCTCGCGACCGAAAGCGTCGAGTTCGTGTCGCTCGGCGTCGAATGGTTCGACATGGCAGCCGCGTAGCCGGCGACAAGCCCGAGGCGCGTGGCCTCCCCATCGCCCTGCAGGCGGCCCTCACGCTGCCCATCTCCTCGGCGAGGCAAAGACGCGCGCCCGGAAGCGATAGAGGGCATCATCTCGGGTCAAGGCCGTGCCTCCTCTCTGCTCGATTTGGTCGTCAAGCAGCAGGATGCGCGGCCTTGTCTGCGCCCGCGCGGATCTACCGAGGTGTCGCCACGACTCGGAGATAGGACAGCCTAGTGAACGCCCGTCCAGAACGCCATCATCAGGGTTGCGCGATCGTCGGGGTCTATCGCTCGGCGGTCGTTATGCAGCCTGCTTACGCCACTGATCTCCGGGTGCCTTCAGATAGTGTCTGAGTACATAGCCCCGAGGAGTCACGAGGAGAACCAACACGACGTCCATGAGGACGCCAGTCAGTGTTTCTGTCGTCTCCTGGACCCAACCGTCCGTCAATCAGTAGGGGGTAGCCCGAAAGCAAGGAGCGAGGTGGCCTTCCACAGAAACTCGAAGGCCAGTCGCTGTACACTCGCTCGCATCCCCGATTCGAGGAGGAACCCAATGCACGCCCTACTTGTGACGGCAGACGTCGAACCAGGTCGCGAGGAAGAGGGCTTGGAATATCTTCGGACGATGCTGCCTCAGCTCGAACAGATTCCTGGGCTCCTTTCTGGATACTGGCTGGAGACGACTAAGGACGGGGAGAGCCTGGCGATAGTCCTTTTCGAGAACGAGGGGGCTGCCCAGGCGATGGCTCAAATCGGCCTACCGAACGCCCCGCAGCCTCCCGGTGCCACGTTCCGCGGCGCAGAGGTGCGAGAGGTGGTCGCTCATATCTAGGGCCCTCACCAACGCTCGGGGCGCCTTCTGTGCAGATGCCCAGGGCTTCCCGCGCGAACGCACAGCAGCACGTCGCTACTTCCAACCACCGGCTCATTGACGTCCTTGAGCCTCAGGCGATCGTCGGACACAGTTATGGCACCGCAGATGTCCTCGCAACTGAGACTCATGGTTATGGGATTCGGATAAAGGGACTTGGCTCGAGCCAGTCGCGGCGGAGGCCCGAGTCCACCAGGCGCTTGGGCCTCGAGGGCGTCGTCTGGCCAAGAGATTGCACTCCCGCTACCGCCCGGGGCTCCGCTCCAAGGCGTGGATCCAAGATACGGGCGGGAGTTGGTGGAGCAGCTCCCTCAGCCAACGCGCAACGAGTACCGCAAGCTGCAGGCGGAGGGACATGGCAGGGTTGAGACCGCTCTGAGCGGCGAGGTCCGTTACCTCGAATGCAGCACTGCCGGAGGGCTCCGGCACCCGACGCTTGGTCGGGTCACGGAGTCTTAGGAACCGACGCGACGTTAGGTTACGCAGATGCCCGAGGACCATTTCGGCGAAGGCGTGGCCGGGCGCTACGACGAGAGGTACGTCGACCGGTTCGAGCCTGCTGTCGTCGACCCGATCGTCGACTTCCTAGCCGATCTAGTCCGCGATGGGGACGCGCTCGAGCTCGGCATCGGCACGGGCCGGATCGCCCTGCCGCTGGCGCAACGCGGCGTACGCGTTCACGGCATCGATCTCTCGGAGGCGATGGTCGCGCGGCTCCGTGCGAAGCCGGGCGCGGAGCGGATCAGCGTGACGATCGGCGACTTCGCCACGATGAGGGTCGAAGCACCTTCTCGGTCGCCTACCTGGTCGCCAACACGATTTATGAACCTGACGACGCAGCAGTACGACGTCGCCCGTCAGGGACTGGACGTCTCGGTGTGGGAGAAGCCGGCTCGACCTCGGCGGACAGTCCCGAGAGACGTGTCCCGAAACAAGGAGCCGTAGCGTACTAGCCGAGGAGCGACATGTTCTCAGTATTCATCTCCTCGACAGGGCCTGGAGTCGCCCGGGCCGAGCACAAGAACGGCGACTGGGTTATCGGCCGAGTCAGCCAGCTCGATGTGCGTTGCCTCGCCGCCGCCCCGGACAGCGGCCGCCTGTATGCGGGCACGCAGGGGGACGGGCTATGGCATTCCGATGATCGAGGAGAGACATGGGCACGGCTAGGGCTGGATAGCTGGATCGTAAAGTCGATCGCGACGACCCCTGCTGCCCCTGACCTCGTCTTGGCGGGGACGAAGCCACCGCACGTCTTGATGTCTTTAGACCGCGGAGTGACCTGGCGAGAGCTCGAATCCTTCCGCCATATCCGCGGCCGTAACCTCTGGCGGCAACCTGCCGAGAGACCTTCCACGCCGTATGTCCAGGCTCTCGTCGTCGCCCCCTCGGATTCGAACCTCATCGTCGCAGGGATGGAGGCGGGAGCG
>DATADD010000072.1:0-3842 GCA_036258675.1 Actinomycetota bacterium | reverse complement strand
AGTACGCCGAGGGGCGCACCTGCGCACACGACGGTTGTCACACGCGGCTGTCCAAGTACAACCGGCGCGACAAGTGCTGGGCGCACGCCGAGATGAAGGTCCCCCGCCTGCGGGGGCGCAAGCCCGCCGCGGGCTCCGCCTGAGCCGGTCGCGCTCCGCGCGTCCGGGTCCCCGCGGCCGGCCATCCCTTCTCCCCGCACCCCCCGGCGGCGACCGGGCGCGATATATCCTGGGCTCAGTGCCCGGCGTCGTCGGCGGAGGCGAAGCGTTGCGCTCACGGCTCGTCATTGTCCTTTGCGTCTCGTACGTCCTGGCGGCGTTCCCGGCCGCCCCGGCGGTTGCGTCGCCGCGGGACGGCGCGCCCGTCTTCGCTCAGGACCCGACGGGGCCGGAGGACGAGGCCGAGGGCCAGGAGGGCCAGGGCGGCGCGGGCGAGGGCCAGGGTACGGCCGAGGCCGAGACCGGCGCCGGAGGGGAGACCACCGAGGGGACCGCGGAGACCGGGCCCCCGTGGACCTACCAGATGGCCCGCATCTCGCTCGCCCTGCTCGTGGCGCTCGCGTTGGGGATCGCAGTCATCTATCACCGGCTCGTGACCAAGCGCCAGAGAGGCGAGGCCTGAGGGCTCGCCCCCCCGGCGCCCCGGAGCCGCGATGGCGCGCCTGATCGATCCCACGATCGCCCGGCTCGTCGCCAGGCGGTTCGCCGGCGAGCCGCAGCTCGACGGCTCCTACCTCCTCGACCGGCTCGAGCGCGACCTGCGCGACGCGGTTCCTCTGTCGGAGCGGCTCGTGGCCGAGGCGAGCGGGATCCCGGCTCCTCCCCCCGTGTCGTGGGGGCTCATCGACAGGGCGGAATGGGCCGAAGCCAACATCGCCGGGATGACCTCGCTGCTCAAGCCGCTCGCCGACAAGCTGGGCCACCGCCTCGACTCGCTCCCGTGGGCCGCGCGCGTGGCGCAGCGGACGCTCGTATCGATCGAGGTCGGGGTCCTGCTCGGATACGTGTCGCGGCGCGTGCTGGGCCAGTACGACGTCCTGATGCCCGATGCCGACGGAGCTCGCCGCCGCCGGCGCCGCGGGCGCCGGGCCCCACCCGATGCGGTCCTTCTGTTCGTGGGTCCCAACATCGTCGAGACCGAGCGCCGCTTCGGCTTCGTCCCGCGCGACTTCGCCCTCTGGGTCGCCCTCCACGAGGTCACGCACCGGTTCCAGTTCGACGGCGTCCCGTGGCTGCGGCCGCGCTTCCTGGGTCTCGTCGAGAGCTACATCGGCGCGGTCAACCTCGACCCCCGCTCGCTCGTCGCCCGTCTTCGCGAAGCCGTCAGGGCGCTCGTGTCGCGGAGCGTCCCATCCGAGCACAAGAACCCGGCCTACCTCCTCGCGACCCCGGAGCAGCGCGCCGTGCTCGACGACATCCAGGCGCTCATGGCGGTCGTCGAGGGCCACGGCAACTACGTCATGGACTCCATCGGGGCGCGCGAGATCCCGTCCTTCGGGCGCATGCGCCACGTCTTCGAGCGCCGGCGGGAGCAGACCCGGGGGCTGCAGCGCGCGATCCAGCACGCGATCGGCCTCGAGATGAAGCTTCGGCAGTACGAGCTCGGCCAGAGGTTCTGCGAACGGGTCGTCGAGCTGAGGGGCGCCCGGGCTCTCGGCGAGCTGTGGACATCGCCGGAGCGGTTCCCGACGATCGCGGAGCTCAAGGAGCCGGAGAGATGGCTCGCCCGCGTCGCCTAGGCGGGCCCGGCTACGCGCTCGTAGACCAAGCACGCACCACGATCGAGCGCCACGGCATGCTGCGCGAGGGGGACGCCGTGGTCGTCGCCGTCTCCGGGGGGCCCGACTCGACCGCGCTCCTCGACGTCCTGGCGCGCGTGCCGCTGGACCTCGAGCTCGCCGTGGCCCACGTCGACCACGGGCTCTCGCCCGGCTCCGCCGACGTCGCCGCCCGGCTCGCCCGTTCCGTCGCGGCTGACGGCTTCGACCTCCACCTCGTGCGCGCGCCGGACCTGGCGGGACCCAACCTGCAGGCCCGGGCGCGCGCGTTCCGCTACGGCTTCCTCGAGACGGTCGCGGCCCAGGTCGGGGCGCGCCGCATCGCGACCGGCCATACCCTCGACGACCGCGTCGAGACGACCCTGGCTCGCCTCGTGCACGGCGCGGGAACGGAGGGCCTCGCGGGGATCCCCCCGGTCGAAGGCCTCCGGGCCCGCCCGCTCATCGAGGCGCGCCGGACGAGGACGCGCGCGTATTGCGCCGAGTGCGGGCTCGACTTCGACGACGATCCGGCCAACGACGACCCGTCGTTCGAACGGGTCGCGGTCCGGCGCGACCTCGTCGCCGCGATCGAGCGGAGATGGGGCGACGGGGCCGTGCGCGCGATCGCTGCTTCCTCCGCGCGGCTGCGCGAGGACGCGGTCGCGCTCCGGGCGCTGGCGGACCGCATCTACGGCGAGGTCGCCACGGCCGCGGACGGCGGCGTCGAGCTCGCGCGCGCGCGGCTCGACGCGGTCCCTCGGGCGCTGCGGCGGAGGCTCCTGGAGAAGGCGGTCGGGCGCGTGCGGGACCGCTCGGGAGGCATCGAGGCGGCGCTGGACGCGCTCGAGGCCCGCGCCGGCGATCGCAAGCTCTTCTCGGTCGCGGCCGGGGTCGAGATCACCGTCGGGCCGGACGCCGTGCTCGTGCGGCGTGCCGGGGCGGAGGAGGGGCGCGCCCGGCCCGGTGGAGCCGGAGCGGACGGGGCCTCGCCCTCTAGGATGTCGGGGTGAGCGCCCCCGTGCACGAAGACGTGGCCGAGGTGCTCGTGACCGCGGACGAGATCGCCGACAAGATCGACCTGCTCGCGAAGCAGATCACGGAGGCGTACCGGGGCAAGGACCTACTCCTCGTGGGTGTGCTCAAGGGGGCGTTCGTGTTCATGGCCGACCTCGCCCGGGCGATCGAGCTTCCCCTCGAGTTCGACTTCATGGCCGTGTCGAGCTATGGGTCCGCGACGAAGTCGTCGGGCGTGGTGCGCATCCTCAAGGACCTCGACAACGAGATCGGCGGCCGCCACGTCCTGCTCGTCGAGGACATCATCGACTCGGGGCTGACGATCTCGTATCTCCTGCGCTACCTCGAGGCCCGCGGGCCCGCGTCGCTCGAGATCTGCTGCCTGCTGTGGAAGAAGGGGGAGCAGGCGGTGCCCCTCGACGTTCGCTTCCCGGGCTTCGAGATCCCGCCCCGCTTCGTCGTCGGGTACGGCCTCGACTACGCCGAGAGGTACCGAAACCTGCCGTACGTGGGCGTCCTGCGCCCCGCCGCCTACGGCGCCGAGGGGGCTCCGGACGCCGGGAACTAGCCCTTCGTGCGGGGCAGGATGACCCGTTCAGGGGAGGTTCTCTAAGCGGGAGCCGCTGCTACCCTGGAACGATGAACCGGATCTTCCGCTCGGCCATCTTCTACCTCGTGCTCATCATCGCCGTGGTGTGGGTCTTCAACATCTACCGCAACACGGCCGACCGTCCACAACAGCTCGAGTCCGTGAACGCCTGGCTCGACCGGCTCGGGACCGACGTCGACTCGGTGAAGTTCCTGACGAAGGACGAGAAGGCGATCGGCACGTTCACCGACGGCACCCGCTACGAGGTCTTTCTCCCGCACGGCACGATCGACGAGTACGCCACCCGAGCCATCGACGCGGACGTGGAGACCAGCGCCGATCCCCAGGCGGGTTCGGTTCTGCTTTCCGTCCTGTTCCAGTTCGTGCCGATCCTCATCATTGTCGGCTTCTTCTTCTTTCTCATGCAGCAGATGCAGGGCGGCGGCAACCGCGTGATGTCGTTCGGCAAAGCCAAGGCG
>DATADD010000071.1:0-3233 GCA_036258675.1 Actinomycetota bacterium | reverse complement strand
CGGCCGCCTCGGGCGTCGGGGTGCCCATCACGGACGCGACGCGGCGCGCCACCTGGCGCATCTCGAAGATGACGAGCCCCACCTTGGCGCTCGTGGCCGTCACCGCCACGAGAACCGCGCTGTCCCCCGCGGCCATGATGACGACGTGGCCGTAGGGGCCCTCGACGAAGATCTGCGCGAGATTGCCCTTGCCCAGCTCGCTCGCGCTCCGCTCGCCGAGGATGAGCAGGGCCGCGCTCATGGCGGCGAGGCGGTCCTCCTCGACGTGGCCCGGGAGGGCCGAGGCGATCGGAAAGCCGTCGGGGCTGACGATCGCCGCGCCCTCGACGTCGGGCGAGACCGCGAGGAAATCGTCCAGCGCGGCAGCGAGTCGATCGGCCCTGGTCATGTCTGGAGTCCTCCCTGTCGTTCGTGCCGCC
Organism: Actinomycetota bacterium; assembly: GCA_036258675.1. Classification (GTDB taxonomy): domain Bacteria; phylum Actinomycetota; class CADDZG01; order CADDZG01; family WHSQ01; genus DATADD01. Next base: position 2,814 of record DATADD010000071.1, on the reverse strand, counting down.
CCGAAGCTTCCCTCCGCTTTCTATTCCAAAGGGCTCGCGCCGCTCAAGTGGGCTCGGTCAATGCCCGGCTGTCAAACCCTGGCAAGCCGCGGCCGCTCACGAGCGGCGCGACGCCTGGAGCTCGCCGAGCGCGGGCCCGAGTGACTGGCCCGGCCCGGTCGCGACCGGCAGGAACGGGTCGCCGACCTCGGTGACGCGTTCGAACATCGTCCTCATCGTGAACAGGCCCGGCTCGACTTCGTCGAGCTCGTCCCACTCGAACGGCGTCGACACCGTCGCCTCGGCCTCCGGGCGCACCGAGTAGGCGGCCGCGATGTTCGCGCCCTCCCTGTTCATGTTGACGTCGAGGAACACCTTGCCCGCGCGCCTGCTCACGTCCCACTCCAACGTCGTGGTGTCGGGATCGGCCGCGTGGACGAGCTCCGCAACCGCGCCGATGAAGCGCCTGACCTCCCCGAAGTCATGCGTGCCGTCGAGCGGGACCATGATCTGCATGCCGGTGGCGCCCGAGGTCTTGGGGTACGAACGGAGCCCGAGCCGGTCGACGACGATCTTGATGAGCGAGGCCACGTGCTGCACCTCCGCCCACCCCGCGGGCTCGAAGGGGTCGAGGTCGAAGAACGCGTACGAGGGACGGCTCTGGTCTCGCCCGCGCGCGTGGAGGGGATGGAACTCGATGCACCCGAGATTCACGACCCACAGCATGTCGGCAACGTCCCCCACGGACAGGTAGCGGATGATCTTTCGGTCCGCATCCGACGGCACCGGGATCGTCGGCATCCACTCGGGGGTGTGCATCGGGGCGTTCTTCTCGTAGAAGAAGGGGCTGGCGATGCCGTTGGGCATGCGCTTGAGCGTGAGGGGGCGCTCGACCAGGTGGGGGAGCATGACGGGCGAGATGTTGAAGTAGTAGGAGAGCAGGTCGCCCTTCGTGTACCCGTGCTCCGGCCAGTACACCTTGTCGAGGTTGGAGAGCCTGAGGTCCTTGTCGCCGGCGCGTGCGTACCAGTGCTCGCCCCGGTGGGCGAGCGGGAGCTGAGCCGGGAACGGGATGGTTGTGATGCGGGCCATCGGGTAGGGAGGAAGAGTAAGAGAAAGCGACCGCTGGAGGTGATGAGACCATGCCCAAGGTGGCCTTCATCATGGACGAGTTGTTCGAGGACTCGGAGTTCAGGCAGCCCTTCGAACGCGTCCGCGAGGCCGGGCACGAGCCGGTCGTGATCGGGCTCGAGAAGGGCAAGAGGATCGAGGGCAAGAAGGGCAAGGAGACGGCGATCACCGAGGCCGGCATCGACGAGGTCCGCCCGGACGAGTTCGACGCCCTCGTGATCCCGGGCGGCTACTCGCCCGACAAGATCCGCGCCAACGAGGCGATGGTGCGCTTCACGCGCTCGATGCACGAGGCGGGCAAGCCGATAGCCGCCATCTGCCATGCCGGTTGGATGCTCGCCGAGGCCGATGTCGTGCGGGACAGGACCGTGACGTCGTGGCCGTCGATCAAGACCGACCTCGTCAACGCGGGCGCCCACTGGGTCGACCAGGAGGTCGTCGAGGACGGCAACCTGATCACCTCGCGCAAGCCGGACGACCTCGAAGCGTTCTCCAAGACCCTGCTGGCGCAGCTGGAGCAGCGCGCCTAGCCCGTTCCTCTCTGGGAGCCGCCGAGATAGGGGGCCCGACGGCCCCCTATTCCTCTTCCGACCGGGCGGCCGTGGCTTTGGCCTTGATCTCGTCCAGAACGGGCGCGTTCTGCAGGGTCGTGACGTCGCCGAGCTCGCGGCCCTCGGCCACGTCCCTCAGCAGGCGGCGCATGATCTTTCCCGAGCGCGTCTTGGGGAGATCGTCGGTGAACACGATCGACTGCGGGCGCGCGATCTTGCCGATGATCTTCGCCACGTGCTCGCGCAGCTCCTTCAGGAGCGCCTCGTCGCCCTGCGTGCCCGCCTTGGGTGTGACGAAGGCGACTATCGACTCGCCCTCGCGCGGGTCGGTGCGGCCCACCACCGCGGCCTCCGCCACGGCCTTGTGGTCCACGAGCGCGGACTCGACCTCGTAGGTCGAGAGGCGGTGGCCGGCGATGTTCATGACGTCGTCGACGCGCCCCAGCAGCCAGAAGTAGCCGTCGTCGTCGAGCTTCGCCCCGTCGCCGGGGAAGTAGGTCTCGCTGCCGTACTTGCTGAAGTAGGTCTCGACGTAGCGCTCGTCGTCGCCGAGGATCGTGCGGAACATAGACGGAGTCGGCCTCTTGAGCACGAGGTACCCGCCGCCGCCGCGACCGACCGCGTCGCCGTTCTCGTCTACGACCTCGGCGAACACCCCCGGATAGGGCACGGTGGCCGATCCGGGCTTGAGGGTCGTGATCCCCGGGAGGGCGCTGATGAGGATCGCCCCCGTCTCCGTCTGCCACCACGTGTCCACGACCGGCGTGCGGCCCCCTCCGATGAACTCCTGGTACCAGATCCACGCCTCGGGGTTGATCGGCTCGCCGACGCTGCCCAGCAGGCGCAGGCTCGAGAGGTCGTGCTTGCCGGGATAGTCCGTGCCCCACTTCATGAACGTGCGGATCGCCGTCGGCGCCGTGTACAGGATCGTGACCCCGTACTCCTCGACGATCGTCCACCATCGGTCTTTGTCCGGGTAGTCGGGCGCGCCCTCGTAGAGGACCGACGTGCATCCGTTCGCCAGAGGGCCGTACACGATGTAGGAGTGCCCGGTCACCCATCCGATGTCGGCCGCGCACCAGTAGACATCGCTGTCGGGCTTGATGTCGAAGACGAGGTGGTGGGTCGAGGACACGCCCACCATGTAGCCGCC
>DATADD010000070.1:0-6943 GCA_036258675.1 Actinomycetota bacterium | reverse complement strand
GAGAGGGAGCGGGCGAGCGTGCCGGGGGCCGCTGAGGGGTCCCCGGGGGCCCGGCGAACGCTCGCGATCGCCGCCTCGGGCGCGCTCCTCGCGGCCGCGCTCGCGGCCGTCGTGGCCGCGACCCGCGGGGGGGCGGGGCCGCTGCCGACGTTCCGGGAGCAGGCGTGCGCCCTCCCGCGGGAGTGGCTGGCGCTCACCCGGCGCGGGTACTTCGAGGAGCGCTCGGGCCACATCGCGCTCCTCCCCCGCACGCCCGCCTACATGGCGTCGGGGGCGGGGGGGTGGAGCCACTCCGGCCCGTGGCCGTACCTGTCCGAGGTGCCGCTCGTCTTCTACGGGCCCGGGGTCGTCGACTCCGCGGGGGAGGTGCCCCGGCGGGCGACGCTCGCCGACGTCGCGCCGACGATCGCGGCGCTGGTCGGAGGGTCGCTGCCCGGCGCAGCGGGCCGCGCGCTGCCCGAGGTGCCGGCGTCGGCCGCCCCGCGCCCCCGCCTCGTCGTCACGGTGGTATGGGACGGGGGGGGCTGGAACGTGCTCGACCGCTTCCCGGGCGCGTGGCCCGAGCTGCGGCGGCTGATGACGGAGGGGGTGAGCTACGGGCGCGCCTCCGTCGGCTCTTCGCCGTCGGTCACGCCCGCGGTCCACACCACGCTGGGGACGGGGGTGTTCCCGGCCGCGCACGGGATCACCGGGGTCCCCGTGCGGGACGAGGAGGGCGAGGTCGTCGACTCGTTCCTCGACGGGGAGTCGGCTCGCTTCCTGCGCGTGCCCGCGCTCGCGGAGCGGTGGGACGAGGCCCACGGCAACCGGCCCAAGGTCGGCATGGTCGGCTACGAGCCGTGGCACCTCGGGATGATCGGCATGGGAGCCGAGCGTCCCGGCGGCGACCGCGACGACGCCGCGTGGCTCGACATCGAGTCGAACGAATGGACCACGAACGAGAGGCACTATCGCCTGCCCCCGGCGCTCCCGGCGACGGGCGGGCTCGAGCGCGACGTGATGCGGACGGACGCGGCCGACGGGCGCGTCGACGGCGCCTGGCGCGACAACGAGATCATCGGCGACGTCGCGCGCGTGGAGGAGCTGCCCGGGTTCGTCCACTACCACGAGCGGGCGCTGCGCAACCTGATCTCGTCGGAGGGCTACGGGGACGACGGGGCCACGGATCTGCTGTTCACGAACTTCAAGCAGATCGACCGCAACGGCCACTACTACAACATGGACTCTCCCGAGGTGCGCGACGCCCTCGTCGCGTCCGACGAGGCGCTGGCCGACCTGGTCGACCACCTCGACGGCACCGTGGGGCGGGGCGGTTACGCCCTCGTGGTGACGGCCGACCACGGGCAGCAGCCCGACGACTCCGCGATCGGGGGCTACGGGATCGACCCCAACGAGGTCGAGGCCGACATCGCGGAGGAGTTCGGGCCGATCGTGCGCGCGGTGTGGCCGACCGAGGTGTTCCTGCTCGAGGACGAGCTCGCGGCCGCCGGCGTCACGGTGGAGGAGGTGGCGCGCTTCCTCGGCGACTATCGGCTGCGCGACAACGCGACCAGGCCGGACCTCGCGGTCGGCGGGGCCGGGCGGTTCGAGCCCGAGGACCGTGTGTTCGCGCTCGCGATGCCGGCCGCGATGCTCCCCGATGTCCGATGCCCTCCAGGCAGGCCTAGTTAGGATGCGGCCCAGCTCATGACGACGGGGACCGGCACCACGCTCGACGAGCGCGCGCCCGCACGGGCGAAGACCGGGCGCGCCGAGCGGGGCCCGCTCGGCCACCCGCTGGCCTTCGTCGTCACCGCCCTCGTGCTCCTCGCCGTCTTCGGCGGGACGTTCGTCGCGAATCCCGACCGGGTCGCCCCCACCAAGGACCCCGCCTACTACACCTGGCGCACCGAGGCGCTGCTGTCCGAGGACCCGGTCCGGCTGCTCGAGATCACCGGCCCCTTCGACATGTTCGCGGGCGGGTACCGCGTCGCGGCGCCCGTGATCGGCGGCTTCCTGCGACGCATCCCGGCGATCTCTTCGCTTCACACGACCGCGTTCCTCATGGCGGTCGTGCCCGTGCTGACCGCGCTGCTGCTGGCGGGCTTCGCCTACCGCTGCCGGCGGGACCCGCTGCTGTGGCACGCGGTCGCGTACGGATCCGCCAGCCTCTACTTCACCCCGCCGTTCGTCGGCTACCTCGACAACATCCTCTGTCTCATGATGCTGGCCGCGGCGTTGTGGTTCCTGTCGCCGGCGCGCTCATCGTGGCCGGCGCGGGCGGGATTGTTCGTCTTCCTCCTCATGGCCGGCTTCACGCACCCCACAACCCTCGCCCTCTTCTGCATGGTCCTGGGGGCGATCGCCGCGATCCGGCTCGTCGCGCGCCGCTTCGACCTGCGCGCCGTGGCGCGAGACGACGGGCCCGTGCTCCTGACCGCGGGCGCGGCGGTCGTCGCGACCTATCTCGTGTGGGCCGTGGGGCCCTGGGGCGAGTCGGCCTCGCTCGGCGAGGCGGCGCTCCCGCCCCCGTACGGCTCGAGCTTCTTCCTCGACCGGATGGTCGACTGGATCGCGGTGATGCGGCCGGCGCTGAACGGTCCGCTGCTCGCGGCCGGCGTCGTGGGCCTGCTCGCGGCCGGGCGCCGCTGGGTCGACGACGAGCTCGCCCTCGTGTCGATCGTGTGGCTCGCGCCCCTCGCCGGCCTCTTCGGGTTCCTCGCCGGCATCGCCTACCCCTACTATCGCTTCTTCAACTCGACCCTGGCATGGGTGCTCCTCGTGGGCATAGGAGCCTTCTTCCTCATCCGGATGTTCCTCGGGCTCGCCCGCCGCGGCGGGATCGCGCGGCTCGCGCTCGTGGGTGTGGCCGCGGTCGTGGCGGTCGTCGTCACGAACTTCACCTCCGGGCTCGAGCAGGCGGGCTGGAACGACCCCGACAAGGGCTGGATATCCGCGGCCGCGCGCACGGACCTGGACGCGCTGCGGGCCGCGCTCGAGGGCAGCGACCGGCCGGTGGTGTTCGTGATCGACGACGACGCAAGCGGCTTCCAGATCTGGGGCTACACCAAGCTGGCCGGCAACACGTCGCGCTACGGGCTTCCCCCGGGACGGATCGACGAGGGCTACCTCTACCTCGGGTCCCTCGGCAACTACCTGCGCGGCCGTCCGACGTCGACCGGCGAGACCACCTACGACCGACTGTCGCCCGCGCTGCTGGAGGACGCGCGCGCGGGCGTGCGGCGAGCGGGGGAGGAGCCGATAGTCGTGGTGGCCGCGGCCTTCAACCCCAGAGGGTCCAACGCCGGCATCGCGACGGGCGAGGAGGCGCCTCCGCCGGGAGCCGTCGGCGCCGACGTGTGGGTCGTGCGGGACGGCGTCGTCGAGGGGCTGTCGTCGGAGGCTCCCGAGGTCGGCAGCACCCCTCGGGAGGAGCCCGACCCGGGCCTCGGCCACATCGCGCTCGCGCTCCTGGGCCTCGCCGTGCTGCTCGTCCCCGGCCTGCTCGCGCTGCGCTGGTTCGTGCCCGGGGCCGGGTGGGCGGAGGCGGTCGGGATGGTGCCCGCGCTGTCGATCGCGTTGCTCACCCTCGCCGGGTTCGCCGTGCTCGCGGTCGCGCGCGCCCCGTTCGGCACCGCCCTCGCGTGGGTCTCTCTGGGGATCGCGGCCGCGGCCGCCCTGCTCCTGGCCCGGGCCGGAGCGCGCGGGCGGCGCAACCTCCACCGGGGCGCGCCCGCCCCGGCTTGATGCGCCTCGCCCCCGCGCGGAGCGGAGGCGACGGGAGATGAGCGACCGGGAGGACCCCCTCGCGGAGGAGGGCCTCGGAGGCGACGTCGCGTCGGACGTCCACACGATCGCCCGGGGGGGCGCGGTGCAGATCGCCGGCCAGCTCTCGTCGCGCGGTCTCGCGGTCGTGTTCAGCTCGGTCGCCGTGCGCGTGCTCGGCGCGCCGGGTTACGGCCTCTACCGGCAGGTGGCGCAGACGCTCGCGTTCGGAGCGCAGCTCGGGCTCGCCGGCTTCAACTACGCGTCGATGAGGTTCATCGCGCGCGCCCGCGCCGTCGGCGATCACGGAGCCGTGCGGGGGAGCGCCCGCGTCGGCCTAGCGGGGGCCGCGGCCGCGTCCGCCCTCGCGGCCGCGGCTCTGTTGCTCGGCGCGGACGAGGTCGCCGGCCTCTTTGCCGACAGCCCGCCGCAGGTCCCCGAGGTGGCGGGCCTGCTGCGGTTGGGCGCGCTCTACATCCCGTGCTTCGCCCTCATGCAGGTCCTGCGCTACTGCACCCAGGCCTACAAGACGATGGTCCCGTCGGTCATCGTCGGAAACCTGATCCAGCCGTTCGTGCGTTTCGTCCTCGGCGTGGGCGCGCTGCTGGCCGGGTTCGCGGTCGCGGGGGCCGTCACGACGCTGGTCGCGAGCGTCGCGGTCGGAGCGCTCGCGGGGGGCTTCTATCTCGGGCGCATGCTCACCGAGGCGGAGCGGCGCGCCGCACCCGAGGCGCGCGTCGGCGAGATGGTGCGCTTCGCCCTGCCCCAGGCGGGGTCGTCCATGCTGGGCATCCAGACCCTCGGCCTCGGAGTGCTCGTACTCGGCGTCTTCGGGACCGACGCGCAGGTGGGCCTGTTCGGCATCGCCCTGTCGCTGCAGGGGCCCGGCACCCTGTTCCTCGGCGGCATCGTCAACATCTGGGCGCCGGTGGTGTCCGAGCTGCACGGCAGGGGCGACATCGCCCAGCTCGGGTCGCTGTACCAGACGATCAACCGCTGGATCGCGACCTTCTCGTTCCCGGTGTTCGCGGCTCTCATGGTCGAGCCGGACGCGTTCGTGCGCCTCTTCGCCGGCGACGAGGGACGGGGGGCCGCGGCCGTGGTCGCGATCCTCGCCGCGGGCAACATCTTCTACACGGGAACCGGCCCCACCGGCTACGTCCTGTCGATGACCGGAAGGCCCGGGATCAACTTCGTCAACTCGGCCTGCGCGGTCGTCCTCTACGTCGCGCTGGGGGCGTGGGTCGTCCCGGAGCACGGGGCCGCCGGCATGGCGGCGGTCGACGCGGGGGTGACCGCGGTCGTGAACCTCGTGCGGGTGGTGGAGGCGAGGGTCCTCGTCGGCGTGCAACCGTTCGGGCGCACCTTCTTCAAGCCGGTGGCCGCCACCGCGGGCGGGGCCGCGGTCCTGCTGGCGTGGCGGCTCTTCCCGGGGGACTCCGTCGCCCTCGATCTCGGGGGGCTTGCCGTTGCCGGCCTCGTCTACGTCGCCGCCCTGCGCGCCCTGGGGATGGACGCGGAGGAGCGAGCCGTGCTCGAGCGCATCAAGCGACGCGGGCTGCGGGGACGGGGCCGGGCGGACGTATCGTGAGCCGCGTTCGCAGGCCGTCCCCGGGAGCGCGCGCATGAGAGCACGGAACCTGACCTACGACACGTCGGGATCCCCCTTCACCGACATCACGCGCGACGTCGCCGCGTTCGTGTCCGAGGCGTCCGGGGACGGGCTCGTCAACGTGTTCGTCCCCCACGCGACCGCGGGCCTCGCCTGCATCGAGACCGGCTCCGGCTCGGAGGGCGACCTCGACGATGCCCTCGGCCGCCTCCTGCCCCGCGACGACCGCTACCGGCACAGCCATGGGTCGCCCGGGCACGGGGCCGACCACGTCCTCCCCGCGTTCCTCTCGCCGTCTCTGACCGTTCCCGTGGCGGGGGGCGAGATGGCGCTGGGGACGTGGCAGAGCATCGTCCTCGTCGACCTCAACAGGGACAATCCCCGGCGGACGGTGAGGCTGTCGCTGCTCGAGGGGTGAGGAGGCCGCCCGACCGCGTCACGCCTCCCCGGCGGGCTCGGACGCACCGGACGGCGCCCCGGAGCGCGGCCGGAGACGCCCGAGGGGGAGGCCCGCCCGGCCGAGGCGCGCCCTGACCCGGGCGCGTGCGCCGGGAGCGGGGTGGCGACGGGGATAGCCGAGCTCGGACAGCGTGGCACCCGCGACCGCCTCGAACACCTCCACGTCGCCCGGCGGCATGTCGTGCTCCCACGAGCGCGTCGCCGCGATCGGGCGCTCCACGACGTGGGGGTTGTAGAGCGACGCGCGCGCGAGGACCTCGCCGCGCGCGTGCGTCGCGGGGTCCAGCATGTCGGCGTGGAACTCGAGCTCGAGGAAGTCGCTCAGGCGGCGCGCGGCGGCCTCGAGCGCGGCCTCGTCCGCGACCACGTCCTCGTAGCGCAGCTCGAGGTAGCGTGCCGGGCCCAGCGCGCGCCCCGCCCCCATCCCGCTGCGGACGCGCGCGCGCCACAGCTCCGCCGCCCGCGCCACGGTCTTGGGCCCGAAGGGGACGTCGGCGTAGGAGAGCGCGACGTTTCGCCCATCGCGCACCACGTGCACGAAGCGGCCGTCCTCGAAGAGCGACGCGAGCAGCTCGATGTGCTCGATGTAGCGCGGGGTCTTGTCGCCCCAGCGGCTCTTGTTGCGGGCGCGCGCGTAGGCGGTGAAAGCGGCCTCGACCGCGGCGCGGTAGGGGACGGCGCGCCGACCGCCGAGCTCGTCGCGGACGCGCTCGATCGGGAGGTCCCACGCCGCGAAGCGCCGGTGGGCGGCGAGCCGCGCGAGCCAGTCGTCGGTGGCGATCTCGGCGCGCCCGGGCCACAGCTCGACGATGAAACGCGACTCCGGCGGGATCGCAACCCGCGGGTGCGCGTTCATCATCATGCGGAGCATGGTCGTGCCCGAGCGCGCCGAGCCGACGATGAAGAAGGGGGGGCCGCTCAACCTGCTCGCACCCTACCGCCCGCCGGGCGGCGGTCCGAGTGCGCGTTCGACGCCGGGGACCGCGCGCGAACGACTCGGGACGCGCTGCGGGCCGAGGGAGCCGACGGGAAGCGAGGACTTAGGATGCGGCGACCCATGATCGTGTCCCCCCCGTCCCGGCGCGCCGCGCGCCGCCGCGCCGCCGCGGGGCGGGCGCAGGCGTGGGC
>DATADD010000069.1:0-7320 GCA_036258675.1 Actinomycetota bacterium | reverse complement strand
CGTCGCGGAGATGTTGCGGTAGAAGCGATTGGAGAGGATCCGCTCCGCCTGCTCCGGCGAGGGCGCGTACTGGGTGACGACCTTGTCGAAGGTCGTCTTCGTGTCGAGCATCATGGCGAACAGCTCGCCGGCCGCGTCGATGCCGGCGCGGGTGAACTTTGCCTTGGGCACGCGCACGGGGTCGTTGGACAGCTCCTCCAACCCGAGCGACGTCGCGAGGCGGCGCGCCGGATCGATCGTCACGACCGCGGCCCTGGCCCCGTCGGCCGCGGCGCGCAGTGCGATCGCGCCCGCGGTCGTCGTCTTTCCGACGCCGCCCGAGCCCGCGCACACGATCACGCGCTTGGTTGCGGCGAGCTCGCCGATGCGGCCGCGCGCCCTCAACGGGATCGCGCCGCCCGCTCGGCCCGGTCCTCGATCGCGTCCGCGAGCTGCTCGATCTCGGGGAGGCCGAGGCCCGCCGAGAAGATGAACGGCAGCTCCACGACCCCCTCCTCGACGCCCTCTCGCAGCTTGCGGAGGTGGCGCGCCTGGATCGCGCGCCTCGCCTCGAGGAAGCCGGCGTAGCCCACGAGCGCGTCGACGTCCTCGTCGTCGATCCGCACGCCGGCGGCGCGCGCCTCGTCGATCAGCCCCGAGCGGAAACCGTCCTCGCCGATCTCTGCCACGGCGCGCGCCTCGCTGCGGGTCAACACGCGCGGGTAGACCGCGTTCGCGAACACGACCCCCTGGTTGAGCATGAGCTTGCGGTCCAGAACGACGCTCGTCTCGAGCGTCTCCGCGACCGGCATCTCCTCCGCCAGCGTCACGAGGTGAACGCGCGTCCGGCGCGGGTCGCGCAGCATCTTGAGCAGCCAGTCCGACTGCCGCCTGATCGGGCCCACCTTGACCGCGTCGGAGAGCCCCGCCGGCGCGGCGAGGAAAGAGCGCACGTGCCCGGCGGCTTGCGCGTCGAGGATGATCGTGTCGAAGCGAGGCGGCGCGCCGCGCGCCGACCGTCCCTGTTCGAGGTACCACACCTTGCCCAGCACGAGGATGTCCTTGAGCCCCGGCGCGGCGGTGGTGATGTACTCGACGAAGTGCGAGTGAGTGAGCACCTTCGATACCCGGCGCATGTGGTACTGCACCTCGAGGTACTCGGCGAGGGCGTCCTCGGGCTCTACCTCGAGCCCCCACACGCCGGGCAGGATCTCGCTCGGCTCGTAGCCCAGCGGCCCGCTGCCGAGCAGCCGGGACAGGGTCTGCTTGCGGTCCACCTGTGCGACGCAGACGCGCCGTCCCCGGCGCGCCGCCACGAGGGCGAGCGCCGCGGCCACCGTCGTCTTTCCGACGCCCCCCTTGCCGGACACGATCAGGATGCGGGGCGCGAGGAGATCGTCGAGGACCATCGCCGGCAGTTCTATCCCACCGGCGCGCCGAAGAGGGCGCGCCCGGCCTACGATGACCTGGACGTATGCAGCCTCGGACCCGCTCGCGCCGCCTCCGCCTGGCCCTTCCGATCGTCGTCGCGGTCGCCGGGGCCGCGCTCCTCGCGGCGCCGGCCGGGGCCCAGGAGAGGTCGTCGACGGTCGACCTCATCGAGGTCTCCGGCGTCATCGACCCGGCCGTGGCCGACTACCTCACGGCGCGCCTCGAGTCCGCGTCCGAGGACGGCGTGCACGCGGCCGTGATCCGCCTCGACACGCCCGGCGGCCTCGACGTCTCGATGCGCCGCATCATCCAGCACGTGCTCGCCTCGAGGGTCCCCATCGCGGTGTGGGTCGAGCCGCGCGGCGCGCGCGCGGCGTCGGCCGGGACGTTCATCGCCTACGCCGCCCACCTCCTGTACATGGCGGAGGCGACGACGATCGGGGCCGCGACCCCGGTCAACCTCGCCGGCGACACGTCGCCGGAGCTCCAGCGCAAGGTCACGAACGACGCGGCCGAGTACATCCGCGAGATCGCCCTCGAGCGCGGGCGCGATCCCGAGTGGGCCGAGCGCGCGGTGCGCGAGGGCGCCTCGCTCGGCGCCTCGGAGGCCGTCGAGCTCGGGGTCGCCGACGGAGTCGCCTCGTCGCTGCGGGAGCTGCTCGAGGCCATGGACGGGGCCACCGTCGAGACGGCCGCGGGGCCCGCGACGCTGGAGACGTGGGACGAGGCGCGAGGGACGCCGAGCGCGGCGCTGCGCTTCCAGGACATGAACGTGTTCCAGAAGCTCCTGCACGCGGTCGCCAACCCCGAGGTCGCGTTCCTGTTGCTCCTCGCGGGCGCCTTCGGGCTCATCTTCGAGATCTACAACCCCGGCATCGGGCTCGCCGGCGTGCTCGGCGCGGTGTCGCTCGTGCTCGGCTTCTACGCCCTCTCCGTGCTGCCCACGAACTGGGCGGGCGTCGCGCTCGTCGCCGCGTCCGTCGCCTTCTTCGTCGTCGATCTCCAGGTCGCGGGGCTCGGTGTCTGGACCGTGGGCGGCATCGCCGCGCTCGTCGCCGGCGGCGCGCTGCTGTTCTCGGGCGCCGATCCCGCCGTCGAGCTGAGCCCGTGGGCGATCGCGGCCGCGGTCGCGGGGGCGCTCCTCTTCTTCGTCTCGGTCATGACCGCCGCCCTGCGCGTCCGGCTGCGGCGGCCGATCACCGGCGAGGAGGCGATCGTGGGCCTCGTGGGCGAGGCCAAGACCGACATCGCGCCCGAGGGCACGGTCGTGACGAAGGGGACCCTGTGGCGCGCCCGCACGATGGAGACCGGGATCGCGGCCGGCTCCAAGGTGAAGGTGATGGCGACGGAGGGGCTCGTCCTCCTCGTCGAGCCGGTCCACGAGGGCGAGCACGCGGGCCGCGCGACGTGACGCGCGCCGAGACCAGGAGGAGCTCATGGACATCGCTGTTCTAGGCGTGATCGCGGTCATCGTCGTGATCGTCTTCATGGCCTCGGTGCGGGTCGTCCAGGAGTACGAGCGGGGTGTGATCTTCCGGCTCGGGCGCGTCGCGGAGGGAGCGAAGGGTCCGGGGCTGTTCTTCATCATCCCCATCATCGACCGCATGGTGAAGGTGAACCTGCAGATCGTCACGCTCGACGTCCCCACGCAGGACGTCATCACCAAGGACAACGTCACCGTGCGCGTCAACGCGGTCGTGTACTTCCAGGTGTTCCAGCCCGTGAAGGCAACCGTCGAGGTCCAGAACTACCTCTACGCGACCTCGCAGATCGCGCAGACGACCCTGCGCGCGGTGCTGTGCAAGGTCGACCTCGACACGATCCTGACCGAGCGCGACCGCCTCAACGCCGACCTCCAGCGGATCATCGACGACCTCACCGACCCGTGGGGCGTCAAGGTCGCCCTCGTCGAGATCAAGGACGTCGACCTCCCCCAGGAGATGCAGCGGGCCATGGCGCGCCAGGCGGAGGCGGAGCGCGAGCGGCGCGCCAAGATCATCAACGCCGAGGGCGAGTTCCAGTCGGCCGAGCGGCTCGCGCAGGCGGCCGAGGTCATCGCGCGCCACCCGATCGCCTATCAGCTGCGCTACCTGCAGACGCTCAGCGAGGTGTCGGCGGAGCAGAACTCGACGCTCGTGATCCCGATCCCGATCGAGCTTCTCAAGCCGTTCGAAGCCGCGTTCGGCAAGGACCTGAGCGCGTTCGAGGCCCGCGGCGACGGCGAGGCGCGGCCGCGGCCGGGCGGCGACGCGGCCGGCTAGCGATCCGCTAGAGCGCGCGCGATCGCGCCGACGCGCGCGTCGGTCCGCAGCTCCTCGAGCGGCACCGGGAGCGGACGCGACCAGTTCGGCCACTCCGTCGTGGTGCCGGGATGGTTGGGGCGCTCGCGCACACCGAGCGCGTCCTCGAGCTGGGCCGCGAGCAGGGCGCTCGGTGCGCGCGCCAGCATCCGGTGGACCCCCTCGATCACGTCATCGACGGGGGCGTCGGCGCGCAGCCCAAGGCGCCGGGCGAGGCGCGCCCGCAGCGCGGCGTGGGCGTCCTCGTCGGGCAGGAGCCCGAGCGACCTCTGCACCTCGACGTCGTCCCCCGACCACACCCCCGCGACCGTGGGGAGGTCGTGGTTGGTGACCGCGGCGAGGGCGCGCCGGGGCCAGCGCGAGGGGGGCTCGTCCTCGAACCACAGGATGCGATAGGAGAGCATGGCGCGCGCCGCCATCTCCCGGCGCACGGCCGCCTCGACCGTGCCGAGGTCCTCCCCCACGATGTAGGCCGACGCGCGCACGCTCTCGAGGGAGAGGATGTCGAGGAGGTCGGCGGCCGGATAGCGGACGTAGGCGCCCTCGGCGGGCGGCGCGCCGTCGGGGATCCAGAACAGCCGCCACAGCCCCATGACGTGGTCGACGCGCAGGCCCCCTCCGCGCGCCAGCGACCACCGGATCGCCTGCGCGAACGGCTCGTACTCGGCCGCGCGCAGCTTCCACGGGTCGAAGGGCAGCACGCCCCAGTCCTGTCCGAGCGCGTTGAAAACGTCCGGGGGGGCGCCGACGCGCGCGCCCCGCACGAGCACGTCCTGCCACACCCACGCGTCGGCGCCGCCGGGCGCGACGCCCACCGCGAGGTCCTGCACGAGTCCGCCCCCGGGCGCGGCGCGCCCGAGCTGCTCGTCCAGGAGCCACTGCAGCCAGCAGTGGAACCCGACCCGGTCGGCGTGCTCGGCGCGGAAGCGCGCGACCGCACCCGACCCGGGGTGGCGGAGGCCGGGGGGCCACGACGCGGGCTCCGGCCCGATCGCCTCCGCGAGCGCCTGGAAGGTGGCGAAGCCCTGCAACAGGGCCCCGTGCCGGCGCACGAACGCGTCGAAGCCCGCGTCCGGCGCCCGGCGCGCCCACAGGCGCTCGAGCGCCTCGAGCTTGAGCGCGTAGACCGCGTCGCGGTCGATGCGCGCGTCGCGGTTGAGGGCGCGCCCCGCGGCGCGCAGCTCGTCGAGCCTCTCGTCGCCCGAGCCCGCTCCGGGAACGTCGTCGATCGAGATGTACAGCGGGTTGCGCCACAGCCTGCTGCCGGGGAAATAGGGGCTCGCCTCCTGCGGCGCGCCGGGGCTCGTCGCGTGGAGGGGGTTGATCATCGTCATGCCGGCGCCGAGGCCGCGCGCCCACTCCACGACCTCGCGCAGCGTCCCGAGATCTCCCATGCCCCAGGTGCGCCCGGACCGCACGGAGTAGAGCTGGAGGGCCCACCCCCACGTCCTCAGCCCCGCGGGGAGATGGCATCGCCCCGGGCTCACCACGAGGCGGGAGTCGGCGCCGTCGCGCCACAGGACGCGGTGGTAGCCGAGCTCGAGATCGCGCGGCAGGACGCCGTCCGCGAGCGGCAGCCGGCGCCCGTCCTCGGTCACCACCGCGCCCGCCCCGGGGAGCCGGGGCGCGTCGCCGCGCCGCGTCACGACCACGCGCGCCTGGGGCGGCGACTCGCCCTGCGCGCCCATGGCACCGAGCAGGGCGCGCACCGTGGCCTCGGGCGCGATCCGGGCGCGTCCCGACGCGTCGCGATACGCGCTCGCTACGCCCCACGCGTCCGCGTTCACCTCCGCCGCCGGGGGCGTGCGGAAGGCCTTTCGCGTACGATCACCTCAGTCGCAGGCACAGACAAGGGGGGCCTCATGAACATCGTCTTCAACGGCTCCGAGCGCCCGACCCTCGGCGTCGAGCTCGAGGTGGAGGTTGTGGACGAGGCGGGCGCCCTCGCCACCGACACCGCTGCGACGAAGATCCTGGCCGAGCTCGGCGACGAGCCGGGCTACAAGCACGAGCTCCTCGAGTGCACGATCGAGGTCATCACCGACGTCTGCCCGACGGTGGGCGAGGTCCGGCGGGACCTCGGGACCAAGATCGAGAGGCTCATCGATGTCGCGGACAGCTTCGGCTACCGGATCATGTGCACGGGCACGCACCCGTTCTCGGCGTGGAGCGACCAGACCGTGTCGCCCGACCCCCGCTACCACCGGCTGATCGAGAGCTGCCAGTGGACGGCGCGCCGCCTGCTCATCTTCGGAGTCCACACGCACGTGGGCCTCGGGTCGGGCGAGCAGGCGATCGCGGTCGGCAACAGCCTCGCCACGTTCATCCCGCACTTCCTCGCGCTGTCGTCCTCGAGCCCTTTCTGGCAGGGCCGCGACACGGGCCTCGCGTCGACGCGCTCGAAGGTGTTCGAGTCGCTGCCGACCGCGGGCCTGCCCTACTCCATGGACAACTGGGGCCAGTTCCAGCGCTTCATGCGCACGCTGATCGGCGCGGGCACGATCCGCAGCATCCGCGAGGTGTGGTGGGACATCCGCCCCCACCCCGGCCTGGGGACGATCGAGCTGCGCATCTGCGACGGGAT
Source organism: Actinomycetota bacterium (assembly GCA_036258675.1). Classification (GTDB taxonomy): domain Bacteria; phylum Actinomycetota; class CADDZG01; order CADDZG01; family WHSQ01; genus DATADD01. Next base: position 1,026 of record DATADD010000069.1, on the reverse strand, counting down.
CCCGTCGATGGACGAGACCTGCGCCATCGTGGCGCTGTCCCAGTCGCTCGTCGTGTGGCTCGCCGAGCGCTACAACGCCGGATTGCAGCTGCCCGTGCACCAGGCGTGGACGATCAGGGACAACAAGTGGCGGGCGTCCCGCTACGGGCTCGACGCGGAGATCATCCGGGACGAGGACGGCAACCTCATGCACCTGCGGAGGTCGATCGGCGATCTCGTCGAGCGGCTCTGCCCGGTGGCGGAGCGCCTCGGGTGCCTCCCGGACCTCCTGCGGATCAACGACATCCTCGAGCGGGGCACGTCCGCGACGCGGCAGCGGGAGGTGTACGCAGCCACGCGCAACATGGCCGCGGTCGTGGACTCCCTCGTGGAGGAGATGAGGACGGGGTCGCCCCAGCCGCTGCCCGATGAGGACCTCATCGGAGGCACCGTCGTGCGCGGCGACACCCTCGCGGGAGAGCAGCAGGCGGCGGGCTAGCCGCACCGCGCCTCAGGCATCCGGCCCCAGGACCCTGACGTCGCCCTGCCGGCGCGTCGCGCCGGTGGCGTCGAGCCACTCGCACAGAGGCACGGCGTACTTGCGCGACGTGCCGAGCAGGTCGCGTATCTGCGCGACGGTGAGCGGCCCCGAGGCTTCGATCGCAGCCCGGACCTCGGCGCGCGCCCGCGCCGCGCTCCCTCTCGTCAGATAGAAGTTCGCGATCGGGACGAGGTCGCCGGCCTCGACCAGCGCTCGCAGGAGCGGGGGGTCGGCGCCGAGCTCGCCCGCGAGGGGCGGAGTGAAGCCCCCCGCCTCTACCGCCGCCAGCACGCGCGCCCGCTCCGCCGCCTGCTCGCCCCCGAGCCGCACGCGGTGCGACGTCAGCCGGACGAGGGGTCCCTCGGCCGCCACCTCGTCGTGCGCCGCGAGGAGGTCGTCGAGCTCGTCGGGCTCGACCCCGAGCGCGGCGCGCAGCGCCTCCCGCCCCATGCCCCTCTCGAGGGGCCGGTCGCGGTGGTGCGCGGCGAGCGCGGCGACGGCCTCGG
>DATADD010000068.1:0-8338 GCA_036258675.1 Actinomycetota bacterium | reverse complement strand
TAAGTGCGAAGCCGACCCTGAGATGAGGTCTCCCACGGGGTAACCCGGTAAGGCCCCTTGCTAGACGACAAGGTTGATAGGCCGGAGCTGTAAGCGCAGCGATGCGTTCAGGCGACCGGTACTAATAGGCCGAGGGCTTGGTTCCGCTCGCGCTCGCTATGGACGGTTCAGGGTTCCACCCCTGGCGCCGTTGAACAACTGCACAAGATCTCCCGGTGGTAATAGCGGAGGGGAAACACCTGGTTCCATTCCGAACCCAGAAGTTAAGCCCTCCAGCGCCGATGGTACTGCTCTGGAGACGGGGTGGGAGAGTAGGTCGCTGCCGGGAGCTATACCTCATCAAGGAGCCGCCCTAGGGCGGCTCCTTGCGCGCCCGGGGCGCGTCCCGCACATAGGGTGACCGCATGCACGATGACGATCGCAGGTCCCGGCGCGCCGCGGACGGGAGACGGCGGGCCTCGAGACCTGGTGCACCGACAGCAGCAAGCGACTCACGCGTCCGCGGGAAAGAGAGGCGCGCCGGACGCGACGCCGACGCGCCCGAGCGACGCCCGACGTACGCGCCCGTCCATCTCGCCGACGACCTCGTGCGGGAGCTCGAGGCCACGGCGCGGCCGGGCAAGGGGCCGATCCTGGTCAAGGTCTTCTCCGAGGCCGCCGGGGCGTTCGCCGCGGGCGACTTCATCGGCTCGGCGCGACTGGCCGACCAGGCGAAGCACATCGCCCTGCGCGCCCCAGCGGTGCGCGAGCTCTTCGGGCTCGCCCTCTACAGATCGGGGCGGTGGAAGGAGGCGGCGCGCGAGCTCAGCGCGTTCAGGCGCCTCACGGGGAGCACGGAGCAGAACCCGGTGCTGGGCGACTGCTACCGGGCGCTCGGGAACCCCGCCCGCGCCGTGCAGCTGTGCGACGAGATCGATCGCGCGCGCGTCGACGAGGCCACCTTCTACGAGGGAGCGATCGTGGCCGCGGGCGCGCTCGCGGACATGGGATCGCACGGCGAGGCGATCCGGCGGCTGGAGTCGCTCGACCTCGACCCCCCCACGGCTCGAGAGCACCACCTGCGCGCGTGGTACGCGCTCGCCGACCTGCTCGAGGGACGCGGGCGCTTCACACAGGCGCGCTCGCTGTTCGAGGCCGTGGCGGCGGCCGATCCCGACGCCACGGACGCGCCCGAGCGGGCCCGCAGGCTCGCGCGCAAGACCTGAGCGCACGGGATGCGGCTCGGTCAGGGTGGCGCTGCCCCCGCGCCCGCCGAGCGTTTGTCGAGGTAGCGGAGGAGGCCCCAGGTGTTCATGCGGTACGACGTCGTCGCCTCGAGCCGCTCGACCTGGCTCTCCTCGAGGGGCGCCTCCGGGCCCGCCCGGGCGCGCCGCTCGACGAGCGCGGCGGCTTCATCGAGGTCGCGGGTGACGGCGCGCGCTTCCTCGGCCCACTCGGCCCACGACCGCAGCGCTGCCTCTGCCGCCGCGCACATCTCGGCCGGTTCGAGCGGTGCGACGCCCTCGCTGCTCCCTCCGTAGTGGGTCGGCCACACCGCCGTCGGCCGCGTGGCGGCGATGCGCGCCACGGACGAGAGCGCCGCGGAAAGGTCGAACTCGGGTGGAGGCGTGGCGGCGCGCACGACGCCGATGTCGGGAAGCCGAACCCCGAGCGCGTCGCCGGCGAACAGGATGCCCGAGCCCTCGTCCAGCAGCGCGTGGTGGTGGGACGCGTGCCCGGGGGTCTCGACGGCGCGCAGGCTGCGTCCGCCCAGGTCGATGCGGCCCCCGTCCTCGAGCGACACGATCCTGTCGCGGTCGACGGGGTCGACGCCCCCCCACATCCGCTCCATCGCGTCGCCGTAGATGCGCGCCGCGCTCGACCACAGGCGCGAGGGATCGGCGAGGTGCGGCGCGCCGCGCGGGTGCACCCACACGAGCGCGTCGGGGAAGCGACGCGCCAGGGCGCCTGCACCGCCGGCGTGGTCGAGATGGATGTGCGTGACGACGATGTGATCGAGGCTCTCCACGCCCGCGCGCGCGAGGCCGGCGAGAACAGCGGCGAGGGACGATCTCGGGCCCGTCTCCACCAATGCCGTCGCCCGCCCCCGAACCACGAAAGCCGCCGTGATCCCGGCGCGCCCCAGCATGTCCGTGTCGACGACGGTGGGGAGAGGCCCCGCCGAGCTCGCGCCGCCATCCCAGGATGCGCCCCCGGTCACGGCCGGCAGGATAGCGTGAGGCGGTGCAGAAGCTGCAGGGCACGTCGGCCGCGCTCATCATGAACCCAAACAGCGGCCGGCTCTCCGACGGCCTCCGACGCGGCGTCATCGACGCCCTTCGAGACAAGCTCCAGCTCGAAACGGTCGCCGCTACGCGCCGGGACGCCGGCATCGAGCTGGCTCGACGCGCGGCGGAGGACGGCGCCGACGTCGTGGTCGCCTTCGGGGGGGACGGCCACGTCAACGAGATAGCGAACGGCGTCGCCCACACGCGCGCCCGGCTCGGCATCATCCCGGGGGGGACGATGAACGTCTTCTCGCGCGCGCTCGGCATCCCGCAGGATCCCTACGGCGCGATCGAACACCTCGCCGCGGCCATGGACCGGCCGGCGCGCACCGTTCCCCTCGGGTTGATGGACGATCGCTACTTCACGTTCTGCGCGGGTTGCGGGTTCGATGCCCTCGTGGCCGAGCGCGTGGAGCGCTTCTCTCCCTCCAAGAGACGCTTCGGGGAGCTCTTCTTCTACTGGAGCGCTGCGCGAGTGCTCGCCTCCTCTTTCGCGCTCCGGCATCCGACCATGAAGCTGAGGGGCGAGTTCGGCGAGGTAGACGTCGCGATGGCGATCGCCTGCAACGCCGGCCCCTACGCCTACTTCGGCGGGCGGCCGGTCCAGCTCGCGCCGCAGGTGCAGCTCGACGGTCCGCTCGACGTCTTCTCGCTCATGCGGATGCGGCTCGAGGCGCTCCCGCTCTATGCGTGGTCGGTCGCCGTGGCGCACGACCTCGCGGGCCAGCGCGACGTCTTCTATCGCAGCGGCCTGAACGGCTTCGAGCTGGTCGCCGAGGAGCCCTTCCCCCGCCACGTCGACGGCGAGCCGCTGCCTCCGGCCTCGCGCGCGACCTTCTCGGTGGAGATGGATGCCCTCAGGGTGGCCGTCTGAGCCTCCTTCTCGTCGGCCTCGAGGGCGCGATCGGGGAGGCCGTGATCACGAGGTTGAGGGAGGCGGGCGACGACGTTCGTGTCGTCGAGCCCGACGAGGCCGCGGCGCGGCGGTGGGCAGCTCTCGGCGCCCACGTCGCGCGGGGCTCGCCGCTCGATGCCGACCTCGTCGACCGCGCCTCCCACGGCGTCCGCACCGTGGTCGTGTTCCTCCACAGGCGGGGACATCCTCCCGCCGCGCTGCTCGCGGCCGTGCTGGGAGCGGGCGCCCGTCCGGGGTTCCGGCTCGTCGCGTGCGCGGCGTCGCTCCCCGCCGACGCGCGGGACGCCATCGAGAGCTCGGGCGTGGACCACGTGATCCTGGTCGGGGCGGCTACGAGGTGGTCGTTGAGGCGGCGGGTCCCCGTCGAGCGGCTCGCGGCGGCTGTCGACGCGGCCGACGACCTCTCCGGAACGCCGCGGCTCGTTCTCGACCTCGGACGCGCCGAAGACCGGGCCGCGCTCGGCCTGTAGACGAGTCAGGTCAGCGGGCGGAACACGAGCCCCGTGAGCGCTTTCGGCCAGAAGAAGCTGGCCTTCTGGGGCATGCGCTCGCCCGCGCGAGCGACCTCGATGACGTCGGAGGCGCGCAGAGGGCGCAGCACGACCGCGGCGGTGCGCTCGCCCGATCGCACGAGCTGGGCGATCGCGTCGGGGTCGCTCGAGAAGCTGAGTCGCTCCACGCCCTCGGGGGCGACGAGAGGCATGACGACCTCGTGGAGCGCCACGACGTCGAGCCGCCGCCACGCTTCGGGCCGCGCGCCGACGCGCGCGTCGACGTCATCGAGCGAAACCTCGACGAGGAGCTCCTCGCCGGGCAGCAGGAACAGGAACGCGTGCGCCGCCCGCGACGCCGCGAGCGCGGCCGCGCCTGCTCCGGGCGCAACCTTCCGGGTCTGGAACGCGGCGCGCAGACGGCCGCCCAGCTCGGCGGGGCCGGCGCGTGTGACGAACGAGCGGTGGTAGGGGAGGACGTGGACGTCTTCGCTGTCGGCGTCGACGCAGAAACACATGACCGCGTCGCGCTCTCCCGGCGCGCCGTCCATCTCCGCCCGGTAGGCGAGCGCGGTCTCGTAACGGTGATGCCCGTCGGCGATGACGAGGGGCCCTTCGGCGAAGGCGCCCGAGAGCATGTCGATCTCGGCGGGCATCGAGACGGCCCACAGGCGATGCAGCGTCCCCGCGTCGTCGACGAAGCGGGCCTCCGGCGGACGAGTGGCGAGGGAGTCGAAGTAGGGAAGGAGCGCCCCTCCTCCCCGGACGATGCCGTAGATCGGCGAGATGTTCACGGGGCAGGCGCGCAAGAGCGCGAGCCGATCCTCGACCGGCCCCGGCATCGTGTGCTCGTGCGGCAGGATCCCCGCGCCGAACGGCTCCAGCCCCAGCGCGCCGATGACGCCCTCGACGCGACAACGCGCGCCGTGGACGATGAAGTCCTGGCGGTAGACGTACAGCGCCGCGCGGTCGGAGCGAACGAGCACACCCTGGTCGCACCACTCCCGGAACCGGCGGCCCGCTATCTCGTAGCGATGCCCCGCCGTGGCCCCGGGCGCGTCCGAGAAGGGAAGCTCGACGCGCACCGCGTTGTGCGGGTGGCGCTCGTGGAGGCGGATCTGGTCGTCCGGCGTGATGACGTCGTACGGAGGGCAGACCAGGTCCTTGAGCTCGCCGGAGGCCGCGTAGCGGAGGCCGCGGAAGGCTCTCAGCTCGGGCACGGCCTACGGGATCAAGCCGTCACGTGGAGAAGGCGCGCAGGCCCGTGAACGCCTCTCCGAGAACGAGGGTGTGGATCTCGCTCGTTCCCTCGTAGGTGAGGACCGACTCGAGGTTGGCCATGTGGCGCATGACGGGATACTCGAGCGTGATGCCGCTCGCCCCCAGGATCGTGCGAGCGGTGCGCGCGATCGTGAGCGCCTCCCTCACGTTGTTGAGCTTGCCCGCGCTCACCTGGCTCGGTGTGAGCGCGCCGTCGTCCTTGAGCCGTCCGAGCCGCAACGCGAGCAGCATTCCCTTGGCGAGCTCGAGAGCCATGTCGGCGAGCTTGGCCTGCGTCAGCTGGAACCCGCCGATCGGACGGTCGAACTGTATGCGCGTGCGCGCGAACTCGGCGGCGGCCTCCCAACACGTGCGCGCCGCCCCCATCGCTCCCCACACGATCCCGTACCGGGCCTCGTTCAGACAGGACAGCGGCCCCTTCATCCCCACGACGCCCGGCAGCACGGCGTCCTTCGGCACCCGGCACCCGTCCATGACGAGCTCGGACGTGACCGAGGCCCGCAGGGACAGCTTCCCGTGGACGTCGCGCGCGCTGAAGCCCGGCGTCCCGCGCTCCACGAGAAAGCCCCGGACGCCGTCGTCCGTGCGCGCCCACACCACCGCGACGTCGGCGATGCTGCCGTTGGTGATCCACATCTTGGTTCCGTCGAGGACCCAGTCGTCGCCGTCTCTGCGCGCCGACGTGCGCATGCCGGCGGGATCGCTGCCGTGGTCTGGCTCCGTCAGACCGAAGCATCCGATCGCGTCTCCAGCGGCCATCGCCGGGAGCCATCTCTCCTTCTGCTCCTCGGAGCCATAGGTCCGGATCGGGAACATCGCAAGGGAGCCCTGGACGGAGACGAAACTGCGCAGGCCGCTGTCGGCGCCCTCGAGCTCGGCGCAGGCGGCGCCGTAGGAGACCGCGTTCGCGCCCGCGCAGCCGTATCCCTGCAGGTGCATGCCGAGAAGGCCGAGCGCGCCAAGCTCCGGGGCCAGCTCCCGAGGGAACTGCTCCGTCTCGAACCACTTCGCGATCTCGGGCAGCACGCGATCGGCGACGAACCGCCGAGTCGTCTCCTTGATCGAGCGCTCCTCGGCCGTCAGCATGTCGTCGAACCCGATCAGGTCGAGCGCATGCGTCGGAGCCGGTCGGTCGGAGGGCACGACGCTAGCCTAAGGCTCGAGGCCGTCACGCGGAGCGAGCAGCGCCTCCACCGCCCGGGGGCAACCGGGAGAGGCCGCGCCCCCAGAGACCTCGGAGGGTGGGAAACGAACCACCCGCGGGTGGCGGCGCGTCGTGGTCAACTGCGTGCGTGGACGGGCTCGTGTGCGACCTGGACGGCGTCGTCTACCGGGACGACGAGCCCGTCGAGGGCGTGGCCTCGAAGATCGAGGAGCTGCGGCGCGCCGGTATCCGCATCGTGTTCTGCACGAACAACTCGACGAAGACACCGGCCGAGTACGCGGACAAGCTGCGAGGGCTCGGTCTGCGCGCGACCGACGACGACATCGTGACCTCGTCGGTCGTGACGGCCGAGACGCTGGTGGCGCGGGGCTTGCGCGGCCGCCGCGCGCTCGTCGTCGGGGAGACCGGACTGCGGGCCGCGCTATCCCATGCCGGGCTGCGCGTGGTCGACGACGCCGAGGGAGCCGACGTCGTCGCCGTCGGGCTCGACCGGTCCTTCGACTACGCCTCGATGAGAGAGGCGACCCTCGCGCTGCGCGCGGGAGCGTTGTTCGTCGCCACCAACGACGACGCCACGTTCCCCGCCCCCGGGGGCCGGCTGTGGCCGGGCGGGGGCGCGATCCTGGCGTCGCTCGAGGTCGCGTCGGGCCGGCGCGCCGAGGTCATGGGCAAGCCCCATGCCCCCATGATGGACGCAGCCGAGCGGCGGCTGGCCGGCGCGCGCCACATCGCTATCGCCGGCGATCGACCCGACACCGACCTCGCGGGCGGGGCCGCCAAGGGCTGGACAACGATCCTCGTGCTCTCGGGCGTCACCTCCGCCGCCGAGGCGGCTGCGGCGTCGCCGCCTCCCGACGTCGTGCTCGACAGCCTCGCTTCGCTCGTCGTCTGATCACGGCCAGCCCGAGCGCCATCCCGGCCGCCACGCCGGCGCCGGCCGGTGGGGGCGGCCGCCGAGGACGTATATCGCTATCGCCCCGAACAGAAAGCCACCGACGTGCGCCTCCCACGCGACCCCCTGTTGAGGGATCAGCAGCTGGAACAGGAACCACACGCCGAGCACGACCCAGGCGGACATCGCCACCAGCGAGAAGATGAAGAAGATCGGCACGAGCACGTTGACGCGCGCGCGCGGGAACAGCACGAAGTAGGCGCCCATGACCGCGGCGACCGCGCCGGACGCTCCGACCGCGGGGATGCACGGGGCAGGGTCCGCGTTGGTGCAGGGGCCGAGGTGCGACGCCACCTGGGCGAACCCCGCCGCGATCCCGCCGAGCAGGTAGAAGAGGAGGTATTTCAGGGGCCCGAGGTAGTCCTCGACGTTGTTGCCGAAGACCCATAGGAACAGCATGTTGCCCGCGATGTGCAGGAACCCCCCGTGAAGGAACGTGGAGAACACGATCGCGCCCAGGAACGACGCCAGATCGCGCTCGGGCAGGCCCAGGACCGCGGGACACACGTTCTCGAGTTGGCACGGGATCGCGACGTTCTCCCGGAAGAACACCTGCGCCTCGGGCGACTCCCCGAATCCCGGCTCGACGAAGAAGAACGCGAGCACGTTGACGAGGATGAGACCCAGGGTGACGACGGGCGTCCGGCGCGTCGGGTTGGCATCGGAGATCGGGATGAGGCCCAGCACGCGGGTGAGTATAGGTTTGGAGCTCGTCACCCCCAGGGACGGAGGAGTCGTGCGAGAAGAGCTGAGAGAGGAACTGCGCCGGGTGGCCGTGTTCACCTCGGGCCTCGCGGAGATGACGCGCAACCGCGCCGAGGACCTCGTGCGCGACTGGGTCCGCTCCGATCTCCGCCGGGAGCAAGCCCAGGCGATGGCCAGGGACCTGCTCGAGTGGAGCAACCAGAACCGGAAGGAGCTCACCGCCCTCGTGCGAGGCGAGATCCAGTCACAGCTGACGAACCTGGGCGTCGTGACCAGGCGAGACTTCGACCGCCTGGATCGGCGGGTCGCGTCCCTCGAGGAGTCGGTGCGGTCGCTCGCCGCGTCGTCGGCGCGCCGCGACGCCCCCTCGCGCAAGGCGACTGCCGGTCGCAAGAAGAGCACGCGCAAGCAGGCGGCGGCGGGCCGCAAGACAACGGCCGCCCGGGCCTCCCGTGCCTCCACGCGCTCGGCCCGGCGCGATCACCCCGGCCCTCCCACGCCGTCCGGACAGGGATGACCCCGGTGATACCGCGCTCCGACGTCGTCCTGGGGTTCAATCGG
>DATADD010000067.1:0-13175 GCA_036258675.1 Actinomycetota bacterium | reverse complement strand
GAGCTCGACATCCTCGTGATCCAGGGGACGGTCGTGTCGGCCGAGCACGTCTCGACCCGGTCCGAGCCGCTCAATCTCAAGCGGTTCATCTCGACCTACGAGCTGCCCGTCATCGTCGGGGGCTGCGCCTCGTACTCCACGGCGCTGCACCTCATGCGCACGGGGGCCGTGGGGGTGCTCGTGGGCGTCGGGCCCGGGGCCGCCTGCACGACGAGGGGAGTGCTGGGCATCGGCGTCCCCCAGGCGACCGCCATCGCCGACGCGGCCGGCGCCCGCATCCGTCACCTCGACGAGACCGGGCGCTACTGCCACGTGATCGCGGACGGGGGCATGCGCACCGGCGGCGACGTCGCCAAGGCGATCGCCTGCGGCGCGGACGCGGTCATGATCGGGTCGCCGCTGGCGGCAGCCGAGGAGGCGCCCGGGCGCGGCCACCACTGGGGCATGGCGACGTTTCACCCCACGCTCCCGCGGGGGGCCCGCGTCGCGACGCCCACGATCGGGTCGCTGCGGGAGATCCTCGTCGGCCCCGCGGCCGACAACGACGGCCGGCTGAACCTCTTCGGCGGGCTCCGGACGAGCCTCGCAACGTGCGGCTACGCCAACATCAAGGAGTTCCAGAAGGCCGAGGTGATGGTGGCCCCCGCCCTGCAGACCGAGGGCAAGTCGCTGCAGCGGGCGCAGCGCCTCGGGATGGGCGGCTGAGCCGATAACGCGGTGACCGGAGAGGCCCGAGCACATGTCCGCGCTGGCGCCTACGAGGCACCGATGAAGTGTGCGGGCGGGTAGCACGCGGGCGACTCCACCAGCGGCGTCTGCTCGGTTGCCGACGGGAACCGTCACACTCCTGTTCACGGACGTGGAGGCCTCGACAGCGTTGCTCCAGGAGCTGGGCTCCGAGCGCTACGCAGAGGCGCTGACGGACCACCGGCAGGCGCTGCGAGGCGCCTTCTCGCGCCACGGCGGCGTCGAGGTCGACGTGCAAGGAGACGCCATCTTCGTCGCCTTCGGTGACGCGCGCGCCGCGCTCGACGCCGCGAGGGACGGCCAGCGCGCGCTCGAGCACGGTCCCATCAAGGTTCGCATGGGCCTTCACTCGGGAAAGCCGATCGTGACCGACGAGGGATACGTCGGGATCGACGTACATCGCGCCGCGCGTATCTGCGCGAGCGCGCACGGCGGGCAGGTGGTCTTCTCCGAGCAGACGCGGACACTCGCCGGGGCCGACCATGAAGTCGTCGACCTCGGTCTCCACCGCCTCAAGGACCTCGGCCCCGCGGAGAGACTTTTCCAACTCGGGCGCGGGGAGTTCCCTCCGCTGCGCTCCTTGAACGCCACCAACCTTCCCGCCCAGCTCGGACGCCTCATCGGCAGGCAGCGGGAGGTGGCCGAGCTGGTCCGGCTCGCAGGCCAGGAGCGGCTCATCACGCTGACGGGCGCGGGGGGAAGCGGCAAGACCCGCCTTGCCCTGCACGTTGCGGCCGAGCTCGTCGGGACCTTCCCCGACGGTGTTTTCTGGGTCCCCCTCGCGTCCGTGACCGAGCCTGAGCTTGTGCCCCCCACGATCGTGTCGGCCCTCGGGGCGAAAGGCGAGCTCGCGGACATTGTCGGCCAGCGACACATGCTGCTCGTGCTGGACAATCTCGAGCAGGTCGCCGACGTTGCGCCGCAGCTCTCCCATCATCTGCGCTCCTCCCGGCGCCTCCACCTGCTCGTGACCAGCCGCTCCCTGCTGCGGATAGAGGGCGAGAGGGAATACGCGGTCGAGCCCCTCCCCGCCGACGACGCGGTGGCGCTTTTCCTCGAGCGGGCCGCCGTTGCCGATCCCGCCGAGGCCGTCGCGCAGATATGCCGCCGGCTCGATGGCCTCCCGCTAGCTGTGGAACTCGCGGCCGCACGCACCGCGATCCTCCCTCCTGAGCAGCTGCTCGCGAGGCTCGACCAGCGCCTGCCCTTACTTACCGGCGGGCGGCGGGACGCTCCCGCGCGCCAGCGGACGCTGCGTGCGGCGATCGCGTGGAGCTACGACCTGCTCGACGAGGACGAGCGGCGACTGTTCCGCCAACTGGCCGTCTTCGCCGGCAGCTTCGACTCGGCCGCGGCCGAAGGGGTGGCGAGCGCGGACCTCGACTCGCTTCAGTCCCTCGTCGAAAAGAGCCTCGTGCGGCGGTGGAGCCCGGGGCGGCTCGGCATGCTCGAAACGATCCGCGAGTTCGCGCGCGGGGAGCTGCAGGCGGCGGGGGAAGCCGACGTGCTGCGCCGCGCCCATGCGCGCTTCTTCCTCGCACGGGCGCAGGAGGCGAACCTATACAACGAGGCGGAGGGTCGTGAGAGATTCGACCTCGTCGCGCCGGAGGTCGACAACGTACGCGCCGCACTCGACTGGGCTCTCGTCGCGGAAGAGGTCGAGCTCGGCGCCCGCATCGCCGTTGCCCTGGAGCACTTCTGGGTGGCGAGGAGCCCGTTCGAGGGGATGCGCTGGCTCCGGCTCCTCGTGGAGCGCGGCCGCGAGCTGCCTCTCGACGTTCGCGCCGCTGCGCTGCGCGTGTGGGGAAGTGTGACGTACATCGTCGGTCGCTTCGAGGAGGGAGCCGACCTCTACGAGCAGAGCCTCGAGATCTACCGGCGGCTGGGTGACGAACGCGGCATGGGGCTTCTGCTTCTCCGGCTCGCGGTGTGGCACCGGACGCGCGGCGACCTTGCGACGGCGCGACGGATGACCGAGGAGAGCGAGAAGCTGCTGGGCCGCACCGGGTTCGGCAGGAGCGAGGCGCTCGTGCGGAGCGAGCTGGGCGAGATCGTCTTCGAGGAGGGGGAACACGATCAGGGTATGGAGCTCATGGAGGAGAGCGCGGCGCTGGCCGAGGACATCGGCTTCCTCTGGTGGGCCGCGGCCACGCTGGGGATCCTGGCCGGCAAGGCGATCTCGATCGGGCGGCGACACGACGCGGAGCTGTGGGCGCGGCGCGCCGTCCGCCTCGCGCACGAGATCGGCGAGCGTCAGTTCCTCGTCTATGCCCTGGCGGATCTGGCGCGCCTCGCGACGCACGCGCGCCTCCCCGAGCGTGCAGGGACCCTGTGGGGGGCGGTCGAGACGGAGGAACGGAGGGGGCCAGTCGGGCAGTGGGAGGGTGAGCGCGAGGCGTACGCGGCCGAGGTCATGGCGGCCGCGAGCCCGGGATTCGAGCACGGGCGGCGCGCCGGGCGGGCCCTGTCGCTCGACGAGGCCGTGGCTTACGCCGTCGCCGAAACCTGAGCCCGCCTCAACACTTCGGGCGGGTCCCTCCCAGCGGCAACGGCGATTGTGCCCGGCGTCGGCTGGAGGAACCTCTCCAAAGAGTTCTACTCTAGAGGAGCTAGAAACCTTCGCCACTTAGGAATACTGGCTCCAGGACCCTGGTTCCCGAGGTGGTGGGAGGCAGTCACCTAAGAATCCGCTTGACCGCCGCCCGAAGATGGAGTTACGATGAGGTGGTCAGAACGGAATCAAGCCTAAGGAAGGGTGGTGAGATTGGCGAGCGGCTTACTGATCGCAGGTGTGCTGTTCCTCCTGCTCGTCGTCCTCCCCAGCGTGGTGGGTGCCGACAGCAGGGACGGCAACGACTGGGTCAACCACCCCCGGATCTAGACGAAGGCAGGTGAGGCACTTGATGAGCTACGTGCTCTACAGGCTGGACCCCGCGCTGTCGCCGAAGCAGACCCCCGGGCTGCGCAGGCGCACGCAGGGCCTCTCTCGGCGGGGCCGGTAGCGATGGCTGCCGGCCTCGACCGCGTCGACCGAGCGATCCTCCGGCTCCTGCGGGAGGACGGCCGCATGGCCCACGCCGCGATCGCAAAGGAGGTCGGGCTCTCGGGCCCCGCGGTCCACGACCGCGTCCGCAAGCTCGAGCAGAAGGGCGTCATCGCGGGGTACTCCGCCATCTTCGATCCCGAGGCCCTCGGTCGCTTCCACGTCGCCTTCGTCATGATCACGTTGTCGGAGGGCAACGAGTTCGCTGCGGACGATCCGATCGTCGCGCGCATCTGCGAGGAACCGGACGTGCTCGAGTTCCACCGCATCGCGGGCGAGGACTGCTACCTCATCAAGACGCGCACGGCGACGAACAAGGACCTCGAGCAGCTTCTGCGCCGGATCCGCTCCATTCGGGGAGTGGCCCGCACCCGCACGACCATGGCCCTGTCGACGGAGCTCGAGAAGCCGACGATAGAGGTGCCCGACGAGGAGCCCCGCCCCGAGCTGGTCGCGTCGGCCTGACTCGAACGACGACGCGGAGGGGACCTCGTTATGTACCCTCTGCGAACGTGACCCCGCGCACCGGCATCCCCACAGAGACGAGTTGAGCGAGCCCCGCACAGTGGCGGGTCTGCTCGACCTCGGCGAGCGCGTGCTCGCCGACTCGACCCACATCTTCGAGGACCACGACAACCGTCGCGAGGCCGAGGAGCTCATGGGCTTTCTGCTCGACGTCGACATCGACGAGCAGGAGCTCCCGCTCGACGAGGAGCTGTCGACCGCGGCGCGCCGTCACTACCTGTCGCTCGTGACGAGGCGCGCGGGCGGCGAGCCGTTCCCCGTCATCACGGGGCGGATCGAGTTCTACGGGCTCGACCTCGTCGTGCGGCCGGGGGCCTTCGTCCCCCGCCCCTCCTCCGAGCTCACCGTCGCGCGCGCGGCGCGCCGCCTTCGGGGCCGTCAGGACCCGGTCGTCGTCGATGTGTGCACGGGCGCCGGTCCGATCGCCCTCGCGATCGCGGACGAGTTCCCGAAAGCCGAGGTGTGGGGCGCGGACATCGACGAGAAGGGGCTCGCGCAGGGGCGCATGAACGCCAAACGCCTCGACATCCGCAACGTGCGCTTCCGCAAGAGCGACATGTTCTCGGCGCTGCCGGCGCGCCTCCGCGGCGGCGTCGACGTCATCACCGGCCACATCCCCTACGTGCCGCCCGACGAGGTCGACGACCTCCCCACCGAGGTGAGGGAGCACGAGCCGCTCTACACGCTCACCGACGAGTCGGCCGACGGCCTCAGCCTCATACGGGGCGCGATCCGAGACGCGCCCCAGTGGCTCAAGCCGGGTGGGTGGCTGCTCATCGAGGTCTCCGACGACCTCCCCGGCAAGCTTCGGCGGCTCGTGCGCAGCTCCGGCCTCGAGGACAAGGGCGTGGCCACGGACGAGGACGAGCTCAGCGTCGTCGTCGAGGCGCGCAAGCCGACGCGGGATCGCGCCCGCCGCTGATCGCGGCGCGCCTTCTCCTCCGGGGCGCGCCGGGCGCGCCGCGGTAGGGTGCCCTATGCGGCCGGTGCTCGTCGTCGACTACGGAGCTCAGTACGCGCAGCTGATCGCCCGCCGCATCCGCGAGTGCAGGGTTCTCTCGGAGATCGTTCCCCACGACGCGCCGCCCGAGGACCTCGCGGCGCGCCGGCCCGCCGGCCTCGTGCTCTCGGGAGGGCCCAAGTCCGTGCACGAGCCCGGCGCGCCGAAGGTCGATCCCCGGCTGTTCGATCTCGGCGTACCCGTCCTCGGCATCTGCTACGGCCAGCAGGCCATGGCCGCGGCCCTCGGGGGCGAGGTCGCGCGCACGGGGGTGGCGGAGTTCGGCAGAACCGAGCTCGCCGTGCGCGACCCGCGCTCCGTTCTGTTCGACGACCTCCCCGAGGACCAGGTCGTGTGGATGAGCCACAACGACGCGGTCACGCGCCCGCCCGACGGTTTCCGCGCGACCGCCGCCACCGACGCGAGCCCGGTGGCCTCGTTCGAGGACCCCGAGCGCGGCCTCTTCGGGGTCCAGTTCCACCCCGAGGTCAGCCATACCCCCAAGGGCCTCGACGTGCTCAAGAACTTCCTCTACCGGGGCTGCGAGCTGGCGCCGTCGTGGACCATGACGTCGATCATCGAGGGCGCCGTGGAGTCGGTTCGCGCCCTGGTCGGCGACGCGCGCGTCGTGTGCGCCCTGTCCGGAGGGGTCGACTCCTCGGTTGCCGCCGCCCTCGTGCATCGCGCCGTGGGGGATCAGCTCACGTGCGTCTTCGTCGATCACGGCCTCCTGCGCGCGGGCGAGGCGGAGCAGGTCGAGGAGACCTTTCGCCGCCACCTCGCGGTCGACCTCGTGCACGTGAAGGCTGCCGATCGCTTCCTCGAGAAGCTGACCGGCGTCACCGACCCCGAGGCCAAGCGGCGCACGATCGGCGAGACCTTCATCCGCGTCTTCGAGGAGGTCGCGCGCGACGAGCTGCAGGATGCACGCTTCCTGGTGCAAGGCACTCTGTATCCCGACGTGATCGAGTCGGGCACGCGCGCGGCGGCGCGCATCAAGAGCCACCACAACGTCGGAGGCCTGCCGGAGGACATGCGCTTCACGCTCGTCGAGCCGCTGCGCAACCTGTTCAAGGACGAGGTCCGGCGCGTCGGCGAGGAGCTCGGGCTCCCCGAGGAGATCGTGTGGCGGCAGCCGTTCCCCGGCCCGGGCCTCGCGGTGCGCATCGTCGGCGAGGTGACGCGCGACCGCCTCGATACCCTGCGCGCCGCGGACGCGATCGTGCTCGAGGAGATGAAGAGGGCGGACCTACTGCGCACGGTGTGGCAGTCGTTCGCGGTCCTGCCCGCCGTGCGCTCGGTCGGGGTCATGGGCGACGAACGGACGTACGGACACCCCATCGTCCTGCGCGCGGTGACGAGCGAGGACGCGATGACGGCGGATTGGGCGCGCCTGCCGTACGACGTGCTCGAGTCGATCTCGAGCCGGATCGTGAACGAGGTCGCGGGCGTCAACCGGGTCGTCTACGACATCACGTCGAAGCCGCCCGGCACCATCGAGTGGGAGTGAGGGCGCGCCGGGGGGAACGCTCGGTGACGGGGGAGTCGAGGACGACGGCGACCGCGTGAGAACGCAACCGGCCCGGATCGACGGCGTCGGCGACTACGTCAACATCCTCTCCGGTACATCGCAGAACGTGGTCGGGATCGTGGTGGCCGCGCTCGCGACGTTCGCGGCGCAGATCGTCCTGTCGCGCGCCCTCGGGGCGGCCGGCTTCGGGGCCGTGACCGTGATCACGCAGGCCGCCTTCGTGCTCTCGTTCGCAACCCGAGCGGGGATGGACATGGCGGTGCTGCGCGACGTCGCGATCGAGGGCGGCGTGGGGCGATTCGACCGGATCCGGGTGCCGGTGGAGCGGGCCGTGCTGATAGCCGGCGCGGTGAGCCTCGCGTGCGCGGTCGCGGCGGTGCTGGGGGCGGACCTCGTGCGCGGCCTGTTCCGGCTCGGCGGCGCGCGCGGCGACTGGCTCGTCGAGGCCGCCGCCGTCGGACTTCCCTTCATCGCGCTCGCAAACGTATGGCTGTCCGCGACACGCGGTCTGAAGATCATGCGCTACACGCTGTACGTCTTCTGGGCCGGACAGCCCGTCGCGTGGGTCCTGCTCATGATCGTCGGGCTCCCCCTCTCCGAGACGACGTGGATGGGGGCGCTCGCCTACTCCGTCTCGTGGTTGTGGGCGAGCGCGGCGGCCTGGTACTTCTGGCGCAGAGAGGCGCGGGGGTGGGAGCGCGCCCCGATGGAGCCCGGCGCGCTGTCCCGGCTCGCCCGCTACGCGGGGCCCCGGGCGCCCGCGGCGCTCTTCTCCCAGCTGCTCTTCTGGACCGATCTCTTCGTTCTCACGCGCTATGCGACCGACACCGACGTCGGCGTCTACTCCGCCGCCCTGCGCGCCGGGCAGGTGCTCGTGCTGTTCCTCACCTCGGTCAGCCTCATGTTCAGCCCCTTCGTCGCCGACCTCCACAACAGGGGAGAGACGCAGCGGCTCGACCGCCTCTTCAAGGCGCTGACGCGCTGGACGCTCGCGGCGACGATCCCGATCTTCCTCGTGCTCGCCGTCGCTCCCGACGAGATCCTGCGCATCTTCGGGTCCGACTTCGCCGCAGGTCGCGGAGCCCTGCTCGTGCTGCTGCTGGGGCAGTTCGTCAACGTGGCCACGGGCAGCGTCGGCTTCGTGCTCATCATGGTCGGGCGGACGGGGTGGGACCTCGCCGTCTACGCCGCGTCGCTCGCCCTCAACCTCGGGCTCGCCTTCTGGCTGTGCCCCGAGCACGGGATGGTCGGAGCCGCGCTCGCCAACGCGATCACGTTCGCGCTGTCGAAGTGGGCTCGCCTCGCCCTCGTGCACCGCTTCGTGGGCATCCAGCCCTACGACCGCCACTACGTGCGCCTGGTGGCGCCCTCGCTCGCGGGGCTGGCCGCGATGTGGCTGGTGCACTCCGCGCTCGACGCGGGCTGGCTGCTCGTCCTCGCCGCGACCGTGGCCGCCGGCCTCGCCGTCTACGGCGCCGTCTATGCCGTGGCCGGGCTGACCCCGTCCGAGCGGAGCGCCGCCGCCCGCCTCCTGCGGGCCGCGCCCCTGCCGGGGCGGTCGGACACTCGATAATCGACCCATGGCCACCGAGTTCCTCGCCGACCTCAACCCCGTGCAGAGGGAGGCCGTCCTCCACCCCGGCGGTCCCGTGCTCGTGGTCGCCGGCGCGGGCTCGGGCAAGACCCGCGTCCTCACGTATCGGATCGCCCATCTCGTGCGCTCGGGAGTGTCGCCCTACGGGGTGCTCGCGATCACGTTCACGAACAAGGCGGCCGACGAGATGAAGCGGCGGGTCGCCGCGCTCGTCGGTCCCGTGGCCCAGAGGATGTGGGTGTCGACCTTCCACTCGGCATGCGTGCGGATACTGCGCCGGGAGGCGCCCGCGCTCGGCTACCAGCCGTCCTTCTCCATCTACGACGCGGGGGACAGCGAACGGCTCATCAAGCTGTGCCTCAAGGACCTCGGCATCGACCCGAAGCGGGTCCCCCCGCGCGCCGTCGCCGCCACCATCTCCGACGCGAAGAACAGGCTCGTGAGCGCCGGCCTCTACACGGACTTCGCGTCGAACCCGTGGGAGCGGACCATCGGGGAGGTCTACACCGAGTACCAGCGGCGGCTCGCCGAGGCGTCGGCGTTCGACTTCGATGACCTCATCATGAAGACCGTCGAGCTGTTCGACCGCCTCCCGGAGAAGCTGGGCGAGTACGGGGAGCGATTCCAACACGTGCTCGTGGACGAGTTCCAGGACACCAATCACGCCCAGTCGCGGCTGGCGACGCTGCTCGCCAACAAGCACCGCAACATCTTCGTCGTCGGCGACGTCGACCAGGGGATCTATGCATTCCGCGGCGCCACGATCCGCAACCTGCTCGACTTCGAGCGGGACTGGCCCGACGCGCGCGTCATCACGCTCGAGCAGAACTATCGCTCCACGCGGACGATCCTCGATGCCGCGAACGCGGTCATCGAGAACAACATCATGCGCAAGCCGAAGTCGCTGTGGACGCAGTCTGTCTCGGGTGACCTCATCACCCGCTACCACGCCCAGAACGAGCACGACGAGGCGGCGTGGATGGCGGAGGAGATCATGAGGCTGCGCGACGACGTCGGTCACCCCCTGTCCGACGTCGCCGTCTTCTATCGGACCAACGCACAGTCGCGCGTGCTGGAGGAGGTCTTCTCGGCGCGGGAGCTCCCCTACAAGGTGATCGGCGGGGTGGGTTTCTACGAGCGCAAGGAGGTCAAGGACATCCTTGCGTGGCTGCGCGCCGCTCTCAACCCGTTCGACTCGGTCAGCATCGGGCGCGCCGCCCAGGCCCCTCGCCGGGGGATCGGCGACGCGTCGCTGGCGCGGCTGTCGGCGTTCGCGCGCGAGCGAGGGCTCGGGCTCGGCGAGGCCCTCGACCGCGCCGACGAGGCCCCCGGGATATCCAAGCGCGCCCTGGGGGGCATCGCGGAGCTCGCCCGCCTGCTCGAGAAGATCAGGCTCGCCGCGGAGCAGCGAACGCCGGTGGCCGAGGTCGTGGAGCTCGCCTGGGACGTGAGCGGCTACATGAACGAGCTCGCCGCGGACCGGACGTTCGAGGCGCTGTCGCGCCAGGAGAACCTCAAGGAGCTCGCCGGGGTCGCACGCGAGTACGAGGAGTGGACGGACGAGCCGACCCTCGCGGGGTGGCTCGAGCGCACCGCGCTCATCACCGACAACGACCTCTCCTCCGGGGAGGACAGCGGCGTCGTGTTCATGACCCTGCACAACGCCAAGGGCCTCGAGTTCCCCGTCGTGTTCATGGTCGGGATGGAGGAGGGCGTGTTCCCCCACATGCGCTCGATCGGCGAGCCGGACGAGCTCGAGGAGGAGCGCAGGCTGTGCTACGTCGGCATCACGCGCGCCCGGGAGCGCCTCTATCTCACGAACGCCTGGTCGCGCAGCCTCTACGGCGGCGTCACCTACAACCCGCCGTCGCGCTTCCTCGCCGAGATCCCGCAGGAGCTGTTGCGGATGGCGGAGGGAAGACCGGCCGCGCTCGCCTCTCCCGCGGCGAAGAGAGGGGTCGACCCGAGCGTCTTCCGGGTCGGGCAGGAGGTCGAGCACGACCGCTGGGGGCGCGGGACGATCGTCGACATCCACCGCTCCGCGGTCGGGCTGGAGGCGACGGTCAACTTTCCCGCACTGGGCGGCGAGAAGCGCCTCGACCTCTCGATCGCCCCCCTCAAGCCCGTCTAGAGCCGCCGCCGACGTAGGCTTCGGGCGTGGACCCGATGATGGGCGCGGACGGAGTGATCGACAACGCCGGCGCGATGGTCGCGACGCTCTTGGTCCTCGTGGCCGTCTTCCTGATCGCCGAGCGCATGCTCTCGATGGCGGCGTCGGCCGCGGACCGGGTCAGGGGACGGGATCGATGTCACTTCTGCGGCGCGCCGCTTCCCTCGCGCGACGGCCTCGGTTACGAGGCCCGGTGCCGGTCCTGCGAGCGCAGCCAGCCCTGGGCGTGAGCGGGAGGCGCTCAGCCGACCGGGCTGTGGGGCGTCTCCACCGGCGGCGCCTGCGGACACGGCACCACCGCCTTCGATGACGGGGCCTCCGGCTCGGGCGCGGGGTTGCGGATGCCCCACGCGTTGATCGCCGCGCCGGTGAAGCAGAGCAGGGCGGAGGCGAACATCGCGAGGTGGAATGCCTCCGTCGAGGCCTCGATCGCGGCCCCCGCGACGGCGCGCGGCGTGCCGGCCGGCACGGGGTTGAGCGGGCTCACCTCCTGCCGGAGCGCCGCGGGGTCTTGGCCGGGCAGCCGGTCGCCGAGGGCTGCGTAGAAGCTGACGGTTATGGCGATGAACAGCAGCGCGCCCGCGAGCTGCGGTCCCACGCGCGAGACCGCGTTGTTGAACGCGGACGCGACCCCCGAGTGGCGGACGGGCACCGAGCGCATGAGCGCGGTCGTCAACGGGGCGACCATGATGGCGAGGCCCACCCCGAACACCGCGAAGGGCGGCATGAGGTCGACCCAGAAGTCGCCCGGGGGGGCATAGGAGGAGGGGTTTCCCAGTGCGAAGCGCCACGGCTCGCTGTCCGCCGGAGTGCGCGCGAGCCACAGCAGAGAGGCTCCCATGACCGCGGGCCCGACCGTCATGAACAGGCGCGGCCCGAAGCGGTCCGCGAGCGCGCCGAACCTCGTCGACAGCAGCGCCAGGAACACCGACGCGGGGACCGTCGCGATCGCGTATCCGATCTCGTTGTAGCCGAGGATCCCGATGATGAACAGCGCGGTGAACTGGCCCATGACGTAGAGCGCGCCGTAGATCACGAGCGTGGAGACGTTCGTGACGTTGAAGTTGCGTGAGCGGAACAGCTCCAGGGGCACGAGCGGATGCGACGAGCGCCGCATCGCGAACGGGAACGCGATCGCGGCGGCCGCCCCGACCACGAGGGACGCGTACGCGATCGGATCCTGCCACTGCTCGGCCTGCCCTCTTATCGGTCCCAGGGTCAGGCCCCCGACCGCGACCGCGACGAGGAACGCGCCCCACCAGTCGAAGCGTCCCGTGGCCTCCTGGTCGCGGGACTCGGCGACGTGCACGACGGTCGCCCACAGCGCGCCCACCACGAGCGGCAGGTTGACGAGGAACGCGGCGCGCCACGACACGTAGGCGACCAGCGCCCCGCCCGCGATCGGCCCCGCGATCGTGGTCGCGGCCGAGGCGCCCGCCCAGATGCCGAAGGCGCGCCCTTGCTCCGGGCCCTCGAAGGTCGCGGTGATGAGCGCGAGCGACCCCGGCACGAGGACCGCCCCGGCGGCGCCCTGCAGCAGGCGAGCCACCACGAGCGTCTCCATGTTGGGCGCGAGCCCGCACAGGGCCGACGTCGCCCCGAAGCCGACGAGGCCGACGACGAAGAGGCGGCGGCGGCCGTAGAAGTCGGCGAGCGCCCCTGCCAGGATCAGCAGCGCGCTCAGCGACAGCAGGTAGCCGTAGTAGACGTAGGACTGACCCTCGAGCGTGCCCAGGAACGTCGCCGGCAGCTCCTCGCCGATGCGAGGCAGGGCGACGGGCACGATCGTCGAGTCGAGGAACACGATCGACGACCCCACCGTGGCCGCGATCAGGGTCCAGCGCTTCGACGCGGTTGGATCCGGCATGGGGCTCAGAGTGTAGGGGCCGGCCCGCGTCAGGAGCGGACCTCGATCGACCTGATGGCGATCGGCAGCACCGGCTCGACCGCGCGCGCGGGATCGGCGCTGCCGCCCCTCGTCTCGACCCGCGCGATCCGCTGCAGCGTCTCCCACGAGCGGCGGGCGACGGCCCCGATGATGGGGTAGTCGGGCCGGTAGCCGGCCGGCTCGGGGTCGCCCTCGAGGGCGCCCTCGTAGTCGTGGACGACGATGAAGAACTGGCTCCCGGCCGTGCCCTCCGCGACGTTGGCCATGGCAACGACCCCGTAGACGTAGCGGCGGGGCTCGTCGGGCACGGCGGAGGGCTCGACACCCAGCGTGTAGCCGGGGCCGTCGGGGGGGTCGAGCGCGCGGCCGTTGGGGTCGCCCGCCTGCAGGACCGAGTTCTTCTCGACGCGGTGGAAGCGGAGGCCGTCGTAGAAGCCCGCGCGCGCGAGCCCCACGAAGTTGGCCACGTTGCGGGGCGCGGACCCCTCGGCGAGGTCGACCACGATGTCGCCGCAGGTGGTGGCGACGACCGCGACGAGGTCTCCCGGCGGCGGGCGATCGAGCGGAGGGGACGCGAGCGGCTCGGGGACCTCGGGCCGGGGCGGCGCGGGGTCGCAGCCCTCGGGGAGGGCCGGCGGCGCGGGCTCCTTCGGCCGGGCGCGCGGCTGCTCGTCGGC
>DATADD010000066.1:0-10421 GCA_036258675.1 Actinomycetota bacterium | reverse complement strand
CGGTCGAGGTCCAGGTCGACCCCCCGCACCGCCGGCACCATCCCGCCCTGCGTGCGGTAGGCGACGTGCAGGTCGCGCACTTCGAGCAGGCTCACCGCATCCCGCCTGCCGGCGCCCCGGGCGCCTCGGCGACCGCCGCGCGCGCGTCCTCGGGAGCGATGGCGGCCTCGCCCTGTCCCCGGATCGAGCCGGCGAGGCCGCGCGTGCGGATGCGCGGGTTGAGGATCTCGTCGAGCGCGTAGCCGCACATGGTGAAGGCGAGGACGATGAGCACGATGGCGATGCCGGGAGGGACGAGCCACCACCACGCCCCCGTAGAGGCCGCGCCGGCGCTGAAGGCGAAGTCGAGGATCGTGCCCCACGAGACGTGGAGGGGGTCACCGAGGCCCAGGAACGACAGGGTGGTCTCGGACAGGATCGCAATCGCCACCACGAGGATGGTGTTGGCGAATATGAGCGGGAAGACGTTGGGCAGCACGTGCCGTGTCACGACGTGCCAGTTGCTCGCGCCGAGGGCGCGGGCCCGCTCGACGTACGGCCTCGTCTTCACCGACAGCGCCTGGGCGCGCACGATGCGCGCCGTGCCCGCCCACGACGTCACGCCGATGACGAAGATGATGACGAACAGCGACGCCTGCAGTATCGAGGCCAGCACGATGGCAAGAGGCAGGAACGGGATCACGAGGAACCAGTCCGTGAACCGCATCAGCAGCTTGTCCGGCCACCCGCCGTAGTAGCCCGCCGCGATGCCGATCACGGCGCCGATCAGCATCGAGATCAAGGTCGCGAGGAACCCGACCAGAAGCGAGATGCGCGAGCCCCAGATCGTCAGGGTCAGCACGGAGCGCCCAAGATCGTCCGTGCCGAGGGGATGGTCGAGGCTGGGCGGCGCGAGCACGGGTCCGGTCGCCTTGGACGCGTCGAGGCCACTGGGATCGGCGAGCAGCGGGGCGAACACGGCCATTCCGACGATCAGCAGGAGGATCACGAGCCCCGCCATGCCCATCCGGTTGCGACGGTATATCGCCCACGTCCTCGCCAGCGAGCGTCTCCGGCGCGCCCACGCGATCGAGCGAGCGCTCGGGACGCGGACCTCGGGCCCCGCGTCCGGGGGAGCCGGCACCGCGCGCTCGGTCACGCCTCTCTCACCCGCGGATCGAGGTAGCTGTAGACGATGTCGGCCGCGAGGTTGGCGACGATGACCGCGGCCGAGAACAGCAGGAAGAGCCCCTGCAGCAACGGATAGTCGGGGGCGCCGAGCGCCTGGACGCTGAGCAGCCCGAGGCCCGGCCACGAGTAGACGGTCTCGACCGTGATCGCGCCCGAGACGATGAAGCCGAGGTTGAGCGCGATGAGCGTGACCGTGGGCAGGAGCGCGTTGGGCACGACGTGCCGGCGCAGCACGAGGGCCTCGCGCAGCCCCTTGGCCCGCGCCGTCGTGACGTAGTCCTCGCCGGCGACGTCGAGCAACGAGGACCGCATGATCAGCGCGTACTCGCCGATGTAGGCGAGGGTGAGAGTGAGCGCGGGCAGGAACATGTGGTTGGCGACGTCGGCGATGTGGGCGAACCCCCCCGTCGGGCCCCCCGCGGTCTCGATGCCTCCGGTCGGGAAGAGGGCCGGAAAGAAGCCGGCTCCGGCGGCGAACGCGATCAGCAGCAGGATCCCCAGCCAGAACTCGGGCATGGAGTAGAAGACGAGGGAGAACCCGAGCGAGCTGACGTCGAAGGCGCTACCCCGCCTCCACGCCCCGTAGATGCCGATCAGGAGGCCGAACACGGTCGACAGGATCGTCGACGCGCCGATCAGCAACAGCGTCGGCCACACCCGTTCGCCGATCACCTCGGACACGGGGCGGCGGAAGGTATAGGAGATCCCGAGGTTGCCCTGGATCGTGTCCTGCACGTAGAGGCCGAACTGCGTGGGCAGGGACTTGTCGAGGCCGAAATCGCGCTCGAGCTCGCGCACCGCCTCGATCGGCAGCAGCTTGTTGCGCGCGAGGATCTGCGCGGGGTTCCCCGGTATGACCCGGAACAGGAAGAAGTTGAACACGAGCACGAAGGCCAGCGTCAGCACGGCCTGCAGCACCTTGCCGACGAGATAGCGACGCGCCCCCATGCCGTCTCGTCTCCGCCGTGACCCCCGTGTCGGACGTTAGGCGCGGTCCTCGTCGGCGCCCCTGCGGCGCGCCAGCGCCGCGATCGCGCCGATCACGACAAGCGCCGCGGCGCCCGCTATCCACACCCCGGCCGACAGGCCTCCCGACTCCGGCTGTTCGCCGCCCTCGGCCGACGCCTTGTCGATGCTGAGGAAGCTCTCCTTGCCGTAGCCGGCGAGGAGGTCGCCGTCGGGCGCGGGCTGCGGCTGGAAGCCGGTCCACTCCTTGCTGTACGCCTGCAGGTCCCGGTCGTACCAGAGCACGATGTAGGGCGCCTGCTCGTAGACCATGCGCTGCATCTCGTGGACGACCTGGGCGCGCTCGTCGATGTCGGTGAGCGTCTTCTGCTCGAGGTACATCCGGTCGTACTCCTTGTCGCAGAAGAAGCTGTCGCTCCAGATGCCGTCGGGCGGCCTCTGGCCGCACGTGAAGATCGACAGGATGAAGTCCGGGTCGGGATCCGGGTACCACCCCCAGTGGAAGATGTCGTAGTTGCCCTCGAAGATGACGTTGGTCAGCTTGGTGTCGCCCAGGGCCTTGACGTCGGTCTCGATGCCGATGTCGCGCAGCCACCCCTTGACGAACTGGCTCACCGCCGTGGTCCTGTTGTCCTCGGATCGCACGTAGTAGCGGAACCGGAGCGGCTCTCCGCCGCCGGGCATCTCCCGCACGCCGTCGCCGTCGGTGTCCTCGTAGCCCGCCTCGTCGAGGAGCCTGTTGGCCTCGTCGGGGTCGAACTCGAAGACCTCCTCCTCGGTGGGCTCGTAGTGGTACTGGGTCGAGAACGACGGGACGATCGTCGTCCCGGGCTCGCCGTGCCCCCGCAGGACCCGGTCGAACAGCGTCTCCTTGTCGATCGCATGGGCCATCGCCTGACGGACGACAACGTCCTTGAGGGCGGGGTGCCCGTTGCTGTCGGGGATCGTGGCGTCGGCTCCCACGTTCATCCCGATCTCGTCGAAGCTCGGGATGTTGGCCTCGTGCGTGCCGATGTTGGGCTCGTTCTGGAGCGACTCGAAGAGGTTCGCCGAGAGGCTGGCGAAGTCGATCTCGCCGGACTTGAGGGCCTGCACGACCGCGTCCTCGTTGTTGAAGACGCGGTAGACGAACTCGTCGATGTTGGGATCGCCGTCGTAGTAACCCGGCACGGCCTCCATGCGGACGAACTGCCCCTTCTTCCACTCGACGACCTTGAAGGGGCCGCTGCCTATCGGCGGGTTGTTCTCGAAGGTCTTGGACTCCTTCTTGTCGATCTTGGACCAGATGTGCTCGGGAAGGATGAACACGAGCGCCGAGAGCAGCAGCGACGTCGGCTTCTTGGTCGTGATCTCGACCGTGTAGTCGTCGGTCGCGGTCACCGTGTCGACGAGGCGCAGGTAGTCGATGCAGCAGCCCTGCTGCTCCTCGAGGATGCGGTCGTAGGTGTACTCGACGTCGTGTGCCGTGACCGGCTTGCCGTCGTGCCACTCGGAGCCCTGGCGGATGTGGAAGGTCCACGTCTTGCCGTCCTCGCTCGTCTCCCACGACTCCGCGAGCCCGGGCGCGGGCGAGAGGTCGTCCGCGCTGAGGTTCACGAGGAGGTCGTAGGTGAGGTAGAAGACCTGGAAGGCGGGGGCCTCGACCGCCACGAACGGGTTGAGCGAGTCGAGGTCGTTGTCGTCTCCGTAGGTGAACACGAGCTTGCCGCCGTCGTCCTGTCCCGAGGCCGACGGGACCGCCACGAGCGTCGCCAGCAGCCCCACTGCGACGAGCGCGGCGCCGAGCCGGATCCGGCGAGCCCTGCGGTTTGTCTTGGCGTTCATGTCTGCTCTCCCCTGTGGCCGGGCGCGCGCGCCCACGTGACTACTACCCTTCTAGTAATGATGGACGAACGATCGGGTGTCTCGGGACGTCCTCGGCGCCGCGCGCACGGCGCGCGCCACCCCGGCGGGCCCTGCAGGCGCCGCGGCAGCAGCCGTCCGGATGAGGCTCCCCACGAGTCAGGGTGCGAAGTCTAGGGCGCGCTCACGGAGGGCACAAGAACCCTGCCCCTGGTGAGGGACCCGCGGGCCGCCCGGCTCAGGCTGCGCCGGGGCGGGGGTCGTCCGCCAAAAGGCCGTAGACGTACACGTCGTGCCAGCCGTCGGCCCCCCGGCTCCCGTGCCGCAGGAGGCCCTCCCGGCGGAAACCGGCCCGCTCGGCCACCGCGATGCTCGCCGCGTTGCCCGGCGCGGCGTGCAGCTCGATGCGGTGGAGCGAGAGCCTGTCGAAGGCGAAGCCCACGACGGCGCGGGCGGCCTCCGTCATGAGGCCGCGCCCGCCGAGGTCGGTGCGGAGCCAGTACCCGAGCTCCGCCTGCTCGAGGACGTCGTCGTAGCCGTGGAGGCCGATCGTCCCGACCGCGACGCCCTCGAAGAGGAGAGCGAAGACCCAGTCCGTGCCCCCCTCCCACGCCGCCATCGACGCGTGCACGAACGCCATCCGCTCGCCGAGCTCGTTGCTGCGCGCCCAGTACAGCCACGGGCGCAGCTGGGGGAGGGAGTCCTGGGTCGCCCTCCAGAGCTCCTCCACGTGGCCGGGGGCGACCGGGGCGAGCAGGAGACGCTCCGTGGGCAGGACGAGGGACCGCGGCTGGGCCGGCGGGCGCGTCACGGGGTCGGGGAGGGAGCCGCCCGGACAGGGGTCACGGGGCGCATCCTCGCGCCGGCGGGCTCCGCTCCCCGAGGGGGAAGCCGTCGATCCGCGCGTAGCGGGCTCCCGATGGGTGCAGCCGGCTGCGGTAGAGCACGACCTCGGCCACGGAGAACGGCTCGAGGCCCTCGAAGGGATCCGGCGGCAGGGGCTCCACCGAGCGCGGCGCGCGCAGGCGCGCGAGCGTGAGGTGGGCCGTGTAGGCGCGCCCCTCGGGCTTCCACCCGAGGGGCTCGAGAGCGCGCTCCATCGCCGCCGCGAGCAGTGGAAGGGCGCCGCTCGGGTCGTGGACGCCGGCCCACAGCACGCGCGCCCGCCGGGGTGTAGGGAACGCGCCCAGCCCCCGCAGGGACAGCTGCAGCGAGGGGCTGCTGCGCGCCACCGGGGCGAGCGCATCCCGGAGCGCGGGCACGGCGGCCTCGTCCGTGGCGCCGAGGAAGCGCAGCGTGACGTGGTGGTTGTCCGGGGCAACCCAGCGGGCGTCCCACCCCCGGCCCCGCAGCTCCTCGGCCACGTCGCCCGCCCGCCGCCTGTGCCCCTCGGGGAGGTCGAGCGCGAGGAAGAGCCTCAGCCGGCCCCCGGCCATGCCGTCGCCTAGGAGACGATGCGGCGGCCGAGGTCGAGGGCCGCCGTGACCGCGAGGGCGCGCATGTTGGCGCGGTCGCCGTAGCCGCGCACCCCTCTCGTCTCGACGCGCCCCCTCCAGCAGGCGCCGACGAAGATCGTCCCGGGCGGCTTCCCCTCCTGCTCGGCGGGGCCCGCCACGCCCGTCGTCGAGAGCCCGAGGTCGGCCGCGTAGCGCGCCGCCGCCCCCCGCGCGAGGGCGCCGGCCGCCTCCTCGCTGACCGCGCCGGGGCCGGCCAGGATCGCCTCGTCCACGCCTGCAACCCTCGCCTTGGCCTCGTCGGTGTAGACGACGAGCGCGCCGGCGAAGAAGTCGCTCGCGCCGGCCTCCTCGGTCAGCTCGGCCCCCAGCAGCCCACCGGTGAGCGACTCCGCGACCGCCACGGTGGCCTCTCGCTCGATGAGCAGGGCGCCCAGGGCCGCGCTCAGCGAGGCATGGTCGGGGACGGCCGCATCCCCGAGACGCGCCCTCACCTCGGACTCGACCGGCTCGATCAGCCGGCGCGCCGCGTCCTCGTCGGCGGCCTTGGCCGTGATCCGCACCCGCACCCTCCCGGAGCCCGCCAGGTAGGCGAGCGTGGGGTTGGTCTGCGCGTCGACGATGTCCGCGATCCGCTCGTGGGTCGCCGACTCGCCCATGCCGATCACGAGCACCTCCCGGCTGACGATGGCCGCCGCCCCCGCCCGGCGCGCCAGCAGGGGCAGCACCGTGCCGTCGAGCATCGCCTTCATCTCCCACGGGACCCCCGGCAGGGCGGCGAGGACGACGCCGTCCCGTTCCACCACGAAGCCGGGCGCGGTCCCCTCCGGGGCGATCGGCTGCGCGCCCTCGGGCAGGTCGGCCTGGCGCAGGTTCGCCTCCGGCATCGAACGTCCGAGGCGACCGAACACGTCCGCGACCCTCCGCACGAGCTCTGGGTCGCGCCGCAGGGGCAGCCCGAGCCACTTGCTCACGGCCTCGCGCGTGAGGTCGTCGGGCGTCGGGCCGAGGCCGCCCGTGACGACGATGGCGTCGGCTCTGCGCGCGGCCGACCCGAGCGCGGCCGCGACCCGGTCGAGGTTGTCGCCCACGACCGTGTGCGCGAAGACGTCGATCCCGATCGACGCGAGCGCACGCGAGATGTGCTGGGCGTTCGTGTTGACGATCTGGCCCAGCAGCAGCTCGGTCCCGACCGCGACGATCTCGGCGTTCAGGCGCCCGACTCCCGAGCCGCGACCCGCTGGCTCCCGACCCGGGCGACGAGGTCGGGGCCGTCGGCGCCGGTGACGTCCGCGCCCACGTAGTCGCCCACCCTCGGGCCCTGGACGCCCTCGAGACGCACGACGCCGTCGATCTCGGGAGCCTCGCGCGCGGACCGGCCCCTCCACGTCCCGTCCGAGACATCGAGGCGCTCGACGAGCACCTCGAGGTGCGCGCCGACGAGATCCGCCGCCCTGCGCGCCATCGCGGACTCGGCGGCGGTCGAGACCGCCTCCGCGCGCGCCCGCGCCTCCGCCTGCGGGATCCGTCCCGGGAGGTCGTGGGACCTCGTCCCGGGCTCGGCAGAGTAGGTGAAGACCCCGACCCAGTCGAGCTCCGACCCGGCGACGAAGCTCTCCACCTCGGCGGCCTCGTCCTCGCTCTCGCCCGGGAAGCCGAGGATGAACGAGGCGCGCAGCCCCGCGAGCGGGTCGAGCCGGCGGATGCGCCCGGCGAGGCCCTCGAAGCGGGCGCGGCCGCCGCCTCGGCCCATCGCCTTGAGGACGCGGGCGCTGACGTGCTGGAGCGACAGGTCGAAGTAGGAGCAGACGACCTCGGATCCCAGGACGGCATCGACGAGGCGCTCGTCCACTCCCTGGGGATGGAGGTACATGAGACGCAGACGGCGCACGCCCTCGATCCGCTCGAGGCGCCCGAGCAGCGAGAGAAGATCCCCCTCGCCCGTGTCGCGGCCCCACATCACCGAGTCCTGGCTCACGAGCGAGAGCTCCGTCACGCCCTGTGCGACGAGGGCCCGCACCTCCTCCTCGATGAGAGCGGCGGGACGCGAGCGGAGGCGGCCCCGCATGAGCGGGATCGCGCAGAACGTGCAGCGGCGATCGCAGCCCTCTGCGATCTTGACGTAGGACCACGGCGCGCGGCCGAACCTCAGGCGCGGGCCCCCCGCGAGCGAGGCGTCCCACCACGCGGGGTCGAATCGGGTCCCCGGGGCGCCGTGGACCTCTCCGTTGCCGTCTCCCGCGGCGACCCTCCCGACGATCTCCGGGAGCCGCGTGTAGGCGTCGAAGTCGACGAGAGCATCGACCTCGGGCAACGCCTCCGCCAGCTCCTCGCCCGCGCGCGCAACCAGGCAGCCGGCCAGGACGAGCCCCCCGGCGTCGCCCGCGTCCGCGAGGTCGGCGAGCTCGAGGGCCGTCTCGATCGTCTCCCGCCGCGCCGCCTCTATGAAGCCGCACGTGTTGACGACCACGACCTCGGCGCCGCGCGGCTCCTCGACGACCTCGTGGCCGGCCGCGCGCAGGCCCCCGGCGAGGTTCTCGGAATCGACCGCGTTCTTGGGGCAGCCGAGGGTGACGATGGCGACGCGCGGCACTACAGGAGGCTCTTGATGTCCTCGGGCAGGCTGAAGGTGACTACCTGGCCGCTGTCGCCGAAGGGGCCGCGGAGCCTCTGTCCGTTGACCACGAGCTCGACGCCGTAGCCGTTGCCGAGGACCACATCCAGACGCGTATCGGCGGTGAAGGGGCCCGCCCGCTGCCCGAGCGGAAGGGTCCGCGCGTAGACGCCGACGCCGTCGGCGGTGACGTCCACCCAGCAGGGCGCCCGCGACGCGATCACCTGCACTCGGATGCCGTCGGCGAACGCGATCCGCGCCGGCTGCGGCCGCTGGGTGGGCCTCGGCGACGGGCTCGCGCTCGGCTTCTCCGAGGGCTCCGGCGACGGGCTCTGGGACAGAGCGATGCGATCGTCCGAGGGCGTCTCCTCGCCGGTCGGCGACATCACGCCGATCACCGCGAGAACGACGAGGACGACCGCTGCGAGCGTTGCCGCGACCGACCACCGGCTCGGGCTCTTCCGCTGGCGCGGCGCGTTCCTGGCGCGCCGCTCGAGGGCCGCGATCTGCCCGGTATCGGTGCGCCCCGCGCCGTGGCGGCGGTCGAACTCGGCGACGAGGGGCTCCGGGTCGGTCCCGAGCCAGCGCGCGTAGGAGCGCAGGAAGCCGCGCACGTACGCGGGCGCGAGGAAATCGAACTCGTCCGACTCCATGCGCATGAGGTAGTCGGCTCTGATGCGCGTTTCCTCGGCGGCTCTCTCGATGCTCGCCCGGCGTCGACGCCGGGCCGCCCGCAGGAAGTCGCCCAGCGTCCTGGGTTCCGTCACGGTGCTCCCGCCTGTGGAAGGGTGCTCCAAGCAGAGGCGGCCATTATAGGGAGGCGGCCCTCGGTGACTTCCTGGGCCGCTCGCGCGCCGCTCATCCCCGTTCCGCCGGTCCCGCGCCCACGGACCCGATCTCGTCCGGGGACATGAGCACGTCGCGCGGCTTGGATCCCTGAGAGGGGCCCACGACGCCTCTTTGCTCCAGCAGGTCCATCAGCCTTCCCGCGCGCGCGAAACCCACCTTGAGCTTGCGCTGCAGCATCGACGTCGAGCCCAGCTGCGAGCGCACGACGAGCTCGAGCGCCTCCTGGAGGAGGTCGTCGTCGCCGCCGGCGATCCCGCCGCCGGCCTCGGGCCCGGAGTCCTCGGCCGTCACGCTCTCGACGTACTCGGGGGTGCCCTGCCGGCGGGCGTGGCCGACGACCGCGGCGACCTCCTTCTCGGTGACCCACGCGCCCTGGATGCGGCGCGGCCGCGACGAGCTCGCGTGCAGGAACAGCATGTCGCCGCGCCCGACGAGCTTCTCCGCGCCGCCCTGGTCGAGGATCACGCGCGAGTCCTGCTGCGACGCGACCGAGAAGGCGATGCGCGACGGGATGTTGGCCTTGATGACGCCGGTGACGACGTCGACCGACGGCCGTTGCGTCGCGACGACGAGGTGTATCCCGACCGCGCGCGCCATCTGGGCGATGCGGCAGATCGCGCTCTCGACGTCGCGCGGCGCGACCATCATGAGGTCCGACAGCTCGTCGACGACGACGAGGACGTACGGCAGCGGCTCGGGGTCCGGGTCGTCGTCGCTGCGCTTGACGATCGCGTTGCGCGCGACCGCGTCGTTGTAGAACTCGAGGTTGCGCATGCCGAAGTGCGCGAGCGCCTCGTAGCGCATCTCCATCTCGCGCACGACCCACCCGAGCGCCGACGCGGCCTTCTTCGGCACCGTCACGACCGGCGTCAGCAGGTGCGGAACGCCGGCGAAGTGGGTCAGCTCGACGCGCTTGGGGTCGATCAGGATCATGCGCACCTGGTCGGGCCGCGCGCGCACGAGGATCGACGTGATCATCGAGTTGATGCACGACGACTTGCCGGAGTTGGTCGCGCCCGCGATGAGCACGTGCGGCATCTCGGCGAGGTTGGCGGTGACCGGCTCGCCCGACACGTCGGTGCCGAGCGCGACGGTCAGCGGATGGCGGTCCTGCTGTGCGCGCCGCGACCGCAGCACGTCGCCGAGCGTGACGACGCGGCGCGTGCGGTTGGGGACCTCGACGCCGATCGCGGAGCGTCCCGGTATCGGCGCGAGGAAGCGCAGCTCGCCGGACGCCAGCGCGTACTTGAGCTCGTTGGACAGCGACAGGACGCGGTTGACCTTCACGCCCGCGCCGAGCTCGATCTCGAAGCGCGTGACGGTGGGGCCGGCGGTGTAGCCGGTGACCGACGCGTCGACGTTGAACTCGCGCAGCGTCGCCTCGATGACCGCGGTGGTGTCCTCGATCGAGCGCACCGACGTCTGCTGCTCCGCGCCGCGCGCGAGGAGGTCGAGCGGCGGCAGCTTGTAGGACCGCCCGTCGCCGACCGGCATGGCGAGCTGGCGCGGCGGCTCCGAGGGATCGT
>DATADD010000065.1:0-9335 GCA_036258675.1 Actinomycetota bacterium | reverse complement strand
CCGCCGCCCTCGTCGGCATCAACCTGCGTGCCGCCGGCTCAGAAGACGACCGCATGCGCCGCGCCGGCGCGGCCGCACGGCGGGCGGCGGCCGCCCGGCGGGCCGCGTCGTAGCTCGGCCCGGGGGCACCGTCAGCCCTTGGGCGTCTCCTTCTTGGGGTCGATGAAGGGCTTCTGCACGACGACCGCGCGGCTGCGGGCGTGCGGCGTCTCGACCTCGAGCTCCGTACCCAGCTCGGTGAGCTCGATGGGAACCATGGCGTACCCGATGTTCTTCTCGAGCCGGGGTGAGTAGCAGGCGGATGTAACCTTGCCGACGTTGCGGCCCTCCGCGAACACGGGGAAGAAGTCGACCATCGCGCCGTCGTTGTAGGAGCCGAGGTTGGCGCCCTCGATCTCGACGCCGACGAGCTTGCGGCTGATGCCCTCCTCCTTCACGCGTCGCAGGGCCTCCTTGCCGACGAAGTCGGTGTCGCCCTCGAGGTCCACCATCCACGAGTAGCCGATGTCGACCTCGAAGGGATTGGTGTCGATCCACATGTCGGCGCCGAGCGCCAGGATGCCGCCCTCGATACGGCGGATGTGCGAGGGACCGATGACCTCGAGCCCGTGCGGCCTGCCGGCCTCGAGCACTGTGTTCCATAGCTTGTCCGCGTCCCGGCTGGCGTTCTTGAGGTAGATCTCGTAGCCGATCTCGGCCGTGTAGCCCGTGCGCGAGACGACCACGTCCATCCCCTCGAGCTCTGTCTTGATCATGTAGTAGTAGGGGATCTCGAGGATGCGCTCCCCGAACAGCTCGACGAGGACGTCCTTGGACTTCGGCCCCTGTATCTGCACGGGGCCGACATCGGCCTCACCGATGTTGACGTTGAAGCCTGAGTTGTGTGCCAGGGCCATCGCCCACAACAGCACGTCGCTGTCGGCGAGCGAGAGCCAGAAGTGGTTCTCGTCGAGCCGCAGAAGGACGGGATCGTTGAGGATGCCCCCCATCTGTGTCGTGAGGAAGACGTATTTGCACTGCTCGACCGCGCACTTGCTGAGGTCGCGCGTGATCAGCATGTTGGTGAAGTCGAACGCGTCGGGCCCGGTTATCTCGATCTGCTTCTCGACGCCGACGTCCCACAGGGTCACCCCATTGAGCAGCTCCCAGTACTCCGCGACGGGGTCGCCGTAGTGACGCGGATGATAGGTGTGGTTGTAGACGCTGTAGAGAGCGACGCCGTGCTTGCGGGACGAATAGAAGTAGGGCGACTTCCTGATGCGCGAATACAGCATGATCCCTGGAGCGTCGTTGCCCTGCGTCACGCTACCTCCCCGAAGCTGTCCGGACCGCAAACGGCCGTCAGAGTACCCGGCGCGCCGTGCCGAGGCCGGTTCGCGGGGATCCCGGCTCGGTTACCGAGCCGATCCCCTGGGAACCGTTCGGTCAGTCCCCCCCGATGGCGTCGAGGAGCCAGTCGACGATGTAGTCGCCGAAGGAGGGACGCGTGTAGAGGCGCGTGGAGTCCGGTCGCTCCTCGAGTATCACGGGGACGCGTGCGAGCAGCGTCTGCGCGCACCTGCCCGGTCCCCACGCGCGCGGGTGGAGATCGAGCGAGCAACCCTGCGCCAGGAGCTCGTGGCGCCCGGGACCCCGCAGCTCGAGCACCGCGCGGTTGGCGGAGACGTCCACCACGGAGGCATGCGCGTCGCCGAGCGCCGCTTGCAGCTGCGCGACCGTGTCCGCCCCGCTCCCCTGTGGCCCCACGACGAGCCACTCGTCCGGCCCCAGCCACAGAACGGTCCGGTCGCCCTCGGCCGCGACCGTGTTCGGCTCCGTCGGCAGCGGCCACGGCATGCTCGAGCCGGCGTCGGCGCGCACGTCGGTCTGGGCGAGGAACGGGACCTCGCGCGCGCCGACACCGTCGCCTCCGGCGCGCGCGAGATCGGCCGCGCGGTGGGCGAGCGGGGCGACCGCGGGGGCGTCAGCCGTCACGGCGCGCCCCCTCCGGGTCGTAGAAGACGGGCTCGGTGACGGTCGCTGCGATCGTCCCCTCGGGCAGGGGCGCGTAGAGGGTCCGGCCGGTGAGCTCGCGCCCGCCGTCGACGAGCGCGAGCGCGAACGTCCGTCCGAGCGAGGGGCTGCGGTAGCTCGAGGTCACATGACCCACCATCGCCACTGGGGGAGCGCTTCCGTCCTCCTCGGCGACGAGCTGGGCGCCCTCGGGCAGGAGTGTCTGCGGATCGTCCGGCAGCAGGCCGACGAGGTGCCTGCGGTCGCGGCGCGCGGTGTCGGGCCGCCGCAGCGACCTGCGGCCCACGAAGTCACCCTTCTTGGTGGACACGATCCACGACATCCCGAGGTCGTGCGGTGTAACGGTCCCGTCGGTGTCCTGACCCACGATCACATAGCCCTTCTCGGCCCGCAGCACGTGCATCGTCTCGGTGCCGTAGGGCGTGAGGCCCTCGGCGCGTCCGGCCTCCATCGCCGCCTCCCACAGCGGGAGACCGTGCCAGCCGGCGACGTTGACCTCGAACGCGAGCTCTCCCGAGAAGCTCACGCGCGCCACGCGCGCCGGGATCCCGGCGACGTTTCCCTCGCGGAACGTCATCCACGGAAAGGCCTCGACGGAGAGGTCTATGTCGGTTCCCAGCGCGGCGAGGACCGCGCGCGCCCGCGGGCCCGCGACCGCCACCGTCGCCCACTGCTCGGTGACCGATGTGCAGTAGGCGCGCAGGTGCGGCCACTCCGTCTGGAGCCATTCCTCGCAGTGGTCGAGAACGCGCGCGGCCCCGCCCGTGGTGGTCGTGAAGAGGAACCGGTCTTCGCCGAGCCGCATGGCCACGCCGTCGTCCAGCACCATCCCGTCGACCCCGAGCATCATCCCGTAGCGGATCGACCCCACGGCGAGAGAGCTCATCTTGTTCGTGTACATGCGGTCGAGGAACTCGGCGGCATCGGGCCCGACGACCTCGACCTTGCCGAGGGTGGACGCGTCCATGATCCCCGCCCCCGTGCGCACCGCCAGGCACTCGCGCGCGACCGCGGCCTCCATGTCGTCTCCCGGGCGCGGGAAGTACCACGGGCGCTTCCACTGACCTACGTTCTCGAACACGGCCCCGTGCTCCACGTGCCAGCGATGGATGGGCGTGGTGCGAGCGGGATCGAACAGGCGACCGCGGGCGCGCCCCGCGAGCGTCGCGAACGACACGGGCGTGTAGGGCGGACGGGCGTTGGTCGGGCCCTGCGCCCCCGGCCCCGACCCGAGCAGCTGGTTGACGACCTCGGCTGCGACCACGCCGGAGGTGCGTCCCTGGTCGATCGACGTGCCGATGTAGGTGTAGCGCTTCACGTGCTCCGCCGAGCGCAGCCCCGCGTCCAAGGCCTCGGCGATGTCGGCGACGGTCGCGTCCCGCTGGAGGTCGACGAAGTGCCGCGAGAGATCGTCGGCGGGCACGAACCACAGGGGAGCGGCCGCGGGGACGTCGCCCCCCGCGCGCCCCACGACCTCGATCCACGGCGGGCCCGGGGGGCCCGGCACGAAACAGGAGCGATCTTCGTCG
Source organism: Actinomycetota bacterium (assembly GCA_036258675.1). Lineage (GTDB taxonomy): Bacteria > Actinomycetota > CADDZG01 > CADDZG01 > WHSQ01 > DATADD01. Next base: position 5,793 of record DATADD010000065.1, on the reverse strand, counting down.
TAGCGAAGCCCTCCCCCGAGGGCGCGCCACAGGCCCACCACCGGGTTCCAGCCTCCCGACACCGCGACGAGGTCGGCGTCGAGGTCGCGCTCGCTCGCGCCGTCGGTGACCCGCACGCGCGCGACACGAGACGCTCCCTGCGCCGCGGTCACGGTCCAGCCCGCGAGCACGGGGATCCCGTCCGCGGGCGCCGAGGCCGCGGGGCGGCAGTCGACGATCGCGACCACCTCGGCACCCGCCGCTCGCAGGGTCGCGGCGCAGCCGTATGCAGAGTCGTTGTTGGTGAACACGACCGCTCGCCGCCCCGGCAGGACCCCGAACCGCTCCACGTAGGCGCGCGCGGCCGAGGCGAGCATGACCCCGGGAAGATCGTTGTCGCGGAACACGATCGGCCGCTCGTGTGCACCTGTCGCGAGCACGACGCGGCGCGCTCTGACGTGCCAGACCCGTTCCCGGGGGCGCGCCCTCTCGTGCACGACGACGTAGCCGTCGTCGTAGACGCCGAGCGCGGTCGCCCGGAGCAGGACGGTCGCATCGGGCGCGTCTGAGAGCGCTGCGGCCGCTTGCCGCACGTCGGCCCGCAGCGCGAAGCCCTCGTCGACAACCATCACCCGGTCGCCGCCGCCGGACGCCGCGGCCGCGGCTCGCAATCCCGTCCGCCCCGCGCCGACCACCAGCGTCTCGACGTGGACGTTGCGGTGCTCGGACGAGGGGCCGGCGCGGTCTCCCGCCATCGGGAGCCGACCGACGCCCGCCCGCGCGCGCGCGGCGAGACCCTCGACGAGCTCGACGGTCGTCGCCGGCGCGATCGCATCGAAGTAGGGCTCGGTCACCTCGACGAAGGCCCCGGGCTCCTCGACCCCCGCGGCCATCACGCCCCGGGGGCGGCCCAGCAGCGGGCTCGGCGCCACGACGTCGACCCCGTTCGCGAGCAGGGCGGAGGCGAGCGAGTCGCCCGCGAAGCCGTGAAGGGTCGTGTCGTCGAAGCGGAACGCGACGACGGCGTCACGGTCCACGGCGCCGCCCTGGGGGAGCCGCATGGAGGTCACGGCCGTGACCGCGGGGGCGGCGCGCCGGGGGGGTACGAGTGGCGCACCTCGTGGGTCTCGGTGCTGCGGACGACGTTGAACCAGCGGCGGCAGCCGGCCGCGTGGTACCAGCGCTCCGCGAAGTCGCCTCTCGGGTTGTCGCGCATGAACAGGTAGTCGGCCCAGGCGGCGTCGTCGAGGGCGTCGGGGTCGGCGGGATGGGCGACGTGGGCCTGGCCGCCGTACCCGAACTCGACCTCGTCGCGCGGCCCGCACCAGGGGCAAGGGATCAGCAGCAAGCCGCGCCCCGCATCAATGGGCGACCGCGGCCGCGCCGTGCTCGTCGATCAGGGCCCCCGTCGTGAAGCGCTCCAGTCCGAACGGCTCGGCGAGCGGGCTCGGCGCGCCCTTGGCGATCGTCTCGGCGTAGACGTGGCCGGAGCCCGGTGTCGCCTTGAACCCACCGGTGCCCCATCCACAGTTGACGTAGAGCCCCTCGATCGGCGTGGGGCCGATGATCGGGGACGCGTCCGGACAGACATCGACGATGCCGCCCCACGTGCGCAGCAGCTTGGCGTGGCGGAACACCGGGAAGAGCTCGATCGCGGCCGCGAGCTGATGCTCGATGACGTGGAACGATCCCCTCTGCGCGTAGGAGTTGTAGGCGTCGATCCCGGCCCCCATGACGAGCTCGCCCTTGTCCGCCTGGCTGACGTAGACGTGCACGGCGTTGGACATGACGACGCAGCCGAGCACGGGCTCGAGCAGGACGGATACCAGCGCCTGGAGGGGGTGGCTCTGCAGGGGCAGGCGAAGCCCCGCCCGCGCGGCCAGCACAGAGGTATGTCCGGCGGCCGCAAGCGCGATCGCGCCCGCCGCGATGGTGCCGCTCGTGGTCTCGACCCCGCGCACCCGTCCCTCTCGTACGTCGAAGCCGGTCACCTCGCAGTGCTCGACGATGTCGACACCGAGCCGGTCCGCGGCGCGCGCGTAGCCCCATGCGACCCGGTCGTGGCGCGCGATCCCGCCGCGACGTTGGAGCGTGGCGCCCAGCACGGGGTAGCGGACGTCGTGCGAGACGTCGACGATGGGACAGAAGTCGGCGACCTCCTCGGCCGTGAGCCACTCCGCATCGACCGCGTTGAGCCGGTTGGCGTTGACTCGGCGCAGGCTCGAGCGGACGTCGCCGAGGTCGTGCGCGAGGTTGAGGACGCCGCGTTGACTGAACTGGATGTCGAAGTCGAGGTCGGCCCCGAGGCCCTCCCACAGCTTGAGCGAGTGCTCGTAGATGGCGGCGCTCTCGTCCCACAGGTAGTTGGACCTGATGATCGTCGTGTTGCGCGCCATGTTCCCGCCGGCGAGCCAGCCCTTCTCGAGCACCGCCACGTCGGTGATCCCGTGGTCGCGGGCGAGGTAGTAGGCGGTCGCCAGCCCGTGGCCGCCTCCGCCCACGATGACCACGTCGTAGGAGCGTTTGGGCTCGGCCGCCCGCCACAGCTCCGTCACGAGCAGGCGAGCATCAGGCGCGCAGTCGCGTCATGTCTGGATCCCACAGCGGCTCTCGCGCGACGGTCGCGCGGAGGTTGCGGCCGAAGTATTCGATCTCGACTCCTGTCCCCGGGCGCGCAAGCGGCGCCGGGAGGTAGGCATACGCGACGCAACGCCCCACGGAGTGCCCGTAGGCCGCGCTCGTGACCCAGCCCGCGACCTCGCCGTCCGCGTGCACGGGCTCCTTTCCCATCACGACCGCGCCCGCGTCGTCGAGCGTCAGGCACGCGAGGCGGCGGGTCACATCGTCTGGCCCCCCGAGCCGCGCGAGCGCATCGCGTCCCACGAAGTCGCCCTTGTCCGGCTTCACCGCCCATCCCAGCCCGGCCTCGTAGGGGTTGTCCTCCGTGGTCATGTCCTTGCCCCACGAGCGATAGCCCTTCTCGAGCCGCAGCCCCTCGAACGCGCCCCGTCCCGCGGCGATCACCCCCAGGGGCTCGCCCGCGCGCCACAGCAGGTCCCACAGGCGGCCGCCGTACTCGGCCGACGCGTAGAGCTCCCAGCCGAGCTCGCCGACGTAGGAGAGGCGGAGGGCGACGACCGGCACCTCGCCCACATGGATGGCCCGGGCCCGGAAGTAGGGAAAGGCGCGGTTGGACACGTCCTCGGGCGTCACGCGCTCGAGCAGGTCGCGCGCGCGGGGCCCCCACAGACCGATACAGCACGTCCCGCCGGTGATGTCGCGCACGTGCACGGATCCGTCGGCCGGCCCATGGCGCGCGATCCAGTCGTGATCGAGGGGGCCGTTGCATCCGACCTGGAAGCGCTGGTCGTCGAGCCGGGCGACGGTGATGTCGCTGCGTATCCCTCCGCGGTCGTCGAGCATCAGCGTGTACGTGACGGTCCCCACGGCGCGGTCGACGTTGCTCGTGGTGAGGCGCTGCATGAGCTCGGCGGCCCCGGGGCCGCTCACCTCCAGCCGCTTGAGCGGCGTCATGTCGTACAGCGCCACGACGGTGCGCGTGTGGAGGTGCTCCGCGCCCACGATCGGCGACCAGTAGCGCGCCTCCCATCCGCTCCGCTCGGGGACGGCGACGTCGTCGAGGAGGCCTCGGTTGCTCTCGAACCAATGCGGACGCTCCCACCCCGACGCCTCGAGGAAGAAGGCCCCGAGCGCCCGCTCGCGGTCGTAGAAGGGGCTCGCGCGCAGGGGCCGAGGCTCCTCCATGGGCTGCAGCGGATGGATGATGTCGTAGACCTCCTGGAACGACTGCGATGCGCGCGCGGCGACGTAGTCCGGGTTGTGCCCGTGGGCCTCGAAGCGGTTGAGATCGCACTCACGGAGGTCGACGTCCGGCGCGCCGTCCACGATCCAGTCCGCCATCGCCCGGCCCACCCCGCCCGCGTGCGTGATCCACACCGCCTCCGCGATCCACAATCCCGCGGGCTCGGGGGCGGGGCCGAGGAGAGGGAGACCGTCGGCGGTGAACGAGAAGATGCCGTTGATGGGCTCCTGGAGCGTCGCGTCGGCGAGGGCCGGGAGGAGCTCGATCGCCTCCTCCCACGCGGGCTTGAAGTCCTCTTCGGTGAATCCCATGATCGCCGGGGCGACCTCGGCGTCGTCGTAGGCGGGCAGGTCGTCGGGCGACACGGGCATCGACCGGTGCGCGTAGGAGCCGACCCCGTAGCGGTCGGCGTTGTGGCGGAAGTACATCGCCGCGTCCTGGTGGCGCAGGATCGGGTGGACGACCTCCTCGGCGATGCCCTCGAGCGAGGGCAGGGGAGAGGTCCACGCGTACTGGTGCTGCATGGGAAGGAGCGGGATGGAGACGCCCGCGAGCGCGCCGGCGCGCGGGCCCCATATCCCGGCGCAGATCACGACGACATCCGCTTCCAGGACGCCGCCGTCCGTGCGCACGCCGCGCACGGCGCCGCCGGCGACCTCGAAACCGGTCACCGACGTGCGCGCCCGGAAGCTCGCGCCGCGCGCCGAGGCCGCCTCGGCCATCGCCTCGCACGCGTGCACCGCCTTGGCGATACCGTCGCCCGGCACATGGAAACCGCCGTGGATCCTCGCGGGGTCGACGAGCGGGATGCGCGCGACGACCTCCTCGGGCGAGAGCAGCTCGGCCGGGATGCCCCACGAGCGCGCCAGCCCCAGCTTGCGCGCGAGATCGGTCCACCGCTCGGGCGTGCCCGCGACCTCGATGCCGCCGACGGGATAGAAGCAGGGCATCCCCCGGAGGCTCAGGCTCGAGTAGAGCTCCACGGAGCGCCGGGCGAGCTCCGTCATCGTCTTCGAGGGGTTGGTCTGGAACACCAGTCCCGGGGCGTGCGATGTCGAGCCCCCCGCGGCGGGGAGGGGACCCTGCTCGAGCACCGTGACGTCGTCCCACCCCTTCCCCACGAGGTGATAGGCGAGGCTGCATCCGACGATGCCGCCCCCCACGACGACGACGCGCGGCCCGGTCACTCAGGGGGTGCATGTCGGGCGGCGCATGACCCCATCGTGTCCGGGCGGCACGCCGGGCGTCAAGCCGCCGCGCCGCGTCCGGCGGGGGATGCTTGGGCCGACCCCGACCGCAGAAGGAGAGGAAGCATGACGGACTGGCTCGACACCTACGCCCACGCGCTGGAGGGCCGACTCGGCGATTCGGGCGGCGGCCTCGCCGTCCCCCGAGAGCTCCGCAACCCCCTTCTGCGTCTGGCGCGCATCGTGGCGCACTCGAGCGAGCGCAAGAACGCACCTCTTGCGACCTACGTCGCGGCGCGCTACGTGGCCCGGCGCGCGGCGGAGGGCGTCGACCACGCGCGCGCGGTGGAGGAGGCGGTCGCGGTCGCGGAGGAGGTCTCGGCCGGAGCGCCCGGCTGACGCGGGCTGATACGTTGACCTGGAACACCGCGTGCTAAGGCGAGCAAGTGGCTACCGTTGACGCGCACGCGAGGGTGATCGAGGCCGGGTCGAGCCTCGAGTGGCAGGAGGTCCCTCGCCCGCCCGGGGACACCGCGCCCCCGGGGCACGAGACGATCCTGTTCCGCTCCCACGACCGGATGTTCTCGTGCGGCTTCTGGAGGAGGGTTCCCGAGACCGGCGCGCTCGAACCGCCCTTCCACGAGATCATGTGCCTGCTCGAGGGCTCCGTTGCGATCGACCGGCGCGACGGCTCGACGCTGTCGCTCGGCCCCGGCGACGTGCTCGCCGCCCCGCACGGCAGCCGGGCGACGTGGAGGAGCCTCGCGCCCGTGCGGAAGTTCTGGGCCGTCCATCACGGGCCGC
>DATADD010000064.1:0-3008 GCA_036258675.1 Actinomycetota bacterium | reverse complement strand
CTCCCCGCTGCTGGGAGGCCGAGGGCTTCGTCGAGGACTTCGTCTTCATCGCGGCCGACGGCGCACGTCACCTCGCCGACCGGCGGGTCCGGTCGGTCGGCGTCGACTACCTCTCCGTCGGCGGCTTCACCCGGGACGCGGGCGAGACCCACACGACACTTCTCCGCGCCGGCATCTGGATCATCGAGGGGCTCGACCTCACCCACGCCGCGCCGGGGGACTATCAGCTCGTCTGCCTCCCGCTGTCGATCGAGCGTTCCGACGGCGCGCCGGCGCGAGCGATCGTGCGCCCCCTCGGCTGACGCGAGGCCATCGACAGGCGTCGGATCCCTCGCCGCGCCCGTAACGAGAGGCGGGGACGCGGAACAATGGGGGGAGCGAGTGGTTGACCGTGGTGGAGGTGATCGGATGCTCACCAAGCGTCACAAGACCAGGATGGTGGAGGAGCCGGAGGCCCTGCCCGGCCGGGACCGGCCCCCGTTCGCGGTGCCCGAGAGGCACGCGGTCCTCGGCGCGCCGCTGCAGCCTCCCTTCCCCGACGGGATGGAGACGGCCGTCTTCGGTCTCGGGTGCTTCTGGGGGGCCGAGCGCCTCTTCTGGCGACTCGATGGGGTCTACACCACCGCCGTCGGCTACGCGGGCGGCTTCACACCGAACCCGACCTACGAGGAGGTGTGCTCCGGCCGGACGGGCCACGCCGAGGTGGTGCTCGTCGTGTTCGATCCGGCGCAGGTCTCCTACGGCGAGCTGCTGAGGGTCTTCTTCGAGGGCCACGACCCCACCCAGGGCATGCGCCAGGGCAACGACATCGGCACCCAGTACCGGTCGGCGATCCTCTACGCGAACGAGGACCAGAAGCGGATCGCCGAGAAGGCGGTGGCCGACTACGGAGCCGCGCTGCAGGAGCGGGGCTTCGGGCCGGTCACCACCGAGATCGCGCCGGCTGGTTCCTTCTACTACGCGGAGGAGTACCACCAGCAGTACCTCCACAAGATGCCGTGGGGCTACTGCGGTCTCGCGGGGACGGGGGTCAGCTGCCCGGTGCCCGCGGCCGCGGGGGATTAGACGCGAGGCCCCGTCGTCTCGTCTTCGGTGAGGTAGCCGAGACCTACGACCGCGTCCGCCCGGGCTATCCCGAGCGATTGTTCGACCACATGCTCGAGTACGCGCGGATCCGGGCTGGAGCGCGCGCGCTCGAGATCGGTGCGGGCACCGGCAAGGCGACGGCCGCGCTCGCCCGCCGGGGCGTAGCGATCCTGTCCCTCGAGCCCGACGCTCGCATGGCTGCGGTGGGACGGCGGAACTGCGCGGCCTTTCCGCACGTCTCCTTCCTGGAAACGAGCCTCGAGGAGTGGGTCGCGGAGCCCGGCCGCTTCCAGCTCGTCTTCTCGGGGCAGGCGTGGCACTGGGTGAGCCCCGAGGTGGCCTTCCCCCGCGCCGCCGAGGCGCTCGAGGCGGGGGGAACGCTTGCCCTGTTCTGGAACCGCCCGCGATGGCGGCCTTCCGCCCTGCGCGCGGCCCTCGACGAGGTCTACGCGGCGCACGCCCCCGAGATAGAGGTGAGCGGGTCCGGGTTCGCCGGGCGAGAGCACGACGGCGAGGGCGCGCCCTCGGTCGACGACGAGCAGGGAGCGGCCATAACGGCCTCGGGCCTCTTCCGGGACGTCGAGGTGCGAGCCTGCGCGTGGTCCGAGAGCTTCTCGTCGTCGCGTTACGTCGAGCTTCTGTCGACGCACTCGGACCACCGCATCCTTCCCGAGGCCCGCCGGGAGGCCCTATTCGATGCGGTCGCGGGGCTCGTGGACGCGGCCGGAGGCATAACCGTGGAGTACTCGACAGAGCTCTACCTGGCGCGCCGGGTGTGATGCCTGCGGCCACGCGGCGTGCCCGACGACGGACCCCTTGCTGCTCCGCCGGGGACTCTTACACTCGGTCGCTGGCGCACACTCGGTCGCTGGCGCGCCTGCTCGAGAAGAAGAGAAGGGAGAGCACGTGACCCCCGACGAAGCGCTCGAGTTCGTCCGCACGAACCACAAGGCCGTGATGGTTACGCGCAGACGTGACGAGGGCGCCCAGACCTCGCCCATCACCGTCGGCGTGGCCGAGGACGGGCTCGTCGTCAGCAGCAGGGAGACGGCCTACAAGGTGAAGAACCTGCGGCGCGATCCACGCGTCACGCTGTGCGTCGTCTCGGACGCGTTCTTCGGGCCGTGGATACAGGTCGACGGACGCGCCGAGATCGTGTCGCTGCCCGAAGCGATGGAGGGGCTTGTCGACTACTACAGGGGTATCTCCGGCGAGCACCCGGACTGGGACGACTACAGGCGCGCCATGGAGGAGCAGAAGAGGGTCCTGGTGCGCGTCTCGATCGAGAAGGTCGGGCCCACGCGCCGCGGATAGCGCCTGGTTCAGGCCCGGATCCGCGATGTGGTGACGGAGGCCTCGACCTCGAGGAAGCGCCCGTGGCGCGCCGCGGCCGCACACAGGGCCTCGTGCTCTACATCGGTCAGGGGCCGGTAGAGAGCCGCCTCGATCTTCACCGATCGCGTTGTCACGGTGCGCTTCCAGTGGCCCGCCACCTGGCCGTCGAGGATCACGATGTGGTTGAAGACCGTCCTCGCCGGCGGCAGCGATCGCGTGACGCCGGCGATGTCGAGGACCGATTTGCTCTCGCGATAGCCCATGATGTACTCGTCGTATGCCTGCAGCAGATGCACGGTCGGCGCCGGGGCCTGCGGCGGTGGCGGCTCGGGGACGCACCAGTAACGGAGACCCTCGACGACCTCGCATGCGAGCCGCGGCCCCAGCATCTCGAGCGCCTGCCGAACGTCTGCAGCCGTAAGGCTCGCCCACGCCCTCAGGTCCTTGGCCGTCGCGGGGCCGTGGCTAGTGAAGTAGCGGAGGGCGAGCTCCTCCAAAGCCTCTTCCCGCGAGAGCTCGCCCGCGTCCGGCGCCCGCTCCTCGAGCATGGCGTAGGTGTGCTGCTTGCCCCGGGGCGCTCCGCTGCA
>DATADD010000063.1:0-2039 GCA_036258675.1 Actinomycetota bacterium | reverse complement strand
TCGTACTCGGACCCGACGGGAAGCTTGCGGGGCGTGAACATCCCGATGCCGCCGGTGATCAGAGCGGCCCTGCACACCACCTCGGTGCCTGCGTGGCTCGTGACGCAGACGGAGTCGGCCGAGCTCACGAGCCTGTCGGCGCGGTGGCCGAGCAGGTAGGTCGGCTCGAAGGGAGCGGCCTGCTCGACGAGGTTGTCGACGAGCGCCTGTCCCTTGATCGCGGGAAAGCCGGCGACGTCGTAGATCAGCTTCTCCGGATACATCGCCGACACCTGCCCCCCGGGCTGGGGCAGGGAGTCCATGATCGCGGTCGACAGCCCGCGGAAGCCGGCGTAGTAGGCCGCGTAGAGCCCCGCGGGGCCGGCCCCGATGATCAGCATGTCGACTTCGTGGCGCTGGGAAGCCATCCGTTTCCTCCCGTGCCAGGCGGCCCCAGCGTAAGGGGCGCGGCCGCGCGCCTAGCCCCGGGCGCGCGTCAGCGACGCTCCCTCGCCCACGCGGGCGCGTCCTCGCGCAGATCGACGACCGGCGGAGGGGGCGGGGGAGGGGGCGGCGGAGGGGGCGCGCCGAGGGGGCGCGCCGGCCGCGCCGCTCGCACCGAGACGGGGGGCGGCGACCCGCCGTCGTCCGAGAGGCTCACGAGCCCCACCGTCAGAAGGCGGCGCAGCACTCGCATCACGGAGTGCCCGTCGAGGCCCAGGGCCGCCGAGACCTCCCCCAGCGTGCGCCGCCCGTCGATCATGGCGATCACGCTCCACTCCTCCGAGGTGATGCTGATCTCGATGGCCTCGTCGGTCGAGATGCTGGCCCGGACGAAGGCGGGATTGAGGTAGGGGACCCGTTCCTCGAGCACCGCCCGGTCGTCGCGCAGCAGGCTCTCGACACGCACGAGCGTGACCGTGTCGGCGTCGACCTGCTCGTCGGTCTCGAACGAGAAGTCGCCGGAATCGTTGCGCAGGAGACCGTGGACGACCTCCTCGATCTCCTCGCGCAGCGCCTCCTCGAGGTCGCGGCGCGAGATGTGGCCGCCCTCGACGAGCGCCTCTCCGAGGCCCTTTCCCGTCGCGGCGCAGACGTTGAGGGTGTTGCGCAGGACGCCCTCGCCGAGCTTGCCCGACCGGACGAGCTTGCGCCCGAACCCCTCTCTCAGGACGTCGGACTCGGCGTGGTAGACGTCGCCCGAGCGGAAGTAGATCCTGCCTCCCGCCGCCGGCCCCGACACCACGAGCTTCCCCGTCTTGTGCGAGGACGCGATGAAGCGCAGGACGGGTCTCAGCGCCAGGTCGTCCAGGGTGCCTGTGAGCATCGCCTTCCTTGGCCGGCGGGTCGGAGCCGACATTATTTCCCACCCGCGCGAAGGGCCCTCGCTAGCCTCCCCCGACCTCCGCGCGCAGCGGCCATGGGTTCGCTCTGCACGTGTCCACGCCGATCGTCTGCTGCATCATCACGGGGGCCGCCCCGGTGCCCGAACAGGTCAGGTGCCCGTGGCCGAGCGCGTGGCCGACCTCGTGGTTGACGACATAGGTGCGGTACCGGCTCAGCCGGCGGTAGGCGGGGGCTCCGTTCTTCCACCGCCACGCGTTGATCACGACGAGACCGTCGTTGTGACAAGAGAGCCGGCCGAGAGTGCGGGCGGGCGCGCACAGCCGATCGGTCGTCGCGGGGCTCGCGAGGACGATCCTGACGTCTACCGGCGCGCGGCGGGCGCGCCGGAACGCCAGGTCGCCCGAGCGGAGCCACCCCCGCGGGGAGAACAGCGTCGCCTCGACGCGGCGCAGGAACGTGCTGCGGGATGCGCGCAGGTGACGCTCGACCTCCACCACGAACCGGACCACGTCGCCGTCGCCGTGCGTCGTGCTCCCCCCGGGCAGGCGCCGGAGACTTCCGTCCGGGCGACGGCTCGGATGGGCCCCCCCTCGCCGAGGCCGCTGCGGCCGGCGGCTCCTGCGGCGGTCGTCGCGTTGCCGAGCCGGCTGCGTCCGGCGCCCCCTGTTCCACCGGCGCGCGCCCTTGCCCTCCCGGGCCGGGCGCGCTCGCTC
>DATADD010000062.1:0-18662 GCA_036258675.1 Actinomycetota bacterium | reverse complement strand
GCAGAGCCGCACTTGATCGGGCCGGAACAGAAGCAGTGGCTGGACCGGCTAGAGACGGACCTTCCCAACCTGAGAGAAGCGCTCCGATTCCTCCTCGAGGCCGACATCGACAAGGCCTTGCAGACGTCGGTTTCGTTATGGCGTCTGTTCTGGATTCGCGGACATCTCCGTGAGGGACAGGTAGCGATCGAGACGGCGCTGGAGCGCTCTCGTGATCGCCCGATTGCTCTCCGAGCACGTGGGCTCACCGCCCTCGGGTCCATCGCCTACGCCCGGGGCGAGGCCGAACAAGCCGAGCGCCACGCCAGTGAGGCCCTCCGCCTCTTCAGAAAGATGGAAGTCGATGCACGAATGCTCTCCTCACTGTTGACCCTGGGGCGATTGGCCATGGATCGAGGCGATTTCATTGCCGCAAGGCGATATCTGGAGGAGGGTCTTGAGGTCGCGAACAGCTGAACAGCGAGCGGGACATCTTCGTCGGTTGGAGCAACCTCGGAACCCTGGCGCTCGTGGAGGAGCGGTACGAAGACGCGACAGAGCTCTTCCGTTGGACCCTCGAGTACGAGGAGAGTCATGGCGACACCGAGGGCGTGATCGTGTCGGTGGGCAACCTCGGCATCGCAGCGGTGTTGGGCGGAGACCCCCGGGAGGCGCTTGCGTTCCTACGTCGGGCATTGGAGCTTTCGGCCGACCTGGGACACCGTGAGTTCATCGCAGGAAGCCTCGATGGATTGAGCGCCGCATACGCCATCGCCGGCGACACGGAGGATGCAGCGATCCTGCTGGGGATCGCCGAATCTGTGCGGGCGTCGGCCGGATTAGCGCGGGAGGCGATCGAGGCACGGCTGTACGAAAAGACCATGGATCTGTTGTCTAAGAGCATGCCCGCCGAGCGTTTGAGGGACACGATCGCGCGCGGACGGCAGAAGGGACTGACGGAGGGTGTTGCATACGCGCTGGAGGCGTTGGGAAGGCCGTCGGTGGGCGGGCGCGACAACTGACCGAGCGGTCAGCTTCTCGTCGGTGAGATCGGCGATCACCCGGCTTACGACGGCCATGCGATCCGCGCGCACGGCAAGCACTTCGTCCAGCGACGGCCGCGCATCGCATCGCGCGGGATGCTGGGCTCGTCGGGCATCTCGTCGCGGGGAAGGTCGAGTGGGTGCCAGGGCGACGGATCCCCCAAAAGAGCGCCGCCTCCACGAGAGGTACGACATCCACGCCGTTGACCACCAGGTTCTCGATCTCGCCGCTTATGTCCACGTTCGTATAGCTCGCCCTAGCGCGACCCCTCGCGCAACCTTCCGACCGTGCGCTCGATGCGGCGGCGGCGCGTCTCGGCGCGCACCGCCTCCTCGATCCACGCGACGTACTCCTTGCGATGGCTGTAGGAGAGCTTCGTGAACGCCGCGCGGGCCTCCTCGTCGGCGGCGAGGGCGGCCTCGAGGTCGGGCGGCACGTCGACCTCGCGCGGCTCGTCGTCGCGCTCCAGCTCAACCACGAGGCCCTCTCCCGGCGCGATGCCGGCCCGCTCGCGCAGCCGCCTCGGGACCGGGATGAGGCCGCGGGCCCCGTAGACCGCGATCGTGCTGCGGAACGGTGTGCCGTTGATCGTGCCGCGCACCGGGGCCCGCTTCTTGCCGAGGCGGTCGCGGACGTCGTCCGGCACCTCGACGAACACCGCAGGACCGCCCTCCTCGGCCTGCAGGACCGTCTCGAAACGGTGGGCGGCCAGCGGCGTCAGACCTCCTCTTCGGTGAGGACCTCGATCCCGTGCGCCTGCAGGAGAGCCGCGGTCACGCCGTCACCGTCGCGCAGCGTCCGCGTGAAACCGCCGTCGTAGACCCGTCCCCTCCCGCACGAGGGGCTGCGCGCCTTGAGGATCGCGCGCCGGGCGCCCGACCGCTGCGCCGCCTCAAGCGCGCGGCGCGCCCCGGCGACGTAGGCGTCGGTGACGTCCACGCCGCCCTTCGTCACCACCCGGGCCCGGCCCGCGAGCACGTCGCCGCCGTCGCCGCCGACGATCTCGGCCGGGGGCCGGGGGGAGCCGAGGCCGCCGTCGACCTCCGGGCACACGAGGACGGCGCGCCCCGCCGCGACGAGCTCGCCGACGGCGTCGTGGGGATCGGCGGAGCCGTCGAAGCGGCAGGCGCGCCCCGCGAGGCACGCGGACACGAGCACGCTGCCTCCGACCGCGGCCCCTCGCTTGTCTTGGTGAGGGCCCTCATTCATGCGCGAGAGAGATTCCGGGCACTCTCAGAAGGTGCGGAATACCCCGGGGGCGCTGCCGGTTTTGTGGTGTAGGCACAAGAGGCACGAGGAGAAGACCCCTCTTCCACTGGCGAGGGGATTCCCTTACCATGATGCATGAGTCTATCGGACCAAAAACTGCCCGGACGCCTTGGAGGGACGGCGAGCGTCTGGGTCGACCGGACCGCCCGTCGGGCGTCCGCCCGAGCCCCCAGGGCCCTTGACCTGGGCACCCTCCAGACGCGAAAGCGACAGAACGAGGTCGAACAGCGAACCCAGAGAAGAGGTCGATGCGTAGATGAGCGAGGCTACCCGCCCGTACGACGCTCGTGAGGAGGCGGCCCACGAGGATCTCGTCCGGCAGTACCTGCGCGAGATCGGGCAGTACCCCCTCCTGACCGACGTACAGGAGGTCGAGCTCGCACAGGCGATCGAGGCCGGGGAGAAGGCCTCGGAGCGGATCGCGACCGCGCGCCGGCTGACGGCCAAGCAGCGCGAGGACCTGCAGGCCAAGGTCCGCACCGGCCGGGCTGCCAAGCGCCGCTTCATCCAGTCGAACCTGCGCCTCGTCGTGTCGATCGCGAAGAAGTACTCGGCCGCCGGGCTGCCCCTGCTCGACCTCATCCAGGAGGGCAACCTCGGCCTCATGCGGGCGGTCGAGAAGTTCGACTGGCAGCGCGGCTTCAAGTTCTCCACCTACGCGACGTGGTGGATCCGCCAGGCCATCACACGGGCGATCGCCGACAAGGCCCGGACGATCCGCATCCCCGTCCACATGGTCGAGACCCTCTACAGGGTCCGGAAGGTCCAGTCCGAGCTCCTCGAGAAGTTCGGGCGCGAGCCGACGATCGACGAGATCGCGAGCGGCTCCGACCTCTCCCCCGAGAAGGTGCGGGAGGCGTTCCGCGTGCTGCCCGAGCCGGTCTCGCTGCACGAGCCGGTCGGGGACGAGGACGCCGAGCTGGGCGACTTCATCGAGGACGAGGACGTCGAGGGACCCTTCCAGGCCGCCGCCGTCGCCCTCCGCCAGGAGGATCTGTGGGACATGCTCGGGTCGCTCTCCGAGCGGGAGCGCAAGGTCCTCGCGCTCCGGTTCGGTCTCATCACCGGCGAGCCCCGCACCCTCGAGGAGGTCGGCAAGGAGTTCAACCTGACCCGGGAGCGGATCCGCCAGATCGAGGCCAAGGCGCTGTCCAAGCTGCGCCACCCGAGCACGCCCGGCAAGCTGCGCGACATGGTGACGATCTGAGGCCTCGGGCCTCGTGGTCACCACCGTAGTCCTCGCCGTCTGCGACATACATCGGATCCCGGAGACCGCGCAGGCGGTCGCCGACCTTCCCGAGGTGAGCGAGGTCTACTCCGTCGCGGGGGACTACGACCTCGTCATCATGGTGCGCGTGCGCGACCACGACGACCTCGCGCGCGTCGTGAGCGAGGAGATCGCCAAGGTGCCCGGCATCGAGCGGACGCAGACCCTGGTCGCGTTCAAGGTGTACTCGAAGCACGACGTCGAAGCCTTGTTCTCGGTCGGGTTCGAAGGCGAGGCCGACTGATGTCTCGCCCGGCCGTGTGCGCCGGGCCCCCGCCTACCCGATGAACGCGCTCGTCGTCCACTACCACGAGGTCGGTCTCAAGGGGCGCAACCGGCAGTTCTTCGAGGACGTCCTCGCGCGCAACCTGCGGCGCGCCCTGCGCGGGACCGGATACGGGCGCGTGCGGCGGGGCTTCGGCCGCATCACGATCGATCTCGGCGAGGGCGCTCTCGTCGACGAGGCGGCGCGGCGCGCGGCGCGCGTCTTCGGGATCGCATACGTGGGCGTGGGGTGGCGGGTCGCCCAGGACCTCGAAGCGATCAAGGACGCGGCCCTCGAGCTCCTGCGCGCGCGGCCGTTCGGTTCGTTCGCGGTAAGGGCGCGCCGCTCCTACGCGCGCCTCGAGGAGAAGTCCCACGCGATCAACGTCGCCGTGGGGCAGCACCTCGTCGACGCAACCGGCGCGCCGGTCGACCTCCGCAACCCGGACGCGACGATCAGGGTGGAGCTGTTCGGGACCACGTGCGTCGTCTACCGCGACAGGCTCGAGGGTCCCGGAGGGCTCCCCGCCGGGACCTCGGGGCGGATGCTGGCGCTCGTATCGGGAGGGATCGACTCGCCCGTGGCGGCGTGGCGCATGGCGCGCCGGGGCGCGACCGTGGACCTGCTTCACTTCCACGGTCAGCCCTACACCGATCCGTCCTCGGTGCGCCAGGTGTCCGACATCGCCCGCGTCCTCGCGCTCTACGCGCTGCGCACGACGGTGCACCTCGTCCCGTTGGCCGACGCGCAGCAAGAGATCGCGGTCGCGGCGCCCCCCGCCCTGCGCATCGTCCTCTATCGCCGGATGATGATGCGGATCGGCGCCGCGCTCGCGCGGGAGCAGGGCGCGCAGGCCTTGGTCCTCGGGGACTCCCTCGGCCAGGTCGCGTCGCAGACGATCGAGAACATCGCCGCCGTCGATTCCGCCATCGACGGCATCGAGGTCCTGCGCCCGCTGATCGGGATGGACAAGCTCGAGATCGTCGAGCTCGCCGAGCGCATCGGCTCCTTCGAGGTCTCGAGCCGCAGGTACCAGGACTGCTGCGTGCTCTTCGAACCCCGCTCCCCCACCACACGGGCGCGGCCCCAAGACGTCGCCGCCGCGGAGGCGAGCCTCGACGTCGACGGCCTCGTGGGCAAGGCGCTCGCAGCGGTCGAGCGACGGGGGGTCGAGCTGCCCCCGCCGGAGGAGGCGATCAGCCGCCGGTGAACGGCGGCATCAGCGTGACCTCGGCTCCGTCCTGCAGGGAGGTGTCGAGCCGCGCCTGGCGCCCGTCGACCAGCAGCGCGAACACGAGGCGGCGCGGCGCGCCGAGCGCGTCGACGACGTCGCCTACATCCGCTCCCTCGTCCAGCTCGACGTCGGCGCGGTTGCCGGCAGCATAGGGCGGCAGGTGCTCCCGCATGGCGCCGAAGCACACGACCGTCACCTTCACGTCGTCAGGGTAAAGCCCCGGCTCGGGCTCCCCGTCGAGAGCTACCTCTCGATCGGGACCCCAACAAGGCTCCCGTACTCGGTCCACGAGCCGTCGTAGTTGCGGACCCTCTCGAAGCCGAGCAGCTCGTTCAGCACGAACCAGGAGTGGGACGAGCGCTCCCCGATGCGGCAGTAGGCGATGACGTCTTTGTCGGGGGTGATGCCCTCTGCCTCGTACAACCCCTTTAGCTCGTCCGCGTCCTTGAAGGTGCCGTCGTCGCGCACGGTCTTGGACCACGGGATGTTGGCCGCGCCGGGGATGTGACCCGGCACCTGCGCCTGCTCCTGGGGCAGATGCGGCGGGGCGAGAAGCTCGCCGCGGAACTCCTCCGGAGATCGCACGTCGACCCACGCGCCCTTGCCCGAGGTGGCGCGCTCGAGCACCTCGTCGCGGAACACCCGCAGCTCCGGCTGCTCCCGCCCGATCTCGAAGGTGGTCGCCGGGCGGTTCGGAGTGTCCTGCACGAGCGGCCTGCTCTCGAGCTCCCACTTCTTGCGCCCGCCGTTGAGGAGCTTGACGTTCGACACACCGCGCAGCTTGAACAGCCAGTACGCGTAGGCAGCGAACCAGTTGTTGTTGCCGCTGTAGAGGACGATCGTGTCGTTCGAGGAGATCCCCCTGCTTCCCAGGAGCTTGGCGAGTTGCTCGGCGGACACGAAGTCCCGGCGGGGAAGGTCGTGGAGCTCGGTGGCCCAATTGATCCCGATCGCCTGGGGGATGTGGCCCTTCTCATAGGCCGTCGTGTCCTCGTCGACCTCGACGATCGCGATGTTGCCGTCGTCGGCGTGCTGCTCGAGCCAGTCCGTCTCCACCAACACGTCCGGGTTGGCGTAGTCAGCCATCGTTACCTCCCTCGCCTCGCTTGCGTTTCGCTTCCTGCAGGAGCTCTCTCACGCGCGCGATCTGCTGGGCGGCGTCCGCCAGCATCCGCTCGAGGACGCGCACCTCGACCTCGAGCTCGTCGACGGAGTCCGCGGCGACGCGGCCCGGCGGCACGTCGATCCCCGCCTCCGCGAGCGCGCCCGCCTCGCCCTCCCACGTGAAGTAGACCTTCGCGGGGCGCCCCTTGTTCCGGCGCCGGGTCTCGGTCGCGAGGAAGCCGGCCTCGACCATCAGGTCGAGGTGTGCCCGCGCCACGTTGGGGTGGATCGTGAAGTGATCCGAGATCTGCTTGACGGTCTTGGGCCCGCTCGTGAGCAGCAGCGAGAGGATGGCGGCGCGGGTCGGCAGCGACAGGACCTTCGCGGTCCGGGTGGCGGCATCGTCCCCGAGCGGCATCGCCCCTTGCTACCAGAGGTACGCGATTTAAGCAAGTTGCTAATAGTGCTAAGCCCGCAACCGCGACACTCGTCGGGTGAACGATCGAGAGCTGCTGGTCGAGAGCCTCGCGCGTCAGGCGGACGCGTGCGCCCGCCTCGGCTCCGCCCTGTACGCCGAGCTGTTGGGGCGCGTGGCCGCCGACGTCGAGGCCCGGGGCGTGGCTTGGGAGCTGCTCGGGGCCCGGGCCCGCGATCCCGCCGACTCGATGCTGAGCCTGCGGATGCTCGGAGCCGTGCACCGGCTCGTCCTCGCCGGCTCCGCTCCCGAGCTCGCCCGCTTCTACCCGAGCGCGGGCGGCAGGGAGGACGCGTCGGGTGCCTGGGGTCCCTTCCGCCGCGTCCTCGAGGACCATCTCGAGGACCTGCGCGCGGAGGTCGGGCGCCCAGTGCAGACGAACGAGGTCGGGCGCAGCGCCGCGCTCCTGGGCGGCTTCCTGCTCGTCGTCGAGAGCACGGGGCAGCCCCTGCGGATCCTGGAGGTCGGCGCGAGCGCGGGTCTAAACCTCCGCTGGGACCGTTTCCGCTACGAGGCGAGGGGGGCGACGTGGGGCGACGACGCCTCTCCGGTGAGGCTGTGCGGCTTCAACACCCAGCGCCTCCCGCCGTTTCACGTCGCCGCGCGCGTGGTCGAGCGACGCGGTTGCGACCCCTCACCGCTCGACCCTGCCTCGCCCGAGGGAGCGGCGACGCTGGCCTCGTTCGTGTGGCCCGACCAGCTCGAAAGGCATCGCAACCTGCGTGCCGCGCTCGAGGTGGCGCGGCGCGTCCCCGCCCCGGTAGACGAGGCCGACGCCGTGACCTGGGTGCGCACCCAGCTGAGCGAGCGGCGCGACGGCGTGGCGACCGTCGTGTTCCACTCCATCGTCCTCCAGTACCTCGAGGAGGCGGCGCGCGCGGAGCTGGAAGACGCGATCGGGAGCGCCGGGCGCGCCGCCACTTCCAGCGCGCCCGTGGCGTGGCTGTGCATGGAGCCGCTGGACGCGGACGCTGCCGGGGTGTGGCTGACGAGGTGGCCGGGAGGACGGCGGCGCCTGATCGCGCGCGCCGGCTATCACGGCCCGCCGGTGATCTGGCTGGCGTAGCTCCGGCGCCTCCCCGCCGCGAGCGCCACGGGACGGATCCGCTCGAGGGGCAGGAACGCCAGCAGGCACACGAGGTGGGGCCAGAAGACGATCCCTATCGCCAGCCCCGTCACGAGGTGGAACCCGAACGCGACCGCCACCATCGCGCGCCCGACGCGGCCCCCGACGAGGAGCAGCGGCGACAGCAGCTCGAACGCGACCAGGAGGACCTGGCCCGCCACCAGCAGTCCGGGCTCCTCGAGCAGCGGCTCGACGAGGCCCGAGCCCCGTCGGAGCACGGCCCGCATGAAGGTCGCGCCGGTGACCCAGTCGAGCCCTCCGAACCTCGCCTTGGCGAAGACGGATGCGAAGTACGTGACCACCACACCGACCTGGATGCACCGCAGCGCCCACCCGGCCGCCTCGGTCGCGCGCCGTTCCCCCCACCGGGCCGCGCCCGCGGTCGGCAGAACAGCGAGCGCGACGAGGAACGCGATCCGGTCGTGATCCACCTTCCCGTAGGAGAAAGCGATCACCATCCATTCCAGGTAGAGGGCGAAGACGACAACGCCCGCAACGCGGGCGCGCCGCGACACGAGCGCGGCGCACGCGCTCGCCACGAGCGCCGCCTTGACGACGGCGACGAGCAAAGGGGTCGGGGTGGGGAGCCCCAGCAGGTCCCCTATCGCGAGCGGGCGGTAGAGCGCTCCCGGCACCGTCCCGTGCAGCGCCACCCACGGCCTCACGAGGAACACGTCGAAGATCACGAAGCCGTACACCAGCGTGCGCAGGACCGCCACGCGCCCGAGCGGCTGCGGCGCGAACCACCACCGCTGGATGCGCGCGATGAGGCCGCGCCCCCCCGCTACGTCCTGCTCCACGTCCCCCGCACCTCCTCCCAGTAGTCGACCGCGCGGCCGTCCCTCAGTTGATGGAACCCGTGCAGCAGCCACAGCTTCTCGAGCGGCGGCTCGAGGTCGAAGGCGCGGTAGGCGCGCGCCAGCTTGGCCGCCAGGACGGAGTCGTCGACGTGCCGCGTGATCTGGCCGTTGACCTCCGCCGGCCGCAGTCCGAGCGTGCGCGGACGGAGCGACACGATCTCGCCGGTCACGGTCCGGGCGCGGATCTTGACCACGTTGACGGTGCCGTTCGGATCGTTGCGCGTCGAGTACATGCGGAAGGGCCCGAAGGGAAAGTGCTCGTCGTCGCCCCATACGGTCCCCGCCGCGAGCAGCAGGAGCACGGCGGCGGCCGCGCCCATCCTCACGGCGCGCTGCGTACGGGTCAGCACGGCCCCGGGATGCCCGCTCGGCGCGCCTCCCGTCGCCTGCGTCGGGGCCTCACGCCTCCGAGCCGGCGCCCTCCTCGAGGGCCTCGAGCAGCGTGTTCCATCCCAACAGGGCGCACTTGATGCGCACGGGGTACTTCACCACACCCTTGAGAGACACGAGGTCGCCGAGGGCCTCGGCGTCACCCTCTTCCTCGCCGGCCAGCATCCGCTTGATGTGCTCGGCGAGCCCCGCCGCGTCCTTGCTCGGGATGCCCTTGACCTTCTCGGTCATCATCGACGCGCTCGCAAGCGAGATCGAGCATCCCTTCCCCTCGAAGGCGACGCCCTCGAGCGTGTCGCCCTCGAATCGCAGGAACAGCTCGATCTCGTCTCCGCACAAAGGGTTGTTGCGCTCGAGCGCGACATCGTGCGGATCCAGCCGGCCCTTGTTGCGAGGCGCGCGGTAATGGTCGAGGATGACCTCCTTGTAGAGCTCTTCGAGACTCACGCGAACCACCCCCTGGCGCCGTCGAGGGCGTCGACGAGCAGGTCGACCTCCTCGCGCGTGTTGTAGACGTAGAACGACGCGCGCGACGTCGCCGGCACGCCGAGCCTCCGCATCAGCGGCTGGGCGCAGTGGTGTCCCGCCCGGATGCAGATCCCCTCCTGGTCCAGGATCGTGGCGAGATCGTGCGGGTGCACGCCCTCGATGTTGAACGAGATGACCGCCCCGCGCTCGGCGGGCTCACTCGGTCCGTAGATGGTGGCGCCCGCGTCCCGCAGTCTCTCGAGCGCGTAGGACGCGATCTCGACCTCGTGGCGGCGGACCGCCTCCATGCCGAGGTCCTCGAGGTACTCGACGGCCGCGCCCATCCCGACCGCTTGCGCGATGTTGGGCGTCCCCGCCTCGAACTTGTAGGGGATCTCGTTGTACGTCGCCCGGTCGGCCCACACCTCTCGGATCATCTCCCCGCCGCCGTGGAACGGCGGCATCTCCTCGAGCAGGCGCTCGCGCGCGTAGAGGACGCCGGCGCCGGTGGGCCCGCACATCTTGTGCGCGGAGTAGGCGAGGAAGTCGGCGTCGAGCTCGGCGACGTCGAAGGCAAGGTGCGGGGCGGCCTGGGCCGCGTCGACGAGGACGAGTGCGCCGACGGAGTGCGCGGCCGCCGCGAGCTCCGCGATGGGGTTGATCGTGCCGAGCACGTTGGACATCAGCGCCGTAGCCACGAGCTTGGTGCGGTCGCCGACGAAGTCGCCGAGCAGGTCGGTGCGAAGGCGGCCTTCGTCGTCGATCGGGAGGTGGCGCAGCACCGCCCCCGTCTCCTGGGCAAGCAGCTGCCACGGGATCAGGTTGGAGTGGTGCTCGAGCTCGGTGACGAGTATCTCGTCGCCGGAGCGCACGTTGGCGCGCCCCCACGTGTACCGAACGAGGTTGATGGCCTCGGTCGTGCTCCGCGTGAACACGATCGAGCGCGGTGTGGCGCCGATGAAGCGGCCGCAAGCGGCGCGCGCTCCTTCGTACGCCTCGGTCGCGCGTTGGGCGAGGTCGTAGACGCCCCGGTGAACGTTCGCGTTCTCCTCTTCGTAGAAGCGAACGATGCGATCGATGACCTGTCGAGGTTTCTGGGACGTGGAGGCGGAGTCGAGGTAGACGAGCCGCTTGCCGTGCGACTGCGTCTCGAGGATGGGGAAGTCCTTGCGGACGACCTCGACGTCTAGCGACATCGCCACTCCATACGCATCAGACCCTCGCCCCTTCCTTGGCCTCGACCTCCGCGACGTCTACCGCGGACAGTCCCAGTTCCTTCGCGAGACCAGCGTACCCCTCAGCCTCCAGCCTCTCGGCCAGGTCGAAACCGCCCGACTCGACGATCGTCCCGCTCATGAGGACGTGGACCCTGTCCGGGCGGATGTAGTTCAGCAGGCGCTGGTAGTGGGTGATGAGCAGGATGCCGACCTCCGGACCGCGCAGCTTGTTGACGCCGGCGGAGACGTGCCTGAGCGCGTCGATGTCGAGCCAGGAGTCCGTCTCGTCCAGGATCGCCAGCTCGGGACGCAGCACCGCCATCTGGAGGATCTCGTTGCGCTTCTTCTCGCCGCCGGAGAAGCCTTGGTTGACGTAGCGATCCACGAGCTCGGAAGGGATCTCGAGCAGATCGACCTTCTCCTGGAGATAGAGCCGGAACTGCATCGCCCCCTTGGGGTCGTCGGAGTGGATCGCGTTGTAGGCGGTGCGCAGGAAGTTCACCACCGACACCCCCGGCACCTCCGTCGGGTATTGGAAGGCCAGGAAGATGCCTGCCTTGGCGCGCTCGTCGGGGGCGAGGTCCATTATGTCCTCGCCCTTGTAGACGATCTTGCCCGCCGTCACGTCGTAGCCCGGCCGGCCCGTGAGGACATACGCGAGCGTCGACTTGCCCGAACCGTTCGGGCCCATGATCGCGTGCGTCTCGCCCTTGTCGAGGCTGAGGTCGAGGCCACGGATGATCTCGCGCCCCTCAACCTCGACGTGCAGGCCCTCGATGCTCAGCAGGTTCTCGGCCATCTCACATCACCCTTCGGTCTCGTCTTGGGCCGACCAGGACGTCGTCGCCCTCGACCCTCACCTCGAACGTATCCACAGGACGCGTCGCCGGCAGGATGCGCACGTCGCCGGTCGCCACGTTGAAACGGGAGCCGTGCAGCGGGCACTCGACCTCGAGGTCCTCCGGCTCGAACCACCCCTCTGTCAGGTACGCCTCCTCGTGGGTGCAGACGTCGTGGATCGCGAAGAAGCGGTCCCCCGCGCGGTAGAGGCCCACGAGGTCGCCCCGCACGACGACCTGCACCATCTCGCCGTCGGACACGTCGTCCACCTTCGCGACCGCCTCGAACCGGCCCGTCACACGGACACCTCGAGGGGTTGGCCGCCCTCGACCTTGGCCGCGATCGCCTGCGACAGCCCGTCGCGCACGGCGGGGACGCGGATGCGGTCGAGCACGTCGCCGAAGAAGCCGAACACGACGAGCTTCTGGGCCGTGACCCTGTCGATGCCCCGGCTCATGAGGTAGAAGAGGTGCTCCTCCTCGACCGGCGACACCGTTGCGCCATGGGTGCAACGGACCTCGTTGGCCTCGATCTCGAGCTGCGGTATGGAGCGCGCCATCGCGTCGGACGACAGCACGAGGTTGCGGTTGGCCTGGTACGCATCCGTGCCCTGCGCGCCGGGCTCGACCTTGATCAATCCGGAGTACTCCGAGCGCGACCGTTCCTTCAACGCCCCCTTGTAGAGCAGGTCCGAGGTCGCGTGGAGCGCGCTGTGGGACTGCAAGGTGCGCTGGGCGAAATGCTGATCGGAGTCGGCGAAGTAGAGGCCCAGCATCTCGGAGAACGAGCCCTCGCCCTTGAGCACCGACTCGACCTGCGTGCGGGCGAAAGACGAGCCGAGATTGACCGCGAGGCTGCGCACGGTGGAGTCCCGATGGCCGGTGAACCGTTGCGTCTGGAAGTGGTGGACGTTGCGGCCCCACTGCTGCAGCGAGATGTAGTTGACGGTCGCGCCGCGGCGCGCCTCGATCTCGACCACGCTGGAGCACAGCGACTCCCTGTCCTCGGTGTCCGAGGAGAAGACGTCGACCACCGTCACGCTGGCGTTCTCGTCCACGACGACGGTCGTGTGGGGGAAGGTGGACCCCCCGCCGGCGATCCGCCGCGTCACCTGCAGCGCACCGTCGACCTCGACCCCCCGGGGGACATACGCGAGGACGCCGTCGGACAGGAACGCGCCGTGCAGCGCGGTGAACTTGTGCTCGTCGACGGGGACGTCGGTGAAGAAGTGCTCCCGCAGCAGGTCCGCGTGGTCGCGGGCCGCGGTGGGGAAATCGGTGACGACCACGCCCCTCGTCGCCAAGGCGTCGTCCACGGCGGGGGCGCTGGAGCGGACCGGGGGGGCCTCGAAGCGGCCGAAGTCGAAGTCCCTCACGTCGACGTAGCGCCATTCCTCCCCCTTGGGATCGGGGAGGTCGAGCTTCTCGAAGACGTCCCACGCGTGGAGGCGGCGCTCCGCGAGCCAACCCGGCTCCCCGAGCCTCTCGGCCATGCGTGCGGCAGCTTGCTGCGTCAGCTTTTCCGGCATCTTCCCTGTGGGTTAGGCGCGCGTCGGGCGCTTGTGAACGGCTTCACAACCTTACCTTAGGTTGCCCTAACCTCCCCCCGTGAGCAGACCCCCCGGCGCCGCCGGCTCCGCCCTGGCGGTCCCCGCGATCGCCCTTGCGGCGGCGCTGTGGGCGACCAACGGCGTCGTCGCGAGCTCGCTCTTCGACGCCGGGGTCACCCCGGTCGCGCTCGCGCTGGCGCGGGCCGTCGTCACCGCGGCGGGGCTCGCTCTCCTGCCCGCGGCCCGCCGGCGGGTCCCCGGGGGCCCTTCGGCCCAGGTCGTGGCGCTCGGGCTCGGGATCGCGTCCGTGAACGGCACCTACTACCTCGCGATCGAGCGGCTCCCGGTGGCGGTCGCGATCGTCCTGCAGTACACCGGGCCCGCCCTCGTGGTCGCGTGGACCGCCTTCGCCCTGCACCGCCCGGTCGGCGCTCCGGTGGGGGCGGCGCTCGCGGCGGCGTTGGCGGGAGTCGTGCTCGTGACCGAGCTGCCGGCCGGGTCGGTCGGGAGGCTCGACGCGGTCGGGGTCGCGATGGGGCTCGGGGCCGCCGTCTCGTTCGCCGCCTACACGCTCCTCAGCGAGCGCGCCCGCGCCGCCTACGGCACCCTCGGGGCGCTCCGGCGCGGGTTCACGGTCGCCGCCCTCTTCTGGGCCGCCGTCCAACTCCCCCTCGGGTGGCCCGACGCTTTGTTCGAGCCCGGCAACGTGGGTCGGGTCGCCTACGTCGGGGTCTTCGGGACCCTGGTGCCCTTCCTGCTGTTCGTGTGGGCGATAGGCCACGTGCGATCCGAGCGAGCGTCGATCGCGGCCACGCTCGAGCCCGTGCTCGGGGCGCTGGCGGCGTGGTTCTGGCTCGACCAGAGCCTGTCGCCGATGCAGCTGGCGGGCGGGGCGCTTGTCGTGGCCGCGGTGGTGGTGGTCCAGGCGACGGCCGCGTCGGCTCAGGCGCAGGCGAGGTCGGCGAGACGCTCCCCGATGAGGGGCGCGAACTTGAAGCCGTGACCGCTGCAGGGTGAGCCCACCACGACGGGCCCGTGCCGCTCGAGGATGAAGTGCTCGTCGGGCGTGTTCGTGTACAGGCAGGTCTCGGACAGGTGGGCGACGGGCTCGGCGCTCGGGAAGCGGCGCGCGACCCACGCTGACGTCGCCTCGATCGAGTCGCGGCTCGGCGGCCCGTCTGCGTCGGGGTCTATCTCGGGTCCCGCGACGTGCTCGCCGACCTTCAGCCCCTGGCCCGGGCTCGGGAGCGCGTAGAGGGCGGGCCGAGCCCACTCGACCACCGTCGGCAGGGAGCCGTCCTCGATGCGGAAGTAGGAGACCGTCTCGCGCGTCGGCCGCGTCGGGATGTCGATGCCCGCTGCCGCGAGCAGCCCGCGCGCCCACGCCCCCGCCGTGACGACAACCACCGGCGCCTCGATGGTCTCCCCGCCCACGACGACGCGCGCGCGGTCCCCGGCGGCCTCGACGGCGGTCACCGGCGCGCCCTCCCGCATCTCGGCCCCCGCGGCCGCGGCCGTGCGCGCGCACGCGGTCACGGCATCGTCGGCCCGCACGTAGCCCCCGTCGGGGTGGTACAGCACCGGCTCGGGCGCGGGGAAGGCGAGGCCCGGCCACCTCCGTGCGGCCTCGTCCCCGTCGAGCATCTCGCACTCGGCGCCGCACGCGGCGAGCGCGCCGGCGTTCGCGTCGATCCCGGGGCCGCAGTCGAGGCCGCCGGTCGTGGTCAGGAGGTCCAGCCCGGCGTCGCCCTCCAGGGCGCGCCACAGCGGGAGGGCCTCCTGCGCCATCCGCACGTACATCGGATCGGGATACGAGAGCCGGAAGATGCGGGAGCGCCCGTGGCTCGAGCCGCGTCTGTGCCCGAGGGCGAATCGCTCCAGCAGGAGCGTCCTGCGACCCCGGCGCGCCAACGAGCGCGCGGTCGCCGCTCCCATGACGCCGGCGCCGACGACGACGACGTCGTAGATCACGGGCAGCTACCCGACGGATCCCTCCATCTGGAGCTCGACGAGCCTCTGGAGCTCGACCGCGTACTCCATCGGAAGCTCCTTCGTGATCGGCTCGATGAATCCCCGGACGATCATCTGCATCGCCTCGCTCTCGCCGAGGCCGCGGCTCATGAGGTAGAAGAGCTGCTCGTCCGACACCTTGGAGACCGACGCCTCGTGCGACACGGCGGCGGACTCCTCTTCGATCTCGATGTAGGGGTAGGTGTCCGAGCGCGACCTCTCGTCGAGGATCAAGGCGTCGCAGATCACGTGCGACTTCGCTCGCTCTGCGCCCTCGTCGATCTTGAGCAGCCCCCGGTACCCTGCACGCCCACCGTCCTTGCTGATCGACTTCGAGGTGATCGCAGAAGACGTGTTGGGGGCGGCGTGGATCACCTTGCCTCCGGCGTCCTGGTGCTGGCCCTGACCGGCGTACGCGATCGACAGCACCTCGCCGCGCGCCCGTTCGCCGAGTAGGTAGATCGACGGGTACTTCATCGTGACCTTGGAGCCGAGGTTGCCGTCGACCCACTCCATGATGGCGTCCTCGTAGGCGGCCGCCCTCTTGGTAACGAGGTTGTAGACGTTGTTGGACCAGTTCTGGATCGTGGTGTAGCGAGCGCGCCCGCCCTTCTTGACGATGATCTCCACGACCGCGGAGTGCAGCGAGTCGCTCGAGTAGACCGGCGCGGAGCAGCCCTCGACGTAGTGCACGTAGGAGCCCTCGTCAACGATGATCAGGGTCCGCTCGAACTGCCCCATGTTCTCCTGGTTGATGCGGAAGTAGGCCTGAAGCGGGATCTCGACCTCGGTGTCGGGCGGCACGTAGATGAATGAGCCCCCCGACCACACGGCGGAGTTCAGCGCGGCGAACTTGTTGTCCGCGGCCGGGATGATCGTCCCGAAGTGCTGCTTGACGATGTCGGGGTGCTCGCGGAGTGCGGAGTCCATGTCCATGAACAGGATGCCGCGCCGCTCGAGCTCCTCCTTGGTCTTGTGGTAGACGACCTCGCTCTCGTACTGGGCCGTGACCCCGCCGAGGTAGTTCTTCTCCGCCTCGGGGATCCCGAGCTTGTCCCATGTGGCGCGTATGTCCTCGGGCATGTCCTCCCAGGACTGCACCTTCCCCATGTCGGGCTTGATGTAGTAGTAGATGTCGTCGAAGTTGATGTCGGACAGGTCGGCGCCCCACCGCGGCATCGGCTTGCGGTAGAAGATGTCGAGCGCGCGGTGGCGCAGGCGGCGCATCCAGTCCGGCTCGCCCTTGCGATCGCTCATCGCGTCGATGACCTCGTGCGACAGGCCCTTGCGGGGCTGCTCGCGGTAGGCGATGTCATCGTGCCAGCCGTACTTGTAGGCGCCCTTGAGCGCCCGGACCTCTTCGTTCTCCTGGAGGACCTTCAGGTCCTCGGCCTCGGCAGACACCCTGGGACCAGCCTCCTTGGACGGTGCGGGGACGGCGGACGTCTCTCTTACAGCTCTCGATGGACCACGACCCGCAGCGTAGCAGCCCGGTTAGGTCAACCTAACGTGGCGGCCCGGCATTCCCGGTCAGGCGGGGTCGACGTCGCCGGCGGCGGGCGGCTCGTGCGGGCGCCGGACGGGAGCGGCCGCGGGGTCGACCGGCGGCCGGGCGAGGGGGGTGTCGGCGTCGTCGTCCACCTCCTCGTCGTGGAAGCCGGGGCCCCGGCTGATGACCTGGAACGTCTCGGCATGGGCGAAGCCGTGCGGCGCGCCCAGCTCGGAGGTCGCCGTGCGGACCCACTCGCCGATCCGCTCGGCGTCCTCTCCCACCTGGCTCCGGTGGCACAGCAGGGCCTCGATCTTCTTGTCGATCGTGGCGGAGATGTCCACCGCCACCGGCTTGGCGCCCGGCCCCTGGATCCACAGCTCCCGAAGGCCCCGCCACGGCTCGAGGCCCTCGCCGAGGAGCTCGGGGAAATGGCCCGGCGTCGTGCCGGCCGTGAGGGTGACGTCGAGCGATGCCTGCCCGACGGCGCGGTGATCGGGATGGTTCACGAAGCGGTCGTCGATCGTCGGGGTCGGGTCCATCACGACGAACCGGTGCGGCCGCCGGGCGCGGAACACCCGGGCGATGTCGCGCCGGAGCGCCAGCGTGTACTCCACGGAGCCGTCCGGGTAGCCGAGCCAGACCACGTCCTCCACCCCGACGGCGCGCGCCGCGTCCCCCGTCTCGTCGCGGCGCAGGGCGGCGAGGGGCTCTCCCATCAGCGACCGGTCCTGCGTCCCCGTCGACCCGTCGGTCACGATGCAGTAGGTCACCTCGACGCCCTCCGAGGTCCACCGCGCGACGGTCCCGGCACACCCGAACTCGATGTCGTCGGGGTGAGCCGATACGACGAGGGCGCGCAGCAACGGCTACGCGTCCCTGATCGCCAGCGTGCAGCGGGCGACCGCAACCGGCGCCCCGTCTCCGTCGACGAGGTCGACGCTCCAGACGTGTAGCGATCGTCCCCTCCGCACGGGTGTCGCCGTGGCCCGCACCGTGCCTTCTCTCGTGGCGCGGAGGTGGGAGATGTTGAGCTCGACACCGAGCGCGCGCTTGTCCGGGCCCGCGCTGAGGAACGCTCCTATCGACGCGGCGCTCTCCGCCACCACGGCCGACGCCCCTCCGTGCAGGATCCCGAAGGGTTGGTGGACCCGGGGCCCTACGTCCATCTCGAGCACGACGCGCTCGGGCGTCAGCTCGACGGGCCTGATCCCGAGGGACTCGTGGATCGTGTTCTCGAACGCGAGGTCGACCGACTTCTGCACCGGGGCAGCCTACAGACCGGTCCGCGGGGCGGGCTCGCGCGCGCCTCTCTCGGGCGATCGCCGGTCCGACCGCGCGTCGCGCCGCCGGACCGCTCGCGCGATGGAGCTGCTAGACGTCGGCGAGCACCCGCAGGATGTCGCCCCCGTAGCGCTCGAGCTTCGTGGGCCCGATGCCCTCGATCCGGCCGAGCTCCACGAGCGTGGCCGGCCGCGCGCCCGCGATCGCCTCGATCGTCCGGTCGTGCAGGACGACGTAGGCGGGGACGCCGTCGCCCCGAGCGCGCTCGAGACGCCATGCCTTGAGGCGGCGGACCGTGGCGCCGTCCTCGCGCTCGCGCCCCTCGCTCGCCGGTCCGCGCGGCAAGGTGGGGCGCTCGCCGAGCGCGTCGAGGAACCTGCTCGGGACCGACCGTCCCCCGTCGCTCCACGACAGGCAGAGGTGCGTGCGCGCCCGGGTGATGCCGACGTACAGAAGGCGGCGCTCTTCCTCCACCGCCGCGTCGCCCGAGGCGCGCCGGAAGGGGAGCTCGCCCTCCTGCAGCCGGGGCAGGAAGACGGCCTCGAACTCGAGGCCCTTGGCGCGGTGCAGCGTCAGGAGGTTGACGCCGGAGGCCTCGGCGGTCGAGCCGAACCGCCGCTCCACCTCGGCGACGAAGGAATCCGCGCTGCGCTCGCCGTCGTCGAGCTCCTCGGCGAGCCGCACGAGGCGGGTCAGGTCGCGCTGGCGGGTCAGCTCGCTCTCGCCGAGGCGCTCCAGGGTGTCCTCGAGCCAGCCCGCGGCCTCCGCGGCGCGCCGCACGCGCGCCGCGAC
>DATADD010000061.1:0-12458 GCA_036258675.1 Actinomycetota bacterium | reverse complement strand
CTACGAGCGCCCCGTCGGTTGCCGGCACCGCGTCGTGTGCCGCGCGCCTCCTACCGAGCCGCGAACCCCTCCTGGCGCGCGCCGTCGAGGAACCGCTTGACCTCGTCCGCCCGGTAGCGGCGGTGCCCCCCCAGGGTCCGGATCGAGGAAAGCTTCCCCGCCTTGGCCCAGCGCGTCACGGTCTTGGGATCGACCCGGAACAGCGCCGCCACTTCGGCAGGGGTAAGCAAAACCTCTTCTTCCTGCGCCTTCATGTCTGCCTCCACGTCCAGCTGCCAGTACCGCTGCCCGGACTCCCCACGCTCCGTCACGGCGGCCGCCGGGCACCTCCGCCCAGGGATTGTCACCCCAAGTGCTTCTTTTGTTAATGGCCTTTAAGGACCATTTTCCGACGATTGAGGAGTCTGGGGCCAGCCGCCCGGATTTTCTTCGCGTTCCGCCCCCGCGAACGGCCGTCCCGCGGGTCGGTTCGTCGCCTTTGCCGGGATCGGATCGTCGAGGGATCGTCCGCGGTCGGCCCGCGCGCAACGAAACCGTGGTCTCCGTCGTTGGAGTGCTCAAGGGTGCGTTTGGGGACAGAGGGGTAACATCGAATGACGACGTGGGGCGCGGCGACGCCGAACCACAAGGAGACGACATCGACATGAGTGTCTTCGAGCAGATCTCCGGCGAAGGCTTCGAGCAGATCGTCTTCTGTTCCGACGATCACTCGGGCTTGAGAGCCATCGTCGCGATCCATTCGACGGCTCTGGGTCCCGCCCTCGGCGGGACCCGTTTCTTTCCCTATCCCTCCGAGGGCGACGCGCTCCAGGACGTCCTGCGCCTGGCGAAGGGCATGACCTACAAGGCCGCGGCCGCCGGACTCGACCTCGGCGGAGGTAAGGCCGTGATCATCGGGGACCCGAAGCGCGACAAGACCGAGGAGCTCTTGCGCGCGTACGGACGCTTCGTCGAGACCCTCGGAGGTCGATACATCACCGCCGAGGACGTCGGCACCGCGCTCGGCGACATGGACGTCGTGCGCCGGGAGAGCCGGTGGGTGACGGGGTGCTCCCACACGTACGGCGGCTCGGGCGACCCCTCCCCGGTAACGGCCTACGGCGTGCTCCAGGGCATCAAAGCGTGTCTTCTCGAGGTCTTCGGCGACTCGAACCTGCAGGGCAAGACGGTTGCGCTGCAGGGCGTGGGCAAGGTCGGTTACGCCCTGTGCGGATACCTCGTGCAGGAGGGCGCCCAGGTCACAATCGCGGACATCGACCTGGACAATCTCGCCCGAGCGGTGTCGGACTTCGGGGTCGAGACCACACGGTTGGAAACGATCCACACCCTCGAGGCCGACGTCTTCGCACCCTGCGCCCTCGGCGGCGCGATCAACGACGACACCATCTCCGAGCTGAACTGCTCGATAATCGCCGGATCCGCGAACAACCAGCTCGCGCGCGAGCAGCTCGGAGACAAGCTGCGGGACCTCGGGGTCCTCTACGCCCCCGACTTCGTCATCAATGCCGGCGGGCTCATGAACGTCGAGGACGAGCTGCGCGGCTATGACCAAGAGCGGGCCATGAAGCGGGTCGAGGGCATCTACAAGCAGCTCCAACGCATATTCGCGATGGCCCGCGAGCGCAACATCTCGACCGCTCAAGCGGCGATGGACTACGCCGAGGACAGGATCCGCAAGATCAGCCGCATCCGGCTCGTCAGGACGGCCGAGTACGGGCCCGCCAGCGCGCACTAGCGGCGCGTCCCATAGGTGAGCGATAGCACCGTCTTTCACATCATCGGAGACGGGCGCGACAAGCCCGACCGAGAGGTCCCCAGGGAGCTCGGGGAGAAGGAGCTCGTCGAGCTCTGGCGCGCCCTGCTGCTCCTGCGGACGTTCGACGAGCGGGCCACCGCGCTGCAACGGCAGGGCCGCATCGGGACCTACGCTCTCTACTGGGGCGAGGAGGCGACCCAGGCGGGCCCGCTGCTCGCGTGCGAGGACGCGGACTGGGTGTTCCCCTCGTACCGGCAGAACGCGATCGGGATCCTGCGGGGCGTCCCGGCCGCCACCGTCCTCGCGTGGTGGCGGGGGTACGGCGGCTCGTACGGGTTCTGGAACCCGCGCGAGCACAGGGTCGCTCCCATCTGCGTGCCGATCGCGACGCACCTCCCGCACGCGGTCGGCCTCGCCTGGGCCGCCAGGATCCGGGGTGACCGCACAGCCTCTCTCGCCTGGTTCGGGGACGGCGCGACCTCCGAGGGTGACTTCCACGAGGCGCTCAACTTCGCCTCGGTTCTCAAGACCGCGACCGTCTTCTTCTGCGTCAACAATCAGTGGGCCATCTCCACCCCTCTGTCCAAGCAGACCGCGACCGCGACGATCGCCGAGAAGGCGACCGCCTACGCGATCCCCGGGGTGCGCGTCGACGGCTTCGATCCGGTCGCCTGCTGGAAGGTGACGCGCGACGCCCTCGAGCGAGCGCGCGCCGGTGAGGGCCCGACCCTGATCGAGGCCTACTGCTACCGGCTCAAGGCCCACGGGACGGCCGACGACCCCTCGCTGTATCGAGACGAGGCCGAGGTGGAGCGGTGGATGCACCTCGAGCCGCTCGGCCGCATGGGTGCATGGCTTCACCGCATCGGCGTCCTCGACCCCGACAAGGAGAGCGTCATGAGGGCCGAGGCCAGGGACGCGATCGCCGCCGCCGTCGCGGACATGGAGGCGCTCGCGCAACCGGACCGGGAGATCCTCTTCGACCCGGTGTACGCGTCCGGACGCCCGTGGACCCATGAAGAGGCCTTGGCGGAGCTGCGCGCGGTCGCACGGCCTCCCGAGGTCAAGCCCCTCGGGCCCGCGCCGAGCTCCGGCGCAGGAGAGGAAGGCAAGACGCAATGAGAGCGCTTACGATGGTGGAGGCGCTCAACCTCGGGCTTCGTCAAGCGATGGCCGCGGACGAGCGCGTCGTGGTCCTCGGGGAGGACGTCGCGAAAACCGGCGGCGTCTTTCGCGTGACCGCCGGACTCCTCGACGAGTTCGGTGAGGCGCGCGTCGTGGACACGCCGCTGGCGGAGGCCGGTCTCGTCGGGTCGGCCATAGGGATGTCGCTCTACGGTCTCCTCCCGGTCGTCGAGATCCAGTTCGACGTCTTCGTGTACCCGGGGTTCGAGCAGATCGTCGTTCATGCCGCCCGCTACGCATGGAGAACGAGGGGCGAGGTCCCCGCGTCCATCGTCGTGCGCATCCCCTACGGAGGCGGTGTACGCGCGCCGGAGCTGCACTCGGACTCTCCCGAGGCCCTCTTCTGTCACGTCCCGGGCCTCAAGGTCCTCTGCCCTGCAACGCCCGTGGACGCGCGCGACATGATGCTCGCGGCGATCGCGCACCCCGACCCGGTCATCTTCATGGAGCCGAAGCGCATCTATCGAGCGGGCCGACAACACGTCGACGACCAGCCGCCCTTCGATCCCCGCACGGGCGACGGCGAGGCCTGGGGGGCAGTGGCGTGTGCCCGCACGGCGCGCGCAGGCAGCGACCTCGCCCTGATCACCTACGGCGCGACGGTACCGCTCTGCCTGGAGGCCGCCGAACGACTCTCTTCGACGGACGCGGTCGAGGCCGCCGTCATCGACCTCCGCGCTCTCTATCCTCTCGACGTGGAAGCGATCACACAGGCGGCGTCCTCGTGCGGCCGCGTCCTCGTCGTGCACGAGGCGCCCCGCACGGCTGGGCTCGGCGCCGAGGTCTCGAGCCTCGTGCACGAGCGGTGCATGCTCGACCTGGAGGCGCCGGTGGGGCGCGTTACCGGGTACGACGTTCCCTTTCCCCAGTTCATCAACGAGGACGACTACCTGCCGTCGGTCGAGCGCATCGTCGCAGGCGCCCGCAGGGTGCTCGACTTCTGATGGACTTCCGCCTCCCCGATCTCGGCGAGGGCGTGGCCGAGGCCGAGGTCGACCGCTGGCTCGTCAAGGAGGGGGAGGAGGTCGCGGAGGACGAGCCGCTCGTGGAGGTCATCACGGACAAGACGACGGTGGAGATCCCCTCGCCCTGGGCCGGGATCGTCCGCCGCATCCACGTGCAGGCCGGCGACAGGGTCCCCGTGGGGACGGTCCTCGTGACGATCGGAGACGACGCAGAGGGAGCTCCCGACATCGATCTGACGGAGGACGCCGACCCGGACGCGCCAGACACCGCCGGCGAGACCACGACGCCCGCGCGCGTGCAGGCGACGCCGCCGGTTCGCAAGCTGGCGCGCGAGCTCGGCGTGGACATCGCCATGGTGCCCGGGACGGGGGTGGGGGGACGGGTGCTGCGCGAGGACGTCGAGCGCGCCGCCGCGCACGCGGGCCGTCCGGCGCGTGCGTCGGACGCGGCCGAGGGGCGTCGGGTCCCGCTACGAGGTGTGCGCCGCATGATCGCGGAGCGGATGGTGCACTCGCATATGACGATCCCACCCGTCACGCACGTCGAGGAGTGCGACGTAACCGAGCTCGAGGCGACGAGACAGCTCGCGAACGAGCGGGAGCCGTCCGGGCCCCGCCTCACCTATCTGCCCTTCATCCTCAAGGCGGTCGTGGCCGGGCTCAAGGAGCACCCTGCGCTGAACGCGTCGCTGGATGAGGACGCGGGCGAGATCGTGTTCCACGACCGCTACGACATAGGGGTCGCGGTCGACACGCCGGAGGGTCTCGTGGCGCCGGTAGTCCGCGGGGTGGACGGCAAGCGTCTGCGTCAGGTCGCGGCGGAGATCGACGACCTCGCCACCAGGGCGCGAGCCGGCGACCTTCGCCCGGATGAGCTGCGCGGCGCGACGTTCACGGTGACCAGTCCCGGCGCGTTCGGCGGTCTGCTCGCAACCCCCCTGATCACGCATCCCCAGAGCGGGATACTGGGCGTTCATCGCGCCGCCGACCGCCCCGTCGCGCGCGACGGCCAGGTCGTCATCCGCAAGGTGATGCACCTTTCGGTCACGTTCGACCATCGCGTGCTCGACGGCATGACGGCGGCGCGCTTCGCCCTCGAGGTCGTGAGGCTCCTCGAGCATCCGGCCGTGCTCGCGCTGGAGAGCTGAGCGTGGGCCGGGAGGTCGCGTGCGCCGCGGTCGTCGACGGGAAACGCGTCGAGGGACGCGCCCTCCTCGAGACCGACGGGGTGATCTTCCGGGGCGATCGCCGGCTGTCGATCCCGCGGGCGCAGATGCAGGACGTCCAGGCGGAGCAGGGCCGGCTCACGATCGCCTACCCCGGAGGAACCGTTGCGTTCGAGCTGGGCGATCAGGCCGAGAAGTGGGCGCGCCGCATCCTCAACCCGCCGGGCCGGCTCGACAAGCTCGGGGTCAAGGAGGGCCACAAGGTCGTCGTCTTGGGGGTCGACGACGAGGGCTTCCGGGCCGAGCTCGAGGCGCGCGTGGGCCGGGTCTTTGGCCGCGCCGTCGCGGGCGCGGACCTCGTCTTCTTCGGCGCCGGCTCTCGTGCCCGCCTCGCGCGGCTCCCGAAGCTCAAGGACTGCCTCGCTCCCGCCGGCGCCCTGTGGGTGATCCGCCCCAAGGGAGGAGGGCCGATCACCGAGTCAGACGTGCTGGACGCGGGGCGGCGGGTCGGGCTGGTCGACGTGAAGGTCGTGCGCTTCTCGGACACCCATACGGCCGAGAAGTTCGTGATCCCCTCCGCGGCGCGCCGCTCCGAGCGACCGAAGGATCCAGGCACGAGGCGAGTGCGAGCGCATTAAGAGCTGTCGGGGCGGGGGCCGATCGTGTTGCAGAGGACGCCGATCCGCTCGATCTCGAGCTCCACGACGTCGCCGGGCGACAGCTCCCTGTCGAGGTCGAGCCCGCAGCATCCCCCGGGCGTGCCGGAGCCGTAGACGTCGCCCGGGTGGATGTCCTCGCCGCGCGACGAGTGAGCGACGATCTCGGCCCAGCTCCAGTGCATCTGCGACGAGCGGGCGCGTCCCCACTCCTCGCCGTTGACCCTGCAGACCATCTCGAGGTCGGGCTCGGCTCCGACCTCGTCCGCGGTCACGATGCAGGGGCCCAACGCGTTGGCGAAGTCCTTGCCCTTGGCCGGTCCCAACCACGCGCTCATCTCCCGGACCTGAACGTCCCTGGCGGAGAAGTCGTCGAATATCGTGAACCCAAAGATGTGCGCGGACGCCTCGTCTGCCGTGAGGTCGCGCCCGCGCACGCCGACGACCAGCGCCAGCTCGAGCTCGAAGTCGAGCCGCTGCGTATAGGGCGGCCACGGGCACTCCGTGTCGGGGCCGATGACCGTCCGGGGGTTGCCCTTGTAATAGACGGGGGCCTCGTACCAGTACGCCGGGACCTCGCCGTCGCGGCGCCGCGCGCCGCGTTGCACGTGGTCCTCGAACGTGAGGAAGTCCCGCAGCGCGTCGGGCACGAGCGGAGCCAGCACCTCGACGTCGCCGAGGTCGACGTGCGCCTCCGGGATCGCGCTCGCTTGCCGCGCGACGTCGGCCACCTCGCTCCACCAGCGCGGGCCCTCCTCGATCAGCGCCCTCATCCAGTGGTGAAGCATGCGCGTCGTGCGACCCGGCTCCGTCCCCGTCACGTGGGTCCAGGCCCGCTCGGAGTCCACGACGTGGCCTCCGCCGGAGGAAACCGCGAGGCGCGGGATATCGCCCTCGCGAGGGCGGTACTGATACAGCCTCACGGACGCGGGCGAGAGACGGTCGGGCGCGCCACCGCGCGGCGCGGCCTAATCGTCGAGCAGGCCCATCCCGCGGGCCCACGACGTCTCGTACTCGGTCACGACCGCGGCCTGGGCCTCCGGTGACAGCTGCAGCGGCTTGTGCGTCTCGACCATGACTGCGATCTCGTCGGTGCGCTCCTTGGTCTTGGACGCCTCGATCGCAGCCGGCTGCGGGCCGTGGTGCACCCCCTGGGGATGCAGCGTGAGGAACCCCTTGTCGATGCCTGCCCTGCTGAAGTAGTTGCCCGAGTGGTAGAAGAGGACCTCGTCCGCGTCGATGTTGGCGTGATAGAAGGGCACCTTCAGGACCTGCGGATCCTCCTCCAGCGGACGGGGCACGAACGAGCAGATCACGAAGCCTTCGTTGGCAAAGGTGGCGTGAGCCGACGGAGGCATGTGGTAGCTCGGCGAGTACACGGGCCGGTGGTCGAGCACGTTCAGCCGCACCGGGCACAGGTCGCCTTGCCACCCGACGACGTCGAGCGGGTGCCATGCGAACCACAGCGACGTGAACGCTTCGTCCCGCTTGACCCGGACCTCGAAGTCCCCCGCCTCGTCGTGCGGATCGGGGTCGGGGACCTGGAGCACCCCCGGGTCGAAGAGCGCGTGCTTGCCCATGAGGCCGCGATCGGGGATGTGGAACTCGCCCGAGCCCTCGATCACGAAGAAGAAGCTGTCGCTGCTCCCGGGGACGATCCGGTGCGTCGTCCCCTTGGGGACGATGACGTAGTCGCCCTCGCGGTAGCGCAGCGGCCCGTAGTCGGTCTCGACCGTCCCCTCGCCCGCATGGACGAAGTAGCAGAGATCTCCGTCGGCGTCGCGCAGGAAGTAGGGCGACGGCTCGACGCGCCGGCTCACGTACAGCCGGACGTCGTCGTTGCCGGCGACGAGGAGCCAGAAACCGTCCGGATCCGTCATGTCGGAGGGCTTGAGCTCGTTGAGATCGAGGGCGCGCGGGCGCAGCGGCCCGTCTATACGGGTCCACGCGGTGGGCGGATGCGTCCGGTAGAGATGGCTGGCGCGCCCGAAGAACGTCTCCCGGCCATGCTCTTCCTCGTAGGTCCCCTCGGGCACGCCGACGTGGGCCTGCTTGGTGACCTTGCCCTTGGAGAAGACGAAGTCCATTACAGGTTCCCCCTCCGAGCTTGCTCTCGCTCGATCGCCTCGAACAACGCCTTGAAGTTGCCCGCCCCGAAGCCGCGCGCGCCGTGCCTCTCGATCAGCTCGTAGAAGATCGTCGGCCGGTCCTGCACGGGCTTGGAGAAGATCTGCAGCAGATAGCCATCCTCGTCCTTGTCGACGAGGACGCCGTTGCGCGCCAGCGCATCGATCTGTTCGGCGACCTCGGGCACGCGGGTCTTTGCCTCTTCGTAGTAGGCCTGGGGGACGCGCAGGAACTCGATGCCCTGCGCTCGCATAGCCTCGACGCTGGCGACGATGTCCTCGGTCGTGAGTGCGATGTGCTGCACGCCCGGGGAGCGGTAGTACTCGAGGTACTCCTCGATCTGCGACCGGCGCTTGCCCTCGGCGGGTTCGTTGATCGGCAGCTTCACCTTGCCGTCGCCGTCC
The DNA here is from genome assembly GCA_036258675.1 of Actinomycetota bacterium. GTDB lineage: Bacteria > Actinomycetota > CADDZG01 > CADDZG01 > WHSQ01 > DATADD01. Next base: position 4,199 of record DATADD010000061.1, on the reverse strand, counting down.
CAGACGACTTTCGACATGAGCGCGGAGTATTCGGTCGATATCTCCTCGTCGGAGAAGTGGCGGAGCTCGGTGAAGCCCATGATGCGCTCGTAGAACGCCACCCATTCGTTCATCCTGCCGAGCTCGACGTTGCCGACGACGTGGTCGATGTAGCTGACTCCGAACCCCCTCGTGCCGACATGATCGAGCGGCTTGAATCCCGGGAGGAAGGCGCCGGAGTAGTCCCGCCTCCCGACGAGTGAGTGCACGGTGTCGCCGTAGGTTGCGATCTTGGCAACGACGACCTTGCCCTGCTCGTCCTCGTGGACGCGCGGCTCCGCGACCCCCGTCGCGCCGCGCTCGAGCGCGACGCGGTATGCCTCTTCCGCGTCCGGGACCGTGAGGGCGACATCGTGCACGCCGTCGCCGTGGAGCTTGACGTGCTCCGCGATCGGGGACTCGGGACCGAGCGCGCCGGTGACCACGAAACGGACATCGCCCTGCTGCAAACACCACGAGACCTGCTCGCGCGACCCCGTCTCCAACCCCCGGAAGGCGATCGGAGTGAACCCCAGAGCGCGGTAGAAGTGAGCCGCCTGCTTGGCGTTCCCCACGAAGAAGTGGATGTGGTCGATCCCGAGGATGGGAAACGAATCCTCGCGCGCAGTCACGGCATCTCCTCCTTCGACTCTCGTGCGTTCCAGGATACGCCCGGGGCGACCCCGCCCCGTGGGGTCAGCACCCGGTGAAGCGCGGCGCGCGCTTGCCGAGGAAGGCGCGAACCCCCTCGAGGTGGTCGGCGCTGCGACCGGCCTCGGTCTGGGCCTCGATCTCGGCTGCGAGCTGCTCCTCGAGCGTCCGCACGAGTGCGTACTCGAGCAGCCCCTTGGTCAGGGCGTGGGCGAGCGTGGGCCCGTCCGCGAGCTCGCGCGCGCGCGCCCTCCAGGCCGAGTCGAACCGGTCGGCGGGCTCGACGCGATCGAACAGACCGAGCTCGGCCGCCTCCCGCGCGCCGAGAGGCGCGCCGCGTGTCGCGAGCTCGAAGGCACGCCCCGGGCCGACCGCGCGCGCGAGGAACCACAGAGCGCCCGCGTCCGGAACGAGGCCCACACGCGCGAACCCGAGCACGAAGCGTGCGTCCTCAGAGGCCACTCTCGTGTCGCACGCGAGCGCGAGGCTGGCGCCCGCGCCCGCCGCGACGCCGTTGACCGCCGCGAGCACCGGCTTGGGCGCGGCCCGCACCGCGCGCACGAGCGGGTTGTAGCGCTCGGCGAGGATCCGACCGAGGTCGGGCGTCTCCCCCCGCCCGTAGCCCTCCTGGAGCGCGCCGAGATCCTCGCCCGCGGAGAAGGCCCGCCCCGCGCCCGTGATCGCGATGCATCGCACGTGGTCGACGCTCGCCGCCTCTTTCACCGCGTCCAGGGTTGCGCGGCCGAGCTCGTCGTCGAACGCGTTGAGCACGTGGGGCCGATCGAGCGTTATCACTCCCACGCCGTCGGCGATGTCGAGGCGGGCCGTCATCGCCCGCGAGCGTAGTTCAGCGCGGTTCGTGGAGCTGGGGGGACGGAGCCGCTCTCTCCACGAACGGGGTCAGGAGCGGCGAGGGCTGACGCGCTGGGGCAGGTGCACGGTGAAACGGGTTCCCACGCCCGGCTCGCTCCACACCTCGACGTCTCCGTTGTGAGCCTCGACGAGGTTCTTGACTATGAAGAGGCCGAGGCCGAAGCCGCCTTCGGGGCGCCGCTCGGGCCGGAGCTGGCGGAAGCGCTCGAATATCGTCGCGACCTGCTCCGCGGTCATCCCCGGGCCCCGGTCTGCGACCTCGACGATGGCCTCGCCGGCGCGCGCGATCACCCGGACGCGCACCTCGGCCTCCGAGTACTTGAGGGCGTTCTCGAGCAGGTTGGAGACGACCTGCTCGAGTGCCCCCGGATCCGCCCACGCCAGCGGCCGATCCGGGTCGCCGCTCACGACGATGCGGCGGCCGGCGCCCACCTCGGTGTGGGAGAGGTCCTCGACGAGGTTGTCGACGAGCGCGCGCAGGTCCACTTCGGAGCGGTTGACGGCCGGCTGCGCCACCTCCATCTGGGACGCGCTGAGGAACTCCTCCACCAGACGCAGGAGCCTGTCCGCCTGCCTCTCGATAACGTTGAGGAGGACGGCCTTCTGCTCCTCCTCCATCGCGTCGCCCTTGCGCGCCACGCTCTTGGTTGCGCCGATGATCGCCGTCAACGGCGAGCGAAGATCGTGGGACACCATCGCGACGAAGTCGTTCTTTAGCCGGTCGAGCTCCTCGAGGCGCGCGACGGTGGCGCGCTCGGTCTCCACCAGCCGGCGCAGTGAGGCGGAGTGGACCCGCTCCTCGACGAGCGCCCGCGTCACCCGACGGAGGTTGCGCTCCTTCTCTCCCACGTAGATGAGGAAGGCGACGCCCAGCCCCACGACGAACACGGTCGCGATCCAGCTTTGCAGCCCCTCGAGACGCAGCGCCGGCGGGAGCAGGCTGCGCCCGCTCCACCACAGCGCCATGAGGGCCGCGACACCCATGAGCAGGAGCACGGACACGCCCCACAGCTCGGCGCGCCTGCGCTCGACCTGCTCGAGGGCGGGTGTGACGGGGTCCAGGAAGGGCTCGGATCGTGGCTCCGTGCGCGCGCGGGGCTCCAGGACCGCGGGCGCGTTGGCCATGCTGTCGTGTGCCTCCTATCCACCTGCCGGTCACTCGAACATGTGCTTGCCGACCGGCTCCATGGTGGATATCGGCACGGGATAGCGAGAAGAAAAGCACGCGGTGCAGAAAGCGTCGGAGGGGATCCCGGTGGCCGTGAGCATCCCCTCGAGGGACAGGTAGGCCAGCGAGTCCGCCCCGGTGTGGGCCCGGACCTCTTCGACACGGCGCCCGGCGGCCACGAGCCCGGCGCGCTCGGGCATGTCGATCCCGTAGAAGCAGGGCCACCGGATCGGGGGCGACGAGATCCTGAGGTGAACCTCGGCGGCGCCCGCCTCCCGCAGCACGTCGACGAGGCGGCGCGTCGTGTTGCCCCGCACGATGGAGTCGTCCACGACCACGACCCTGCGCCCCGCGATCACCTCCCGAAGGGGATTGAGCTTCATGCGGATGCCCTGGCGGCGCATCGACTGGGTCGGCTGGATGAACGTGCGCCCCACGTAGCGGTTCTTGACGAACCCCTCTCCGTAGGGCAGTCCCGACCCCTGCGCGAACCCCTGTGCGGCCGGCACGCCGCTGTCCGGAGACGGGACCACGAGGTCGGCCGAGGCCGGCGACTCCTCCGCGAGCCGCCGTCCCATCCGGAGCCTCGTCGCGTAGACGTTCTGGCCCATGAGGGTCGAGTCGGGACGGGCGAAGTAGACGTGCTCGAACACGCACGCCGACGGCTGGGGGGAGGCGAAGCGCACGCTCTCGGGGCCGTCGGGCCCGAGCTCGACGAGCTCGCCCGGCTCGACCTCGCGGATGAAGCGAGCCCCGAGGAGGTCGAGGGCGCACGTCTCGGAGGCCACGACCCACCCATCGGCGCCGAGGCGCCCGAGGCACAGGGGACGGAAGCCGGACGGGTCCCGAGCACCGAACACGCGCCCCTCGTCCATGATCGCGAACGAGAACGCGCCGGACAGCAGCGGCAGGACCTCGAGGATCGCGGCGCGCGTGTCTCCGGTGCTCGCCCGCGCGATGTGGGAGGCGACGAGGTCGGTGTCCGACGAGGCACGATGGCGCTCCGCCCCCGGAGTGGGGTCGCCTCCGGCGTCCGCGAGCGAGCGCTTGAGCTCCCCCGAGTTCACGAGGTTGCCGTTGTGGGCGAGGGCGAGGTGCCCGCCGGAGGCGCTCTTGTAGGTCGGCTGGGCGTTCTCCCAGGTCGCCGACCCCGTGGTGGAGTAGCGGACATGTCCGATGGCGAGGTGGCCGCGCAGGCTCGTCAGGACGGTCTCGTCGAACACCTGCGAGACGAGCCCGAGCTCCTTGTAGACGACCATCGTCCGCCCGTCGGACACGGCCATCCCCGCCGACTCCTGGCCCCGGTGCTGGAGGGCGAAGAGCGCGTAGTAGGCGGCGCGGGCGGCGTCCTCCCCGGGAGCGAAGATCCCGACGACGCCGCACGCGTCGCGGGCCTCACCGGCGACCTTGGCCTCCCATCACTCGACCCTAGCGGCGAGAGCCCCCGGAAGCCCGTTTTCCCACGCAGCGCGCGCCTTCTCGAGCGACA
>DATADD010000060.1:0-28352 GCA_036258675.1 Actinomycetota bacterium | reverse complement strand
ACTCGGTCGCGTCGACGTCCTCGTCGCCAACGCCGGCCGGTGGCCGTCGGAGGACGTGCCGTTGTGGGACATGCCTGTGGAGCGATGGCGGCAGACGATGGCCGTCGACCTCGACAGCGTGTTCCTCTGTTGTCGCTCGTTCCTGCGCCACGTCGCGCGCACGGGGACGGGCAACGTGGTGATCGTCGGGTCCACCGCCGGGCTCTTCGGCGAGGCGGGCCACGCCGACTACGCCGCGGCCAAGTCGGCCATCGTCGGCGGCCTGCTGCAGAGCCTGAAGAACGAGATCGTGCGGATCGCGCCGGAGGGCCGGGCGAACGCGGTCTGTCCCGGATGGACCCGCACCGAGATGGCGCGCGCGGCACTGTCCGACCCGGACCTCGAACCCCGCGTGACGCGCACGATGGCGCTACGGAAGCTGGGGCGCTCCGAGGACGTCGCGCGCGCGATCGTCGCGCTCGCCTCGGACCGCGTCAGCGGCCACGTCACGGGACAGGTCGTGTCGGTGGCGGGGGGCATGGAGGGCCGCGTGATCCACGACCCCGCCGCTCGGGCCCCCGTCGGGCCCGAGCAATAGACTGCCGCCGTGCGGACGAAGATCGGCGCCGTCCTGCTCGCCGCCCAGCTCGCATGGGTCCTGTTCGTCCACTTCGGGCCGCCCGCCCCCGGCGTCTCCTACACCAGCTGGGTGCTCAACGGCTGCTCCGCCAACCCCGACGGCTGCAGACGCTGGTTCGCGTGGGCGCCCAACGACTACATGACGGAGTACGAGATCGCTGTTCGCATCGCCGGCAGCCCGCTCGCGCCGGAGGAGATCCAGGACCGTTACAGGGTGCCCGCGGAGCACTTCCAGGAGGGCGCGGCGCAGCACCTCGTCGATCTCGTCCACCAGTACGAGACGACCTACGGGCGCGGCGACGCGGCCGAGGTGGTCGTCCGGTACCGCGTGAACCGGCGCGCCCCCCGAGAGTGGCGGTGGCCGCTGGAGCGGCTCGCGCCCGGCTAGGCGCGCGCCGTCGTGGTCGGGCGGCGGCCGGCGAGCTCGCGCACGTTGCGCGCGAGCGGCGCGAGCAGGGGGAGAAGAAAGAGCAGGAACGCGAGGGCGGCCGCCCTCCTGAGCGATGCGAGAAAAGGCAGGGTGACCAACAACGCGTACACGATGTACGTGAACGGGTTGTGGAGCATGACGAGCCACAGCGCGACGGGTCCTCTCCACCGGCGACCCTCCATCTCGACGGCGACCCCGGGGCCGGCGGCGCGCCGCCACCGGAACACCCTCTCGAGGTCGAGCCGCTCGAGCGCTCGTGCGGCGCGCGCGGCGAGCGAGGCCGTCGGATCGCCGTAGGCGACGGTCCGGGGCGACAGCGGCCACGGCACGAACGCCAGGTACGAGGCGAGAGCGACGTAATAGAACATCCCGAAGGGCCGTCCGGTGACCACGAGGATGCCCGTGTGGTTGAGGGCGCCGAGCCACACCGCCGCGGGGACCGAGGCGCGCCACAGGAAGCCGGCGGCGAGCGCGAGCTCCAGGACGATCACCGACCAGGCCAGCAGTCTCGGGAACATCGCCCCCGGGAACAACGAACGGACCACCGAGTACAGCTCGTAGTTGTCGGTCACCAGCGCCCAGCTGTCCATGAACCGTCCCGAGCGCCAGTCGGCGTCGAGCGCCTTGTTGAGCCCCGCCGAGAGGTACAGAAGGACGACCTGGGTCCGCACCAGCAAAGCCCTCGTGCCGGGCTCGTAGAGCCCCGTGAGAAGAAGGATCAGCGCCGCGAACATGCGGTTGTTGCTGAAGTAGATCCGGTCCGACACCATGCCGATCGCGATCGCGGACCCGACCACGAGGCAGGACGCGCGCACCGCTCGGTTGAACAGCAGCGATGCCGCCCCGACGACGATGAGAGTCTGCAGCGCGCCGCGGAAGACGCGCGGCGGGCCGAGCTCTTCCATGCCGGGGACGAAGGGCAGGAAGTGATCGGGCACCTGGGGGAGCTCGTTCGTGGCGAAGAAGACGAGAACGACGAGCTTCGCCATCAGCAGCAGCGGAGGGGGCAGCGCGGTCCCCGACAGCCGCAGCGGGTTGAGGGAGGGCGAGTCCGGGATCCCGCCCATGGGGCGCGCCTTAGAGGATCGTGGCGCCCATGGCGCTCGCGATCAGGTCGACGGCCACCTCGGCTGTCGAGCTGGCGGTGTCGAACATCGGGTTGACCTCGACGACCTCGAGGGACGACAGCATCCCCGACTCCGCCACCAGCTCCATCGCGAGGTGCGCCTCGCGGTAGGACAGACCCCCCGGGACGGGGGTCCCGACCCCCGGCGCCACCTCGGGGTCGAGGACGTCGACGTCCAGGGACACGTGCACGAAGCCGGAGCCCTGCACGACCGTGAGGGCCTCGTGCATGACGGATGCGATCCCCCTGCGGTCGATGTCGGACATCGTGAGGGCACACAGCCCGAGATCCTCGACGAGGCTCTTCTCGCCCGGGTCGAGCGCGCGCACGCCGACGAGGGCGAGCCGCCCGCGGTCCACCCAGGGCGGCTCGTCGTAGCCGGGCACCTCGAATCCGCACCGGCCGAGGGCGGCCGCAAGCGGCATCCCGTGCACGTTCCCGGACGGAGACGTCTCCGGGCGGTTGAGGTCGCCGTGGGCGTCGACCCACAGGACTCCGCCGGGCCCGTGGACGGATACGAGGCCCGCGAGGGTCCCCATCGCTATCGAGTGGTCGCCGCCGAGGACGAGCGGCAGCCGGCCCTCCCCCGAGACGCGTGCGACGTGGCCCGCGATCTGCGCGCACGACGCCAGGATGGGAGCGAGGTAGCGCGCGTGCTCGTCCCGCTCCGGCGCCGTCTCGGGCAGCTCGGCGACCACGTTGCCGCAGTCGACGACGTCGATGCCGAGAGCCTCGAGGCGTTCCTCGAGGCCGGCGTAGCGGATCGCGCTCGGGCCCATGTCTACCCCCCGGCGCGACGCCCCCAGGTCGAGCGGCGCGCCGACGGTCGCGGCGGTGCTAGGACCGCTTCTCCGCATCCTGCTTGGCGTCTTCCTCCGCGCGCGCTCCCCCGCCGCCGCCGGGCGGACCGCGGTCCTCGTCGCCGGGCCGCTCCGGGATGAGCAACGACGCCGCGGTCGTGACCCCGAGCGCGACCACGATCACCAACAGCGAGAGCCAGATCGGCACCTCGACGTGCACCGCCTCCAGCAGCATCTTGACGCCCACGAACGCGAGCACGGCCGCCAGCCCGTAGTTGAGCAGGTGCAGACGATCCATGCCGCCGGCGACGAGGAAGTACAGCGCGCGCAGGCCCAGGATCGCGAACACGTTCGACGTGAGGACGATGAAGGGCTCCTTGGTGACGCCGAAGATCGCCGGGATCGAATCGACCGCGAACAGGATGTCGGTGAACTCGATGAAGACGAGGACGATGAACAGCGGCGTGGCCAGGCGCTTCCCGTTCCTGACCGTGAAGAGCTTCTGGCCGTCGTACTCATGCGTTGCCGGGAACCGCCTCCGCACCATCTTGAGGACGGGGTTGTCCTCGGGGTGGATGTTCTCGGTCGCACCTCGTGCGATCCGGTAGGCCGTGAAGATGAGGAAGGCCCCGAAGACGTAGATCACCCAATGGAACGATTGGATCAACGCCGTCCCGGCCCAGATGAACAGCCCCCGGAAGATGATCGCGCCGAGGATCCCGAAGAAGAGAACCTGGTGCTGGAACGCGCGCGGGACCTTGAAGTAGCTGAAGATGACGACGAACACGAACATGTTGTCCACCGACAACGAGTACTCGATCAGGTAGCCGGCGAAGTACTCGCCCGCCAGCTGGCCTCCCTCCAGGACGAGGACGCCGATGCCGAAGGCGAGCGCGAGCGTGATCCAGATGCCGACCCACGTCGCCGACTCGCGCACGCTGGGCTCGTGCTCCTCCGCGTGGAAGAGCTTGAGGTCGACGAGCAGCATCGCAACGACGAAAGCTATGAAGCCCGCATAGAACGGCCAAGAAACGTCCACGCATCCTCCGATGCCCGACCGCGCGGTAGCGTCCTGCCACCCGCGCCCGGGCGCTCCACTGGGTGGGCGCAAGGATAGTTGTTGCCGGCCATAGAGGAGGGGCACCCCTGGCGAGGGCCACGAGAAGGGAGGAGCGGGCCGGCGTGGCGCAGAGCGCCGGCGCCGCGGTCGCGTTCGGGACCGTGGCGGTGCTGGTGGAGCTCGCCTACGCTCGCGACGCGGACGCAACCGCGCTGCTGGCGGCGCGCTTCGCGGTGACGGCGGCCGCGCTGTGGCTCTTCGGGCGGATGAGGGGAGCCCGCTCCCCCGAAGGGCGGACGCTGGTGCGGCTCATGGCCCTCGGCGCCTTCGGCTACGCCTTCGAGGCGTCGCTGTTCTTCGCCGCCCTCGAGCGCGCGCCGGCGTCGGTCGTCGGACTCGTCTTCTACAGCTACCCGCTGTGGACCGCTCTGCTGGCCGCCCTCGCGCGGCTCGAGAGGCTGCGCGCGCGCACCCTGATCGCCCTCGCGCTCGGGTCGTCCGGCGTCGCCCTCATCTTCTCGCTGTCCCTCGACGACCCGACGGGCCCTCTCCTCGCGCTCGGCTCCGCGCTCGCGGTCGCCGTCTACCTCGTCGTCGCGCAGGTGGCCCTCGCCGGCGTCGAGCCTCTGCACGCCGCGACGTGGACCGCCGCCGGCGCGGCCGCGGTGCTGGTGCCCATCGCGGCCGCGACCGGCCAGGTCGTGCCCCCCGCCGCGTGGCCCCACGCGCTCGGCGTGGGCGGCCTCACCGCGCTCGCGTTCCTCGGCCTCTACGGCGGCATCGCGCGGCTCGGCTCGGCGCGCGCGGCGATCGCCACGATGCTCGAGCCCGTCACGACCGTGGTCCTCGCCGCGCTCGTGCTCGGCGAGGCCCTCACCCTGCGCGTGATCTCGGGCGCGGCTCTGATCGTCGCCGCGCTCCCCGTCGTCGCCGGCGGCGGCGACGAGACGCTCGCGTCGGAGCCGGCGGGGCCGTGAGCCTCCTCGTCAGCAGCCGCGTCGCGGGAGGCACCATCTGATCGCCGCGGAGAGCGCCCGATGGTCCGAGTACCTCGTCGCGCGACAGCCTTCGTCGACGCATACGAGGTCGGCGGAGGCCCGCCCCACGAGCCTTCTCGCCGCCCGCCGCGAGGGGTCCTTGCGCGCGCCTCCCCGGCGCTCCCACCGAACCCAGATGTAGTCGATCCGCGTCCGGTCGCGCAGGCCGTTGCGGTCCCTGTCGGTGCAGGCCGTCCCCCTCGTGGAGTGACCGTGCCCGTAGGTCCACTGTCTGCAGATGCCGCCCTCGCGTCCCCCTCCGCGGCCGCGCGTCGCGACGTACACGGTGTCGATGTAGGAGTCCGCCCCCCGGCGATAGCGCCGGTTGTTCGCGCAGTTGCGGTCGCGCGCCCCGGGCCGGCGATGGCGCAGCCGGTTGCGGTGCAGGGTGGAGAACGTCCGGTACCAGCACTCGGGGTCCGCCTGCCATCCCGCGTCGAGCGCCTCGGCCTCGGGGTCGGAGGGGTCTCTGCGTTTGTCCGGGTGGCTGTTGAAATCGCCCCCGATCACGGTCATGGCCCGCCGGGGCCACCTCCTCTCGATGCGCGCATCGAGCAGGCCGAGGTTCTTCTGCATGCAGCGCGCCGCGAAGATGAACCCCCAGTGGATCGAGGCCGCGACCACGACTCTGCGCTGGCGGCGGTCCCACAGGCGCGCGGCGAGCATGTCGTGGCCCCGCTCGTCGCAGCCGCGCGTCGTCCACTGCGGCCAGAGCAACAGGTTGTCCCGGGCGCGCGGTGCCGTGTGGGCGCTCGCGAGCGAGAGGCGTTTCCCTCGCCATACGATGGCGTTCCCTCCGTCGGCCGCGAGGCGGAACGAGTAGCTCGACCGGCGCGCGCCCAGGCGCCGTTCGAGTGCCGCCACGAACACCGCCGCGCGCGCGCGCGTCACCTCCTGCACGAGCAGCACGTCCGGGCGGTTGCTGTGGGACGCGATGCTGTCGAGCACGTCGGTCCACCGGCGCTGGTTCAGGTGCTTGAGGTTGGCCGACCATATCTTCAGTCGCTCCGGCCCCGTCCTGCCCGGCGTCGCCGCGGCCGTGGCTGCGAGGGCGTTTCCGGGAACCGTCGCCGCGCCCGGGCGCGCGGGCGTGGATGCCGTCAGAGCCGCGGCCGCGACGAGGCCGAACCATGCGGCGCGCCGGGGACGAGCAACCACGCCTAGCGGGACAGGATCGACTCGATCGCGGCCAGGTCGTCGTCGCCGAGATCGACCGATCCCCCGCCCGCGTTCTCTCGCACGTGGTCGGGCGACCGGGAGCCGGCGATCGCGCCCGTCACCCCCTCCTGGTGCACGACCCAGGCAAGAGCGAGCTGCGCAAGGGTCACTCCGAGCCGGTCCGCAACAGTGCGCAGGTCGTCGACGATGTGCAGGTTCCGCTCGAGCACCCCGGGCGCGAACATCGTGTCGTAGGAACGCATCCCATGGCCTCCTCCTCGCCAGTCGTCGTCGCCGAATACCGTGTCGCGCGTGATGGCCCCCGTCAGGAGGCCGTAGCCGAGGGGCGCGTACGCGATGACACCCGTCCCGTTCTCTCCGCAGAAGGGCAGGAGGTCGCGCCTGCCGTCCTGGTGCAGCATCGAGAAGTGGGGTTGCAGGGAATCGACGTGGCGCACCTTCTCGCAGCGCTCGATCAGCTCGCGGTCGAAGTTGGAGACGCCGATGCAGCGCGCCAGGCCCTCCTCGGCAACCGCCGCCATCTCCTCCCACGTCTCCTCCACCGCGATCGACCGGTCCGGCCAGTGAAGCTGGTAGAGCTCGACCGAGTCGCGCCCCAACCGCTCGAGGCTGCGCTCGATCCCTCGTCTGATGCCCCCCTTGTCGAAGCCGCTGCCGGCGGGCCGCGGAGCCACCTTCGTGAACACGGCGACGTCGTCCCGTCCCTTGATGGCCTGCGCGACGAGCTCCTCCGAGCGGCCGCCGCCGTAGACCTCCGCGGTGTCGATCCAGTCGACGCCGCTGTCGAGCGCCGTCTCCATGGCTTCGATGGTCTGCTCGTCCGGAGGATTGGGGCCCCACGCCATCCCGCCCGCCTCCCACGCCCCGAAGCCGATCACCGAGATCTCGGGGCCCCGCGAGCCGAGCTTCCTCTTCTTCATGCCGTCCTCCCAGACGAGTGTCGTTGCGAACCGATCGTGGCGCGGCCGTAATGTATCCGCCATGAGAACGACCCCCGAGCCCTTCGTCGTCGTCATCTTCGGGGCCTCGGGCGACCTCACGAGACGGAAGCTGTTCCCCGCCCTGCACAACCTCCACATGCAGGGTTACATCCCGCCGCACACGTCGATCCTCGGAACGTCGCGCACGGAGTACACACGCGACGAATTCACAGAGCAGATGCGCCTCGCCACCCGGAAGCACTCACGCATCACTCCGACGGACGTGTCGTGGAGCTCGTTCGCGGACGACATCTACTACGTGCCCGGCGACGCGACGGAGTCCGGGCTGTACGAGCAACTGGGAAGCACGCTCGCGGAGATCGACGAGCGCCACGGGACGCGCGGCAACCGCGTCTGGTACATGGCCACCCTGCCCGACCTGTTCCCGGTCATCGCCGAGCAGATCGCCAAGTCGGGTCTCAGGGATACGGCCGGGCGACACCGTCTCGTGGTCGAGAAGCCCTTCGGCGAGAACCTCTCCTCGGCCCGCGCCCTGAACGCAACCCTGGCGAGCTGTTTCGACGAGGAGGAGATCTTCCGCATCGATCACTACCTGGGCAAGGAGACGGTGCAGAACCTGCTCGTGTTCCGCTTCGCCAACGCGATCTTCGAGCCCGTCTGGAACCGGCGCTACGTCGACCACGTCCAGATCACCGTCGCCGAGAGCCTCGGGATAGGTGATCGCGCGGCCTTCTACGAGCGCGTGGGAGCCCTTCGCGACGTCGCGCAGAACCACCTTCTGCAGCTACTGGCGTTGGTCGCCATGGAGCCTCCCGTGGCGTGGGAGGCCGACGCGATCCGCAACGAGAAGGCCAAGGTGCTCCACGCGGTGCGCCGGTGGTCCCCCGACGACCTCGCCTCGGTGACGGCGCGGGGACAGTACGAGGGGTATCGCGGGGAGCCCGGCGTCCATGCCGGTTCGTCCACGGAGACGTTCTTCGCCGCGAAGCTCCTCGTCGATGACTGGCGGTGGGCGGGCGTGCCCTTCTACCTCCGCACCGGCAAGAGGCTGCCGGTGCAGAACACCGAGGTGGCGATCCGCTTCAACAGGGTGCCCCACCTCCTCTTCAAGCGAACCGCGGTCGAGAGCCTGGAGCCCAACGAGCTCGTGATCCGCATCCAGCCCGACGAGGGCTGCTCGCTGACGTTCGGCACCAAGGTGCCGGGCCCGCAGATAGAGGTCCGCTCGGTCGAGATGGAGTTCGACTACGAGAGCGACTTCGGATCGGGCACGCCGGAGGCCTACGAGCGGCTCCTTCTCGACTGCATGCTCGGGGATGCGACGTTGTTCGCGCGCGCGGACGAGATCCAGCAGGCATGGGAGATCTTCGACCCCGTGCTTCGCCTCTGGTGCGGGGGCGGCCGCCCCGCGCCCTACGCGCCCGGCACGTGGGGACCGGAGAGCGCCGAGGAGCTGGTCCGACGCGACGGTCGCAGGTGGCGGACGCCGCCGGCGGGCGCATGACGTTCACGGTCGAGGTGCTCTCGAGCCCGCGCTTCGCCGACGACGCCGCCGCCCGCGTCGCGCTCGCCCTGCCGGGCGAGGGCTCCGTGGTGCTCACGGGAGGCACGACGGCCCGGCCCGTGTACGCGTGCCTGGCGGAGGCGGACATCGGATGGGGAGGCCTCGACGTCCTCTTCTCCGACGAACGGTGCGTGCCACCGGACGACGACGCAAGCAACTTCGGGATGGCGTCCGAGGCCCTCCTTAGGGGGGCGCGGCCGCGGCGCGTCCACCGGATGAGGGGGGAGGAGGATCCCGAGGCCGCGGCGAGGGCCTACGACGAGGAGATCGCCCCGCTCGTCGAGCACGGGCTCGACCTCGTGCTTCTCGGGATGGGAGCCGACTGCCACGTCGCCGGGCTCTTCCCCTCCTCGCCCGCGCTGGGGGAGGGCCGACGTCTCTGCCGGGCGGTCGACCGCCCGGACGGCATGCGGGGGCTGACGCTGACGCCCCCCGCCCTGCGCGCGGGGAGCCGCGTGCTCCTGCTCGTCGCCGGGAGAGCGAAGGCGGACGCCGTGCGGCGCGCCGTTGCGGGCGACGAGCCGCCGGAGACCTGCCCCGCCCGCCTCCTCGCGAGCCATCCGGACGCCGTCTTCCTGCTCGACGACGCCGCCGCGGGAGCGCTCTGAGTTAGCGGGGCGGCGGCGAGGGGTAGAACCTCGAGGGAGAGGAATGCCGGCACAAGCAACCAAGACGCTTCTCGGAGGCCGCTACACGCTCTTGGCGCCGCTCGGCAAGGGCGCGCTGGGGACGGTTTGGCGCGCGGACGACACCCGCCTCCACCGCCACGTGGCGGTCAAGGAGGTGAGGCTTCCTCCGGACCTTCCCGGCCAGCAGCGGGCGTCGGTTCGAGCGCGCGCGCTGCGGGAGGCCCGCGCCGCGGCCCGCTTCAGCCATCCCAGCGCGGTCAAGGTCTATGACGTCGTCGAGGGCGAGGACTCCTTCTCGATCGTCATGGAGCTCGTCGACGGCTCGCAGCTCGCCGACTTCGTGGGCCGGCGAGGTCCCCTCGAGCCCGCCCTCGCCGCCGGCATCGGCCTCGAGCTGCTCGACGCCCTCGAGGCGGCTCACGAGCGGGGGGTGGTCCACCGAGACGTCAACCCCCACAACGTCATGTTGAGCCGGGACGGCCGCGCCAAGCTGACCGACTTCGGCGCGGCGGCGCTCAAGGGGGACCCGCGGCTGACCGCCTCGGGGGCCTTGCTCGGATCGCCCTGCTTCATGGCGCCCGAGCAGGCGCAGGGCGAGGAGGGCGATCCCGCGACGGACATGTGGGGCCTCGGGGCGACGCTCTATTTCGCGATCGAGGGCGCGCCGCCCTTCGATCGCGGGGCGCCGTTCGCGACGCTGACCGCGGTCGTCTACGACGACCCCCCGCCCCCTCGGCGCGCCGGGCCCCTCTCGCCCCTGCTCGTGAGGCTGCTGGACAAGCAGCCGGATCGCCGCCCGTCCGGAGCCGCGCTTCGCCGCGCCCTCGAGGAGGCCGCGGGCACGAGAGAGCTCCCGGCCGCCGCCTCCGCCGCGGAGCCCTCGGCACGCGCTCGCCCCGCGCCGCTCGCCCTCGACCAGCTGTGGGAGCCCCAAGAGCAGCCCGCGCCGAGGGTGACGCACCCGGCGGAGCCGTCGAGGACGCGACGGGACGGCCCCCGGATCGCGATCGCGGTCGCCCTGCTGTGCCTCCTCGCGGGCATCGGGGCGTCCTTGCTCCTCGCGGACCCCGGAGGCGACAACCCCGACGCCCGCGCCGAGCGCGGGCGCGACCGGGCGTCCGCTGCGGCGGGGAGCGGGGGCGACCGGGAGAAGGGGGCCGAGTCGCAGGCGGATCCGGGCGGAGGGGTCGAGGCGGATCCGGGCGAAGAGGTCGTCTCCGCGGACCCGCCCGCGACCGTCGCCGTCCCCGAGGGCTGGAGCTTCTACGAGGAGCCCTCGACCGGGTTCGGGATCGCCTACCCCGCGGGATGGGAGATCGTTCCGGAGCCGAGCGGCCAGACGAGCCTCGACTTCCGGGATCCGGACACCGGCATGTACCTGCGCGTGGACTGGGGCGACAGCCCGGGCCCCTCGCCGCAGCAGGCATGGCTCGACTACGAGCCCGCGTTCGCAAAGGCCCACGACGCCTACGAGCGCGTGGCGCTCAGGGAGACCACGTTCAAGGGGTTCGAGGCCTCGCTGTGGGAGTTCACCTATCGGGAGGGAGGGACCGACCTCCACGCGGTCGACCTCGGCTTCGTGACGGGGGAGTACGGGTTCGCCCTCAACTTCCAGACGCACGCGGACGACTGGGCCGCGAGCGCTTCGCTCTTCGACGTGTTCAAGGCCACCTTCGTGCCGCCCGGGGGCGCCGCCGCCGGCTCGTGACGCAAGCCCGCGGCGCGCCGGACCCGTCGCCGGCACGGTCGCGGGGGCGAACCGGCGCTCGGGAACCTGGCCGCTTCTACGCATCTCTACGTATCCGCCCCGCCGGCGCTAAGAGGATCGGCTCTCCCTGCCGATAGGGAGAGGGACCCAACGAAACGGCAAACCTGCGGCGACGCAGGGGCGCAAAGCCAGGGGCCCACCTCGGTCCGATGACGCCGAGGCGGGCGGCCCAGCTGCCGAACTGGGAGGTATCACATGTCGCGCACGGGCGTCGCGGCCGTTGTCTCGGCCGCCGCGGTGCTGACCGCGATCGCCGTCCCGACCGCCTCGTCCGCGCGGGCCGGCTCCGCGGGGTGCTACTCCTTCTCCCGGGCCGAGCGAGCGTTCGCCGCCCGGATCGACAGGGCGAGGGCTGCGCACGGGCTCCGCCGCCTCCACCTCGACAAGCAGCTCAGCCGAGCGGCCCGCAAGCATTCGTGGGAGATGCGCCGGGCGCGCACGCTGTTCCACACGACCCCGGCCCAGGCCCGGCGCCGCATCACCCGCTGGCGGTCGCTGGGGGAGAACGTCGGCAGGGGCTACTCCACCGCTTCCCTGCACCGCGCCTTCATGGCCTCTGCCCCGCACCGGCACAACGTCCTCACGCGCGGCTTCCGCCACGTCGGCGTCTCCGTCGTGAAGCAGAACGGTGTGATGTGGGTCACGATCATCTTCGAGAGCCGGCGGGATCCCGGGACGACGCTGCCGATGCCGGCCTGCTGACCCGACTTCCTCGGGGCACTCCGTACAGAGTGCTGTAGTTTGGGCGGAGATGGAGACGGCGTGGTGAGAACGGAGGGCAGCGGGGACTCGCACGTCACCCTCAAGATCCCCCGCCCCCTCTACCAGCAGCTCAAGCAGGTGATCCAGGGCTCGGGCTTCCACTCCGTGACCGAGTTCGCGGTCTACGTGCTGCGCGATCTCGTGTCGCACCGAGGTCGGATCGACCGGGCGACGACGGCCGCGGACGTCGCGGTCACGGCGCCGCCGCCTCCGGACCGGGCGGGCGACGCGGTCGATCCGCTGACCCCCGACGAGATCGACGCGATCCGCCGCCGCCTGGAGTCGCTCGGGTACCTCTGATCACCGCCCCGCGCCCGGCGCGCCTCGCGGCCTCGGGTCTCCTCTTGCTCGGGGGGCTGCTCGCAGCGTGCGTCCCTCGGATCGACGACTCGCTCCCTCGCCGTTTCGACGAGGAGACGGTCATGGGCGCGGCACAGGAGGCCGGGCGTCTGCGGATCGGGGTCCCGGCGGCCTCGCCTCCGATCGGGTTCGTGGCGCGTCGGCCCCCGACCGGGCCGGCCGACCCGGCCGACCGGATCGGAGGGATGGCGACGGACCTCGGCCGGATCGTCGCCGAGGCCCTTCGCGTGAGGGCGGAGCTCGTGCCGGTGAGCGGCGACGAGGAGATGCTCGACCTCCTCGACGCCCGCGCGCTCGACCTCGGCTTCCCGGAGGCGCCCCTGACCGAGGCGAGGCTCCGCGCGTACTCGTTCACGAACCCGTACGTCGTCGTGCACCAGCGGCTTCTCGTGCGCGCGGGGTCGGGGATCTCGGAGCCCTCGGACCTCGCGGGCCGGACGACGTGCTCCTACCTCGACCCGGTCACGGGGGTCCCGCCGGACGCCCTCGAGCCGGCTGCCGAGGTCGTCGCGGCCGACTCCCTGGCCGAGTGCGCGGACCTCTTCCGCCGGGGCCGCGTCGACGCCGTCACGGCCGACGACGTCTTCCTCGACTACCTCGCGGCAACGGGCGCGCCGGGAGCCGAGATCGTGGGCGACGGGCTGACGACCTCGGCCTACGGAGCTGCCGTCGCAACGGGCGCGACCAGCTTCGCAACGATCGTGGAGGACGTCCTCGCCGACGCGATCGCGGAGGGCGACTGGGCGGACATCTACACCACGTGGGTCGGCGTCGAGCCCGGCGGGCCCCCCGAGCTGACGGCGGAGGAGGCCGCGGCCCTCTATCCCATGCGCTAGGGGTAGCCGAAGGTGTTGCCGGGGTTCGTGCGGAACTCGAACACCTGCTGGACGAAGAGCATCCCGTCCCTGCGCTTCGTGCCGACCCCCACGTAGCGCCATCGCCCGAGGATGTTGCCGCGATGTGCGGATGACTTCCAGAACCTGTGAAACAGCGACCGGCAGCTGCGCCCGCTGCCCGTGTTCTGCCCGAGCACCCGCCATCTCGTCACGTGCTCGCCCAGCGCGGGGTCGTGCCACACGCCCGAGGCGCGCCCCATGCGGCGCGCGTGCCGGCGCGCCACGTAGCCGATCTGCCGATCCCACCGCAGCCGACGCAGTCCGCGTCGCTCCCGCTTGTTGTTGATCTTCCTCATGAAGCACTTCTCCGGGCGCGTGAAGCGGTAGCGGGGGTGGCTCGCGCCCTCACCGATGTCGCGTTGCACGAACGCACTTGCGTCGAAGCGTACCGAGGTCAGCATCAAAAGGGATGCTGCCGCGAGCACCGTAACGCCGCCGATCCGTAACGCTCTGCTGGATGCCGCCGACCGCGTGAACGATGTGAGCAAGGCGCGCGCGTCCTCCACCCGGATCTCCTCCCGTTGGTGTCCGGCGCAGCTCTTGGGGTCCGCATACCACTATCAGGAGCGATGCCGCGATGCAACGACCTCTTGTGAACACGGTGCGGCCTCGGTCACAGGGCTGCCGCACGACGCTTCGTGAGCGCGTCCCTGCATCGCGTAACGCAGTCCAGGTCATAACCAGTTCTTGTGGTGGTTCTTTTTCGCGAATTTGCTCGCACCCCCCTGGACATCGCGAGGCGACTCCTAGAGGCTCGCGGTGTGGCCGAGACGACCAGGGCGGAAGCGGGAACGGTCCTCATCGTCGACGACGACGAGGAGATCCGTCACGTCCTGCGCCTTCTGTGCGAGGCGGAAAGCCTCATGGTCGTGGGCGAGGCCGCCAACGGTGTCGAGGCCGTCCCCCTCGCGCTGAGCCACCAGCCGCAATTCGTGATACTCGACTACAAACTGCCCAAGCTGGACGG
Source organism: Actinomycetota bacterium (assembly GCA_036258675.1). Lineage (GTDB taxonomy): Bacteria > Actinomycetota > CADDZG01 > CADDZG01 > WHSQ01 > DATADD01. The sequence goes on along the minus strand of DATADD010000060.1, from coordinate 14,215 downwards.
AGAGAACGCCGCCGAGATACTGCGAGCGGTCGTCCCGGGTACCCGGATCGTGGCCTTCTCGGCGTTCCTGGACAGACAGCCGGACTGGGCCGACGCCTACCTGAACAAGGACCGCATCACCGAGTTGATGCCTCTGCTGCGCAGCTTCATCCGATAGCCCACCGCCCGCGCGATAACCTCGGCCCGATGGCAAAGGAGTCGTCCTTCGACGTCGTTTCCCAGGTCGACCTACAAGAGGTCCGTAACGCGGTCGATCAGGCGCGGCGCGAGATCTCGCAGCGCTTCGACTTCAAGGGGACCGGGTCGAGCGTCGAGCTGAGCAAGGATGGCGCGCAGGAATCGATAATCGTCCGCTCGAACACCGAGCAGAAGGTCAAGGACTGCGTCAAGGTCCTCGAGGAGAAGCTGGTCAAGCGGCGGGTCCCGCTCAAGGCCCTGCAGCACGGAGACATCCAGGAGGCCGGAGGCGGCACGGCGCGTCAGTCGATCGCCATAAACCAAGGCATCTCGACCGACAAGGCGCGCCAGATCGTGAGGTTCGTCAAGGACATGAAGGTCAAGGGACAGGCATCGGTGCAGGGGGATCAGGTGCGGGTCTCGTCCAAGTCCAAGGACACGCTGCAGGACGTCATGCAGGCCCTGCGCGAGAGCGACTTCGGCATCCCCCTCCAGTTCACGAACTACCGGTAACGGCGCGCCGAGCGGCGCCGTAGGCCCTGTCCTTCAGTACGCTCGCCGCCGATGCTGCGCCCACGCCGGACCCTCCCGACCCCGCTCCTGCTCGGCGTCGCCGCCGGCTGCCTGCTTCCTGCGTGCGCGCCCGACGCCGTCGACGTCCAGGGCGGGGCGGTGGGCGAGCTCTACACGACGTTCCTGCTCGTCGCGGCGGGGGTCTTCGCCACCGTCGTCGGCCTCCTCGCCTGGAGCGTCATCCGCTACCGGGATCGGCCCGGACGGGAGGAGCCCCGCCAGCACCACGGCAACGTGAAGCTCGAGGCCGTCTGGTTCGTCATCCCGCAGGCGCTCGTGGTGGGATTGTTCCTGCTCTCGCTCTCGACCCTCGAGGAGGTCGACCGGGCGCCCGCAGCCGCCGACCTCGGCGTGAGGGTCCAGGGCTTCCAGTGGGGCTGGCGGTTCTCCTACGACGGCACCGGTGTCGAGGTGACGGGCACCCCCGAGCGTCCGCCGGTGCTCGTGCTGCCGGTGGGGCGCAACGTCACCTTCGAGCTCATCTCGAACGACGTGATCCACTCGTTCTACGTACCCCGCTTCCTCGTCAAGCGCGACACCATCCCCGGCAAGGTCAACGAGCTGCGCGTCACGGTTGAGGAGCCGGGTACCTATCGCGGTGCGTGTGCGGAGTTCTGCGGGCTGCTGCACGCGCGCATGGACTTCACCGTGCGGGCGGTCGAGCCGGACCGATTCGAAACGTGGTTGGACGAGCAGGAGGTGTCCTGAAAGAGATGGCGACCGCGGACACGCTGGCCCCCACCACACGCCGCCCGAACAGCCGCATCGTCGAGTGGGCGACGACGACCGACCACAAGAAGATAGGAGTCCTCTACCTCGTATCGAGCGTCGCCTTCTTCTTCGTCGCCGGCGCGATGGCGCTGCTCATGAGGGCCGAGCTGGCCGTCTCGGGGCAGCAGGTCCTCGACGACTCCACCTACAACCAACTCTTCACGATGCACGGCACCGTGATGATGTTCTTCTTCGTCGTGCCCTTCGCCATCGGCCTCGCCAACTACTTCGTGCCGCTCCACATCGGCGCGGCGGATGTCGTCTTCCCGCGCCTCAACGCGCTCACCTACTGGCTCTACGTCCTCGGCGCCGCGACCGTCTTCGCCGGCTTCCTCACCTCCGACGGCGCCGCGGCGTTCGGCTGGACCGCCTATCCGCCGCTGTCGCGAGAGACCTACTCTCCGGGGTTGGGGGGAGACCTGTGGATCGTCGGGCTCGCCTCGAGCGGGATAGGGACGACGCTCGGAGCCGTCAACCTGATCGCCACCATCTTCGGCATGAGAGCCCCCGGGATGACGATGTTCCGCATGCCCATCTTCTGTTGGAACATCCTCGTCACTTCGGCGCTGCTTTTGTTCGCCTTCCCCGTTCTCACTGCGGCGCTCGCCGCGCTCTTCGTCGACCGCAACTTCGGCGGTCACTTCTTCGCGCCCGGGTCGGGCGGCAGCGCGATCCTGTGGCAGCACCTCTTCTGGTTCCTCGGGCACCCCGAGGTCTACATCGCGATCCTGCCCTTCTTCGGCGTCGTCACCGAGATCATCCCGGTGTTCAGCGGCAAGCCGCTGTTCGGCTACAGGGGGTTCGTCCTGGCCACCCTGCTGATCGGCTCCTACAGCTTCTCCGTGTGGGCCCACCACATGTTCACCACGGGCGCGGTCAGCAACCCCTTCTTCGCCGCCACCTCGATGCTGATAGCGGTCCCGACAGGCATCAAGTTCTTCAACTGGATCGGCACGATGTGGGGGGGCCGGCTCCGGTTCCGCACCCCGATGCTCTTCTGCATGGGCTTCATGCTCATGTTCCTCATAGGGGGGATCACCGGCATCTTCCTCGCCTCTCCCCCGATCGACTTCGCCGCACACGACACCTACTACGTCGTCGGCCACATGCACTACGTCCTCTTCGGGGGCAGCGTCTTCGCCGTGTTCGCCTCGATCTACTACTGGTTCCCCAAGCTGAGCGGCAGGATGATGAGCGAGGGTCTCGGCAAGGTGCACTTCTGGCTCATGCTGGCGGGGATGAACCTCACCTTCTTCCCCATGCACCAGCTCGGGCTCAGGGGGATGCAGCGCCGGATCCCCGACTACGCGCCGAGCACGGGCTTCGGCGACCTCAACCTGCTGTCCACGATCGGCTCCGGCGTATTGGCTCTGTCCCTGCTCGTGTTCGCGGCCAACATGTGGCGCTCGCTCCGGCGGGGAGCGCCGGCGGGCGACGACCCGTGGAAGGGTTACACGCTCGAGTGGGCGACGGGCTCGCCCCCTCCCCCGCACAACTTCCATCGCCTCCCGCCGGTGCGCTCGGAGCGCCCCGTGTTCGACGAGAGGGTGAGGGCCGCGGCGCCGCGGGAGAGCTCGGATGGCTGAGGAGCTCCGCTTCTTCGTCCGCATCGGGCTCTTCTGCGGGGGCGCGGCGGCCGTCTACGCGCTCGTGAGCCACGACGTCGTCGGGACGATCCTGCTCGGCTTCGTGCCCGCCGCGATCGCGCTCTTCGTGGCCCCGGCGGCGCGCCGGCTGCATGAGCCCGCGCGCCGCGACACCGACCGCGTCGGAGCGAAGGGCGCGCCGGGTGGCTTCCTGGGCCGGTTCGTGGGGTTCTCGGAGCCGGACCAGCCCGCCACCCTCGAGATCGAGGAGGAGCCGCTCGCGCACTCGAGCATGTGGCCGCTCGCCGGGGCGGTCGCCGGGCTGCTCGTGAGCGCGGGCCTCCTCTTCGGGGCGTGGTTCTGGGCTCCGGGCGCGGCCCTCGGCGCGGTGGCGGCGTGGCGCTGGCTCCACCAGCTCGACGGCTGACGGCGGCGGATCCGCCGGCTCAGGAGCGGGCCCTCAGGAAGTGGATTCCTCGAAGCCCCCCTCGGCGTTGCGGCGCAGCACGACGGCCCGCTCGGGGGCGAGCGGGTGGCTCTTCGTAGCGCGCAGCTCGTCGCAGATCCGGTACACGATCCAGCCCGCGAGGGGCGGCGCGACGAACAGCGCGACGCGGAACAACCACGTCGTCGCCTCGACCGAGCTGCGAAACATGATCGCGAACACGTCGTTGCCGGCCGCGAGGGTGAGGATCGCGAAGAACACAAGCCCCGCGGCGCCGACGCCGGTGCGAACGGGGGCGTCGCGCGGGTGGTCGAGGAGGTGGTGCTCGCGCCGGTCCCCCGTCATCCGCTGCTCGATGAAGGGCCACAGGGCCAGAGCCGTGAAGGCGATCCCCGGCACGATCACGCCCGGGATCAACGACGACGGGAACGTGACGCCGAACAAGGTGAACTCGATCGGAGGGAACAGCCGCAGCGCGCCGTCGAGCCACCCCACGTACCAGTCCGGCTGCGAGGGGGCGCTGACCGCAGTGGCGTCGAAGGGCCCGTAGCTCCACACCGGGTTGATCTGGATCAGCCCGCCCATGAGCGAGAGCAGCGCGGCCGTCAGCAGCAGAAGCCCGATCGAGCGGAACGTCTGCGACGGCCACAGCGGCTTGCCGACGACGTTGCCCTCCGTCCGGCCCGGCCCCCGGTACTGGGTGTGCTTCTGGCGCACGACCAGCACGAGGTGCACGGTGATGAGACCGATGAGCAGCGCCGGCAGCAGCATCACGTGCATGACGAACAGGCGCGAGATGATGTCCTCGGTCGGGAACTCCCCGCCGAAGACGAGGAAGGCAAGGTAGGGCCCCAGGAAAGGCACGGAGATCATCGCGGAGTAGGCGATCCGCAGACCGGTCCCGCTGAGGAGGTCGTCGGGCAGTGAGTAGCCGGTGAAGCCCATCCCGATGGAGAACAGCAGCAGCCCGATGCCGATGAGCCAGTTGATCTCGCGCGGGCGGCGGTAGGCGCCCGTGAAGAACACGCGCGCGATGTGAAGCACGATCGCGGCAACGAACACGAGCGCGCTCCAGTGGTGGATCTGACGCATGACGAGACCGGCGCGCACCTCGAAGCTGAGCCGCAGAACAGATTCGTACGCGGACGACATCTCCGCGCCGACGAGGGGGTCGTAGGGCCCCTCGTAGACGACCGGGGTCGCGTCCGGCCGGTAGAACAGGGTCAGGAACACGCCGGTCGCGACCAGGATGACGAAGCAGAACAGCGCGACCTCCCCGAGCAGGAACGACCAGTGGTCGGGGAAGATCTTGCGCAGTCCCTTCCGCACCCAGCCGGCGCTGCCCACGCGATCGTCGATCCAGCGCAGGATCACCCCGAGCCCTCTCCCGAGGTCAGGTTCCAGAAGCTCGGCCCGACCGGCTCCGAGAAGTCGCCGCCCGCGACGAGGAAGCCCTCGGAATCCACTCCGAGCGGGAGCTGCGGGAGGGCGCGGGCGGCGGGGCCGAACACGGGGACCGCCCCCCGCAGCACGTCGAAGGTCGATTGGTGGCAGGGGCACAGCAGTTGCTGCGCCTCGGCCCGGTAGAGACCCACGGGACAGCCCGCGTGCGTGCAGACCTTGGAGTACGCGACGCACCCCCCGGGGGTCCAGCCGGCTCGCTCCGCGGGAAGGCGCAGCGACGCCTCGTCGACCCGCATCAACAGCGCCTGCGAGTCGGCCGAGCCCGCCCGGCCCTCGGGGAACACGGTCGCGACCGACCCGGGCTCGACGTCCGCGGCCGCGATCGGCTCCCCGCCGTCCCCCACGACGCGCGCTCCACGGGTCCAGCCGGTGCGGAAGAGGTCCTCGCCCGGCCGCGGCCCGAGCGATAGAGAGGGGATCGCGAGCGCGGCCGCCAGCGCGCCGACGGCGCCGCCGACGAGGCGCACCAGCATGGCGCGCCGGGTGACGGCGCCCGCGCCGAGCGCCTCCGACGCCTCCCGTCTCTCCTCCGGAGCGGAGGGCAGCGGCTCTCGCTCCTCCACGAGCTCCGGCTCGTCGAGGAGGTCCGTCGCCCACAACACGATCCCCGTCCCGAGCCCGCCGAGGGCGAGTGCGAGCAGGACCCCCTCGAGCTGCGCCTGTCCGCCGAGCGCGTAGAGCACCATGAGCGCCACCGACGCCGCGATCGAGACGACGAAGCCGGCCGCGATCCCGCGCACGCCTCTCACGTCGACGAGCCCTGCCCGCGTCCGCTGCGGCGGCGGCCGATGAAGAGGCAGATGGCGACGACCGCGACGGTCCCCAAGGCCCACGCGACGTAGCCCTCGGGGACCGGGCCGACCCCGCCGATGTCGGCGCCGCCGGGCTGGCGCTCGCGCTGGAGGAACACGACGTAGCGGACGACGGAGTTCCTCTCCTCGTCGTCGAAGCCGAACACCGGCATCTGCCCCGGGCCCGAGACCACGGCCTCGGCGACGTCGATCGGCTCCGACGCATGCAGCGTCGGCGCGAGCGCGCCCTCCCCGACCGCACCCCCGTTGGCGGTCGCTCCGTGGCACGGTGCGCAGTTGTTCACGAAGAGGTTCTGGCCGAGGCGGAGGTCCCCCGACGAGATGTCGACCGAGGGTATCGGGGGGCCGCCGCCGAGGGAGGAGACGTAGGCGACGATCGCATCGATGTCCTCGGGACCGAACGCGGGCGGCTTGCGCACGGCCTGCCCCTGCGGGTTCGCCAGCGGCATGCGTCCCGTGCGCAGCTGGAAGTCGACGGCGGCCGCCCCCGCGTCGGCGATGGGCGGGCCGAACTCGCCTCCCCGGCCCTCGACCCCGTGGCACGAGACGCACGACTCGACGAACAGCTCCCGCCCCCGGGCCGGGTCGGCGGCCTCTTGCGCCTCCGCGTCGACGGCGGGCGCGCCTGGTGGGCCGAGGCACGCGAGCGCGACGACGGCGAGCACGGTCCGGGCGCGGACGCGCGCGGAGGGCTGCGATCGAGGGGCCATTAGCGAGAGGACGTCAGCTCACCGCGGCTGCGGCGGCGCCAGAGCGAACCACGAGGGCCACACTATCGCCCCCGTGTCTCTAACGAGATGGGCGCTCGCGCGCTTGCGTCGCGCGTTGGGCGTGCTGGGTGGCGATGACGGCGACGCCCGCCGCGGCGAGCGCGGCCAGCGTCCACGCGGATGCGATGACGAGCGCGGGCGCGACGAGAAGGAGACACGCGACCGCCGCCGCGACCAGCCTTCCGTCGCGGATCCCCTCCGTGCGGATACGGAACGCGACGAGGCCGAGCAGGTAGAGGGCGGTGCCGCCGCACGCCGCGAGCGCGTCCACGGCGCGGAAAGGCTCCTCCACGTGCGCGACGGACTGCTTGATCCCGAGGGCCAGGAGGACGATCCCCGCGGCCATGACCAGATGCAGGTAGCTGTAGATGTCGCGCGCGAGGACGTTCCTCTCGAGACCGGGGCGGGCCCGCCCCAGCGCCGCCTCCCCGTCCTCCGCCGCGCGCTCGAAATAGACCCACCACATCGTCGCCGCGATCACGACGCCCAGGGCGGCCGCGAGCAGCTCGCCGGCTCCCAGAGAGGCGTCCGCCAGGCCGACGCCGATCGAGACGATGGACTCCCCCAAGACGATGATCACGACGAGTCCGTGACGCTCGGCGAAGTGCCCGGGCGAGAGCCTCCACCCCCCGATGCCCCGAGTGCCCCCTGTGACGTAGTCGAACGCGAGCACGGCGATCCAGACCGCCGCCTGCGCCCACCCTTCGAGGAAGGCGGCTCCGATCAACGCGGCCGGGGCCGCCACGGCCGGTGGCGTCAGGGCGCGCACCGCGCCCCGGACGTCGTCGCTGTCCGAGCCCGCCGCGAACAGCCCCACGTGGACGACACGCACCCCGAGATACGAGCAGGCGAACAGCAGCGCCTCGTCCCCGAACGCGCCCGGCAGAGCCAGGGCCGCGAGCAGCATCGCGACCATGGCCGCGCAAACCGCGAGCCGCACGCCGGTTCGCCGGGGATCGACCTCGTTGGTGAGCCATGCGTAGGCGGCCCACGCCCACCAGATGGCGGCGAGGGCGAGCATGCCGCGTCCGAGGCCCGACCACCCCTCGTCGTTCGCCATAAGGGCGGTCACCTGCGTCAGGGCGAAGACGAAGACCAGGTCGAAGAACAGCTCGAGGGGGGCGACCCGCTTGACGCCGCCCCCATCGCGCGGGAGCCCGGGGATCGGTTCAGGCTGCACGCGGGCTGCCTCTAGGGCGCGCCGATCTCGACCCCCTGGTCCGGGCCCGAAGCGCGCAGCACGGGGCCCGGCAGGACCTCGTTCATGGAGCCCGATCGGAACCCGGCGAGGTCGAGGGTGACGTAGCGGAACCCGAGGGCGAGAAGCGCATCGCTCAAGCGCGCGTAGGCGGAGGCCGCGCGCGCGATGTCCGCGGGCGGGACCTCGATGCGCGCCAGCTCGCCGTGGTCGCGCACCCGCAGGATCTCGAAGCCGAGCGAGCGCACGGCCTCTTCGGCGCGCTCGACGCGGCGGAGCCGCTCGGGCGTGACGCGCACGCCGTAGGCGATCCTTGATGCGAGACACGGGGACGCCGGCTTGTCGGCGACGTCGAGCCCGAGGCGGCGCGCCAGAGCGCGGACGTCCGCCTTCGTGAGGCCCGCGTCGGCGAGGGGCGTGCGGGCTCCGTGCTCCCGGCCCGCGGCCTGTCCGGGACGGAAATCGCCGCGGTCGTCGGCGTTCGTGCCCACCAAGACCGTCGCGTCGCGCGCCCGCGCCAGCGGCGCAAGCACCTCGAACAACTCGGTCTTGCACCAGTAGCAGCGGTCCGGCTCGTTGCGCGCGTACTCGTCGCGCTCCATCTCGCCTGTGCGCACGAGGACGTGGTTCCATCCCCGGCTCGAGGCAAGCGCCCGGGCTCCGCGCAGCTCGCGCGCCGACAGCGACGGCGATGCCGCGGTGACCGCGAGCGCGTCCGCTCCCAGCTCGTCGTGCGCGAGGGCGGCAAGAGTGGCCGAGTCGACGCCGCCCGAGAACGCAACGACGACGCGGCCGAGGGCGCGCACCGAGGCGCGCACGGCCGCCTCCTTGCGTGCCAGCCTCGTCTCCACGGGCCCATCCTGCCCGACGCGGGGGCTCACTCGATGTAGCCGAGATCGCGCAGGTGCGACGCCACCGCGGCGGCCTCGTCCTCGGGCAAGTCGCCGGCGGCGGGGGCCCTGGTCCGCGCCGCGTCCGTGCGGACGGGATGGCGCGCGAGGAAGGCGGGGTCGAGCGCGGCCTCCGCCACGGCGCCGTCCAACCCGGCGGGGACCGCGGCCTCGAGGAGCGCGACGCAGGTGGGGCATACGTCGACCAGGCTCAACGTGGTCGCGGCGCCGCGCGCGATCCTGGGCCCCGCCGCGACGAACACACCCTCGGGGCGGTGATCCGACGACCATGCCTCGCGCACTCCGGGAAGCGGCGCGGGAGTTGTGACGATCTCGCCCGAGTCCCGCCGCCCCGGGGCGACCCGGTAGCCCGCCGACCACGAGTCGAGCATCATGTCGGCGCCGAGGCCCGCGGCGGGCCCGGAGTAGATCTCGTCCCGGGCCATCGTGGCGGCGAAGAGGGGCGCGCCGGTCCGGGGGTCGGCGAGGGCGCGCAGCGCCGCCCCCAGCTCCTCGAGGAGCGCGGGCGCCTCCGCCTCCTCGACGATCCCCTCCGGCTCGCGGCTCCGCAGATTGAGCCACAGGTCGCCGTGGAAGCCCATGAACGCCTTGGTCGCGCCCCACTCGAAGGGGCCGAGCTGGCCCGCCAGCGTGGCGCCGAAGGCGCGTCGCGCGGCCCCCGGCGCGAGCCGCTTGGCGGCCCGCCGTGCCCGCGGCGGGAGGGCCCAGGCGAGATCCAGTAGGCGTGGACGCGGCGAGGCGCCGTGGCGGGCGAGGCCCCGGCGCGCGAGCCACGCGCCGACGTTGACGTCGCCGCCCAGGGGCCCGGCCCCGTGATCGCTTACGACGACGACGTCGGCCCCGTCGAAGGCCTCGACCACGGCGGCCGTGGCTCGATCGGCCGCCTCGTAGACGGCGTCGACCGCGCCCGCGAGGGGATGGTCGGTCCCGCGGAAGCGCCAGAAGAAGTGCTGCGCCCGGTCGATCTGCGGCCACACCGCGATGACGCAGTCGGCCTCGACGCGCCCCGCCAGCCACACGATCGCCTCGGACTGGGCCCTCAACCCCCGCACGAGGTCGTCGAGGAAGGTTTCGAGCGAGCCGTGGGGGGCGCGGTCGAGGAGGTCCTCGAGCGGCCACCTCTCCGCCAGCTCCTCCTGGAGGCCGTCCGGCGCGCAGAAGCGCGTCCCGGGCGGCGCGCCGTAGCCCGCCACCATCGCGCCCTGCACCGATGTCGGCGGGTAGGTCATGGGGACGTTCCACACCGCGAACCTCGCGTCGTCGGCCATCTCCCACAGGGCCGGCGCGATCCGATCCCGCGACGAGAACAGCCTGCACGCGTAGGCGCCCGGAGCGCGGTACCAGGATCCGTAGATGCCGTGCGCTCCCGGGTTCGCCCCCGTGAAGGCGCACGTCCACGCGCAGTCCGTCATCGGCGGCCAGCTCGACCTCAGGCGCGCCCGGAAACCGTCGCGGGCGAGCCCCGCGAGCGCGGGGAGGCGCCCTCGCTCGACGAGGGGATCGATCACGTCGAAGGTGGCCGAGTCCCACCCGAGGACGACGAGGCGGGGCGCCACCTCAGCGCGCCGCGGACGACCGAGCGCCCGGCAGCGGCTCCCTCCGCCCGGAGGGCGGGGCTACGTCGAAGCAGACCCGCTTGCATCTCCGGCCCGTGAGCAGCGTCTCGACGCGCCACACGAACCACCGGCGCGGCGTCGTCATCCTGCGAAGTGGCACGCGCACCGACACGCTCCGCTTGTCGCGACGCCACGCCGTCAGGTATGCGATGCGCCGGTCGCGCGCCCTGCGCGGATCGCGCATCAACCGGGCCTTCATCTCGCGCCCGTTCGAACGGACGAGCGCGTAGTAGTCGGAGCGATCGTCGCCGAACGTGTCGAAGAAGACGAGGAGGTAGCCGCGATCCTGGACGCGCGCCGCGGACCAGCGGCGCGCCGTGGAGATCTTCCACACCGGCGGGCGGGCACCGAAGCGGCTCACCCGGCGGACGTCGAGCAATCCGGGAGAGTCGTTCGGGTCGCGCACGACCGTGCGGGCGGCGGCTGCGGACGGAACGAGGAGGAGAGCGGCCGCCGCGAGCGCGGTGACGCTGCGACCCATCACCGGCCCTTGTCTCGAAGCGACGAGGACACCGTCCACGCGACCCACGTGAGCAAACAGAGGCCGGCGACCACGAGCAGCGCGGGGAGGACGGGCGGCCGCGACGGCATCGTCGCGGCGTCGCCTCCCTGCAGCACGAGCACGGCCCCGGCGAGCGCCGCGAGCAGGAGGTTGCGGCCGAGCAGCTGTCGGTAGTCGCGCTCGTCGGCGCGCCCGAAGCAGCCGCATGGGACCCTGTCGCCTCCGATCGAGCGAGCGCGCAGCACCGCCAGGGAGAAGGCAGAGACGAGCGCGAGAGCGAGCGCGGCGCCGACGCGCGCGCGGCCCGCGAGCAACAGGACGGCCGCGACCGCCTCCGCCGCCGGCACGGCGAAGGCCGCGAGGGATCCGGCGCGCCGGTCGAAGCCGTAGCCCTCGAGCACCGCGCGCCAGCTGCTCCACGCCACGACCTTGGCCGCGCACGCCCACGCGAAGACGAGTGCAAGAAGTGTCGACAGCGCACCGGAGACGGTCATGCGTGGGGCTGCATCCTACGACGGCGCGCTCGCGGGAGACACTAGGCTGGACCTCGGTCAACCCGCGTCGGAAGGTGCCGTCATGGAGGGGTGGTGGGCCGCGTCGTACATCGTCTTGTGGCTCGTCGTGGCCGCCCTCTGCGCCGTCGTGGTCGCGCTCGCTCGACAGATCGGCACCCTGCATCTCCGCCTCGGTCCGCGCGGCGCCCTCGAGATGGACGACGAAGGCCCGCCTCTGGGCGAGGCGCCCCAGCTCGTCGCGGCGCGCGCCGCCGCAACAGGAGAGAGCGTCTCCCTGGGCGGGCCCGGGCGCGCCCGGCTGCTGCTGTTCGCGTCCCCTGGATGCATGGTGTGCGAGCAGGTGCTGCCGGGCCTCGGCGCGCTCGGACGGCGCGCCGGCATGGCGGCGTTCGTCGTCTCGCAGCTTGACGTCGAGGAGGCGAACGCCTCCTTCACCGGCGTTGGAGGCAGGACGCCGGTGCTCGCCGCCCCCGACGCGTTCCTGTCGTGGTCGATCCCCGGCACGCCCTACGTCGTCGTGCTCGACGAGTCGGGGAGCGTGCGCGCGAAGGGGACACCGAATAACCTCGAGCAGATGGAGGGCCTCGTCGACTCTGCGCGCCGCCGCATGGCGGGCGTCGGCTTGCGGGAGAGCGCGCGCTGATGTGGGCGCAGACCGTGGAGCGGGCCTCCGTGGACCTCGCCCGGCGCTCGAGCCGGCGATCGTTCCTGGGGAGGCTCGGGACCGGCTTCGTCGCCTTCGTGGGCGGCCCGCTCGTCGCGGTGGCGCTGTCGCCGGAGCGAGCGCAGGCGTACCACATCTGCGGCCACCTCTACACGACGGGTTCCTGCCCCCACCCCTTCCGCCCGCATACACGGCTCGACAGGTACGGCTATCCCGTGCACCCCAAGCACGGCTACCCCGTCGACGACAAAGGCGACATCTACGTGAGCCGCAGCCAGAGACGCCGGCGCGTGTGTCAAGAGGTCGTTCCCGCGCGCTACCCCTTCACGGGCAAGCCGCGCTTCGGAGGGGGATGGTCGCGCTGCTGCAACGGGCGCATCCGCCACATCTTCGACTGCTGCTCGTACTCCGATGTTCGCATCAACGGTGACGCGTCGGTGACCGGCTACTGCCGCAACGGGCGAAAGGTCTTCTGCATCGGCTATCGCGACACCAACGTGAAGTGCTGACCGGCGCCGGCGACGGTCTCATGGGCGAGTGGAGCGCGACGCGCGCGGGGGCGCACGGGGCGCTCGCCGACGTGTGGGTCCGCCGCGGCCGCGCCCGGCGGCATCCTCTCTCGCTCGAGGTGCTCGTGATAGTGGGCGCAAGCCTCGTGGTGGCGGGCGCGGCACAGCTCTCGCTGCGGCTGCCCTTCACGCCGGTCCCCGTCACGCTGCAGACGCTTGCCGTCCTGCTGGTGGGCGCCGTCCTGGGGGCGCGCCGCGGGACGCTCGCGCTCCTTCTCTACCTCGCCGAGGGTGCTCTCGGGCTGCCCGTCTTCGCCGAGGCCAAGAGCGGCGTCCTGTACCTCGTGCGCGCCGATCCCCTGCACACCACGGGCGGGTACCTGTGGGGCTTCGTGGTCGCCGCCGCGCTCGTCGGCCTGCTCGCCCAGCGGCGCTGGGACCGCAGCGCGCGCAGCTGCATCGGGGCGATGCTGCTCGGAGAGATCGCCGTGTTCGCATTCGGCGTGACGTGGCTCGCGGCCGCGCTGCAGGCGCCCTCGGCGCGCGCCCTCGAGCTCGGCCTGTACCCGTTCGTGGTGGCCGAGGTCGCCAAGCTGCTGGTCGCAGCGGCCGCCCTGCCGGCCGCGTGGCGCTTCGTCGGGATCGGGGGGATGCCCCGCAGGCGATGAGGGCCCTCCTGTGAGCGACGCCCTGTTCCCGGCCGCGGTGGCCGCGTCGGTGGTGGCGGGGCTGTCGACCCTGTTCAGTCCCTGAGGGATGTCGATGGTCACGACCATCACGCCCGTGGTCCACGGGCGCCGGCGATCCCGATACACGGTCTCGGTCCTGCTGCACGCGCTCGGGGCGACGCTGTCCGCGGCCGCCCTCGGAGCCCTCCTCGGCGGCGCGGGGCGAGCGCTCGGCGCGCCGTGGGGTCTCGCGGGAGCCGGCGCCCTCGCCGCGGTCGCCCTTCTCTACGCGGCCCGGGAGTGGCTCGGCGCGCCGGTCCCCGTGCCCGAGCGGCGCGCCCAGGTTCCCGATTGGTGGAGGACGTTCTACTCGCCGCCGACGAGCGCGTTCCTCTACGGGCTCGGGCTCGGGTTCGGCTTCCTCACCCACATGGGCCACGGCACCTTCGCGGCCGTCGCCGCCGTCGCGCTCGCGTCGGGGGACGCTCTGCTCGGCGCGGCCCTGTGCGGACCGTTCGGCCTCGTGCGGGGGCTGTCGGTGGTCGTCGGGCGTCTCGGCGGAGCGGAGACCGAGGGCGCGGGCGAGCTGGCTGCCCTCGAGCGGCTCGCCGGCGGGCCCGGCGCGCGCGTCGCGAACGGGCTCGCGCTGAGCTGGCTCGCGCTCGCCTCGGCCGCCGCGCTCTAGCGGTCCGCGCCGTTCACCGCGACCCGTCGGGCGCCCCGTCGGCGCCGCACGGCTGAGCGCGGTAGCCTGCGCGCCTCGAGCGGGGCTTCGGACCATGCCGCGCGGGAGCGATTGGGGGGTGGATGAACAGGCGGGCTCGTCGATCAGGGACGGTGGTGCTGGCGCTCGCCCTCGCGGCGGTGACGGCCGCCTCGGGTCCCGTCCGCGCCGACTTCACCCGCGAGAGGCCCTTCTCCGTCGACGGCGACGACGATTGGGAGCCATCGATCGCGGTGACGACGAAGGCAACCTGATCTGGGCCACCACCCGTTACGGGGGGCACAAGGCGTGCGCGCGCTGCCCCGACCCC